>NZ_CP048630.1:2817500-3117500 GCF_010669125.1 Ancylobacter pratisalsi
GGCTGACCATCGCCAATGTCGTCGGCGTGCCGCTCGCGACCTGGGCGGGCGACTTGATAGGGTGGCGCGCCGCCTTCTGGGGCATGGCGGCGCTGGGCCTGGTCGCCATGATGTCGCTGCGCCTGACGCTTCCCAACGTTGCGGCCGCCGTCGGCGGAGACATGATATCCGAATTGAAGGTGCTCGTGCGTGGTCCAGTGCTGCTGGCACTCGCCCTCACTGTACTGAGCTCCACTGCCATGTTCACGGTGTTCACCTATATCGCGCCAATCCTGCAGCAGGAGACCCAGGCCTCCATCGCCTTCGTGACCGCGATGCTCGTGACTTATGGCGTTGGTCTCACCGTTGGCAACTGGCTGGGTGGCCGGTTTGCCGACCGCTCTGTGGACCGCACGTTGATCGCCACACTGATCTCTCTCGTCGTCTTGCTGGTTGCCTTCGCGCTGGCGATGCCGTTTGTGGTGCCGACGGCCGTGCTTATCTTCCTGTGGGGTGTGGCGAGCTTCGCCCTTGTGCCGCCGCTGCAGATGCGGGTCATGGCCGCCGCTTCGGGTGCTCCGAACCTCGCGTCAGCGGTGAACATCGGCGCTTTCAATCTCGGCAATGCCATAGGCGCGGCACTGGGTGGGGCGGTGATCGCCGGCGGGCTGGGCTATCCTGTGGTGTCGCTCGTCGGTGCCATGGCGGCCGCGTCCGGTCTCGCGCTGGTGCTGTTGATGGCCCGCCGTCGGGCGGCCGTAGCGGTCTGCGGCCTACCCTGAACATCGAAAAAGCGGTTCAGGAAGCTCTTGGGCAGATGCCGGATGCCGCAGTGCTCCCGCCACCAAGCGCGGTCGTATTGCGCATTTCCGGGCCGGGACCCGACGAACGGAGCGATGGTCCGCCAGATTGGTCCCGTCATCGCATCGGTACGAAGTGCCTTGAACGTCTTCCGTTCCGTCACTGTCGTTTGGTTAAACCGATGGCTGCTGCCTGCCGGATAGCGAAAGGCTCAACCGCGCGCGCAGGGCATCGAGATAGAGATAGATCACCGGCGTGGTGTACAGGGTGAGTATCTGGCTGACAGCGAGCCCGCCGACGATGGCATAGCCCAGCGGTTGGCGAAGTTCCGAGCCGGTCCCATGGCTGATCATCAGTGGCACGCCGGCGAGCAACGCTGCCATGGTCGTCATCAGGATCGGCCGGAACCGAAGCAGGCACGCCTCTCGGATGGCATCATGCGCGGACATACCCTCGGTACGCTCACGCTCGATGGCGAAGTCGACGATCATGATGCCGTTCTTCTTCACAATGCCGATCAGCAAGATCACTCCGATAAGTGCGATTATCGAAAAGTCGAAGCCAAATGCCCACAGTATCGCGAGTGCGCCAAGACCGGCGGAGGGCAGCGTCGACAGGATGGTCAGCGGGTGGACATAGCTCTCATAGAGCACGCCGAGAATGACGTAGATCACCAACAACGCCGCCGCGACCAAGGCTGGCTCGCTTGCCAGCGAGGCCTGGAACGCCTGTGCATTGCCCTGGAACGCGCCCATCAGTGTTGCCGGCTTGCCGATCGCGGCCTCAGCATTGTGGATCGCCGCCACTGCGTCTCCCAGTGCGACGCCGGGTGCGAGATTGAAGGACAGCGTGACTGAGGGAAACTGCGACTGGTGGTTGATCGACAGGAAGCTTGTCGGCACGCTGGTCCACTTTGCCAGTACGGACAGCGGCACTTTCGTGCCGGTGAGGGGCGAGGTCAGGTAGATCCCGTCAAGTGCCCGCGGCGAGCTCTGGAGTTCCGGAAGTACTTCGAGGATGACGTGATAGGAATTCAGCTGGGTGAAATACTGCGTCACCTGCCGCTGGCCGAAAGCATCGTAGAGCGTGTTGTCGATAGCGGCCGGGCTGATTCCGAGCCGGGCCGCCTGATCTCGGTCGATAGTCAGCGTCAGCGTCGCCCCGTCAGCCTGCTGGTCGCTGGCGAGGCTGGTGAGTTCCGGCAGCGTTTTCAGCGCAGCCAGCAGCTTGGGAGCCCATTCATTCAGTTCGTCGATATTGCCGTCCTGCAACGTGTACTGGAACTGGGTGCGTGAGGCGCGCGCCCCCACATTCAGGTCTTGCGCTGCTTGCAGAAACAGCGCTGCACCCTCCACTTTTGCAAGTCTCGCTTCCAGCCGATCGATGATCTCGAAAGCCGAAGCGGCCCGTTCGTCCCGCGGCTTCAAGGTGATGAACATCCGGCCATTGTTCATGGTCTGCCCGCCGCTCGCGCCGACCGCCATGCTCACCGTGGCCACATCCGGATCCGCCGAGACGATTTTCCCGAGTTCGAGCTGGTGCCGGACCATGTCCTTGAAGGAAATGTCCTGCGCCGCCTCCGAGGTCCCGATGATCAAGCCGGTATCCTGCAGGGGAAAGAAGCCCTTGGGGATGGCGTAGAACAGCCCCCCGGTTGCCAAGAGCGCGGAGAAGAAGGCGACAAGCGTGATCCTGTGATGCTTTAAAGCCATGTCGAGGCTGACGCGATAGCCTGCAAGCAACGCTCCAAATCCAGCCTCCGACCAGCGGAAGAGGCGGCCATGCGCGGTCTCATTCCTGGGCTTCAGGAACAGCGCGCACAGCATGGGCGTCAGCGCCAGGGAGACAAAGGCGGACATGGCGATGGTGATCGTCACCGTGATCGCGAATTCGCGGAACAATCGGCCGACCAGCCCGCCCATAAACAGGAGCGGTATAAAGACTGCGACCAGCGACAAGCTGATCGACAGGATGGTGAACCCTATCTCTGCCGAACCGTCGAGCGCCGCCTGAAGCGGCGTCTTGCCCATCTCCAGATGCCGCTCAATATTCTCCAGCATCACGATGGCGTCGTCGACAACGAAGCCGACGGCGATACTCAGTGCCATCAGCGAGAGATTATCGAGGCTGAAGCCCAGGCCATACATCGCGCTGAAGGTGCCGATCACCGCGAGGGGCACCGCGACGCTTGGGATCAGCGTGGCCGTCAAACTGCGAAGAAACACGAAGATCACCGCCACCACCAGCAGCACGGTGATAATCAGCGTCTTCTCCACGTCTTGCACCGAGGCGCGGATGGTGGTGGTGCGATCGCTCATGATCTTCACCTCGATCCCGCCCGGCGCCGTGGCGGTCAGTATCGGTAGTTTCGCCTTGATGGCATCCACCGTGGCGATGACATTGGCACCTGGTAGCTTGAATACCGGGAGCACGATTGCCTGCTCGCCATTGGCCCAGGCGGCCAGCTGGGCGTTCTCCGGCGCGTCCACTGCCGTGCCGATGTCACGGACCCTTACCGGTGCACCATCGCGCCAGGCGAGGATCGCATCGCGCCAAGGCGTCGCCGAGTCGAGCTGGTCGTTGTCGAAGAGCGTGTACGTGCGACGCTTGCCCTGCACGGTTCCCTTCGAGTCGTTCACCGTGTTGGTGATGATGGCCTGCCGCACGTCCTCCAGCGACAAGCCGAGATTGGCCACCTTGGTGGGATCGACCTGAATGTGGATGGAAGGCTTCTGCTGGCCGAGCACCAGCACCTGGCCAACCCCGTCAATCTGGCTGATGTGCTGCTGCAGCACATTCTCGGCATAATCGTCGACCGTGGTGATTGGCAGGCTGCGCGAGGTAAGCGCCAGCACGAGGATCGGGGGATCGGCCGGGTTGATTTTCCGATAGGTCGGGGGTGCTGGCAGGTTGGTCGGCAATTGGCCGCCAGCGGCATTTATCGCCGTCTGCACGTCCTGCGCGGCGCCGTTAATGTCGACGTCGAGATTGAATTGCAGGGTGATCGACGAGTTGCCCAGCGTCGAGATCGAAGTCATCTGCGACACGCCGGGAATCTCACCGAATTGGCGCTCCAGTGGCTGAGTAACCGACGAGGCAATGATCTCTGGACTGGCGCCCGGCAGTTGGGTCGAGACCTGCAAGGTCGGAAAATCGACTTCCGGCAGCGGCGCCACCGGGAGGCGAAAAAACGACACGGCGCCGAGTGTCAGCAATCCCGCCATTAGCAGCGATGTGCCGATCGGATGGCGAATGAACCAGGAGGACAGCGACATGGCGGTCAGCCTCCCGTCAGGTCGGGCTTGAAGGCGGTGGGCTCCACCCTGATGCCGGGGGCGAGGCGGTATTGGCCCCGCACGACCACGGTCTGACCTTCATCCAGGCCGCTCGTGATCACGGCGATACCGTCGGCAATGGGCCCGGTCGTCACCGGTGCCATCATCACCGCGCGATCCGCATTGACGACGAAGACAAATTCTCCGGATGGTCCGCGCTGCACGGCATCGGCCGGCACCGTCGCGGCGCCGGCCAGGGTCTTCACCCTCAACTTCACATCGACGAACTGACCTGGCCAGAGCGCATCGTCGGGATTGGCGAATATCGATTTCAGCTGCAGCGTGCCGCTCGAGGGATCGATCCTGTTGTCCATCAACTCGACGGTGCCGGTAGCGAGCACCTGTTCGTCTTCGCGTGAGACGGCCTGCGCTTCCGTGGGGCCATTTGCGAGCGCGGCGCGGATGGCCGGCACATCGGCCTGAGGCACGGTCGAAATCACGGCGATCGGGTGCAACTGGTTGATCACCACCAGGCCGCCGGCGTCGGTCGCATGAATGATGTTGCCTTCATCCACCAGCCGCAAACCCGCCCGTCCATCGATCGGCGCGGTGATGCGCGTGTAGGAGAGCTGTGTTTGCGCGGCGCTGATCAGCGCCTTGTCCTGCGAGATCTGCGCCTGAAGCTGGGCTACCACGCTGCGCTGGGTGTCCACTGTCTGCTGGCTTGCGAAGTCGCTTTCGCTGAGTTTGGAATCACGCTTGAGTATCAGTTGAGCATTCGCGAGCGAGGCGGCGTCCTGGGCGAGGCGTGCGTTCGCTTGTTCCAAAGTGGCCTCAATAGCGCGCGGGTCGATCACCGCGAGCAGCTCGCCTTGCCTTAGATCCTGGCCTTCCTTAAACAACACTTGCTGCAATTGGCCGTCGACGCGCGAGCGTACTGTCACGGTGTTGAAGGGCTGCACTGTGCCGATGCCGGTCAGATAGACGGGCACATCGCGCCGCTCGACGCGCGCTACCGCCACGGGGACCCTTGCAGCGGCCGGTTTCAGTACAGGCGCGTGGCTCTCTGTACCCCAAAAGCGGTAACCCGCGGCGGCGGTCACGATCAGCAGAAGTGCGACCATCGCGAACCCGCGGCGGCGACGGGTGTTCAGCATGGGTGCGGCTCTCATGCAATGGTGAGCAAGGCCCATTCATTGCGCCGTTCGATGCCGACTTCTTCCCGGAACGCCCTCTACTTGCCCTTCTGAATTTCCGGTGCAATGAGGGAGCGTAAGAGCGTACCGGTGGCAGTAGTCAGATTCGTGTCACCGACATAAGTGCTGACAATGCCGGTATATTTATTGATCAGGCTTTCAGAGCGCGCGCGAGCCACCGTTTGCATTGGCGTCGTAAGGCATGGCGTCCCCACTATTGTTGCCAATGGCCTGCCAGGCGCGTTGTGCGTGGCTGACAATGTGCCTGCAGCTCAAGCGGATGTCGGAAGCCGCTTCAGTGGCTCCGCAGCACTCTCTCCCATGTCCGGAGAGGTAGAATCCCGCACACAGCCTGTCAGCAAATCTATGAGGTCACTGTCCGGGCAAAGCCGGAATTCGGCAGCACGGCCAGTACACGGTTCCGAATGACGCACTTGGACCCAATAGCGGGTCTGTCCTGCGACAAAGTCTCAGGCAGTAGGCGCGTCAGTCCGATGTCGGACGGCTCCCGATCGTCAATAGGGCTCTCACTGCGAGGTATGCCCTTCGAGGGAGAGCAACACCCGTGCGGCCTCCACGCAACGCGCCATGCGCTCCATCTCGCGCCAACCGACGGCGCCGCTCGCGGCGCCGAAATAGATTCTCCATGCCTGGGAAGGCACGAGTTCGCCGCACATATCAGTCTCGATCCGTCGCGCCGCCGCCGCAAGCTGCTCGGGAGGAAACGTCGCGCCCGCTGCCCCGACCAAGAGATCTTCGTCGCCAAAGCAATCGCTACACATGTTGGCCTCCCCTCAGTTTTCGAAGGCGAAGATATCCAGGCCATTGTCGCGGTCGAGCACATAGACGATGCCTCGTTCGTCGACATCGACATCGTTGCTCTGCGGCGCGGCGTGGCCGGGGGCCGGCTTGGGGATGAAGTGCCCGACCTCGCGCGGGGCCGTGGGATCATCGAGGTCGACTACCCTGACGCCCCCGGCGAACCAGGTTGCGAAGACAAGGCTGCCGATCTGGCGCTCCTGGAACTGGTGCGCCCCGAAACGCCCGCCGGTCCGCGCATAGGGCGATTCCATTTCGCTCAGATGGAAGGTCGAGATCGGCTGCACATTTGCCGGGTCCGCGGCGTCCATGACCCAAAGAAAGGCGTGGGGCTGGCCCGGCGTGTGCTCGTGCTCCTCGTCGATGATGAGCGCGATCTCGCGCCCGCCGATCGGCTGCGCCAGACGGAAGAAGGTGTGCGTCGGCTCAGGGATCGGCGGATGGTAGTTGAAGGTGCCCAGCGTGCGGGGGCACGTGATGTCGGACACGTCTATCGTGTAGGCGCCCGCATACCAGCAGCCCGCCCAGAGAACATCGCCCACCCGTAGCGCATGATGCAGGCGGTGACGGTGGCCGGGCCAATTTGGGGTTTCGCCGGCCGCTATGTGCTGGCCGGGCATGTGCCAGCGGGAAACTCCCCTGGGCCTGGTCGGGTCGGCAAGATCGTAGATGACGAGAATGTTGCCGACATAGCCCTCCATTTCGGTGGAGATATAGGCGTAGCGCTCATCCATGTCGAAGCGATGCACGCCAATGCCGCCAGTGTGGACATAAGCCAGTTCGCGCGGATGGGCCGGGTCTTCAATGCTCCACACTCGGAACCCGCCGTCGCTATAACCGCGCGCGAGCCCGGCGCGCAGATCGGCAATTTCGTATGGGCTCACGCCAAGCGCTGAGGCAATCTCGCTTTCATAGGGTGAACGGCTCAGGCGGGCAGCCAGTTCCTCAGTCACCTGCGTAATGCGCTCACCCTTGCGATAGAAATGGCGTTTGTGGCGCTCGACGTTGGTAATCATCAAGTCGCCGGCTACCCGGACCTTGTGGGTATGCGAATAGGCGTCGGGAGGCGCTATGGACGCGACAAGACGCGGTGCTCGCGGGTCGCGCACGTCGTAGATGCTGGTGCCGAGCGGCGGTGACATATGGCCGATGAAGGCGTAGCCGCCCTGCACCGTCACCTGCCCCCCGCCGGGAATGTCCAGCCGGGAAAGGGGAGTGATGTTGCTGCTGTGGAGAGCGCCAAGGGGAGGGGAGGGGGGCATGGCTGTCATCTCAGCTCGCCGCAAGCGCTGCGCGATTGCGGCGCCACTTCGCGATCGAGGGGATCATCAGCGAGAACGCCAGGGCGAGCCAAAGGCCATTCCCGACCGGTGAGGAGAAGAACACGAGCGGATCATCTCCGCTGATGCGCAGCGCCCGCATGACGTTCGCTTCCAGCATCGGTCCTAGGATCACGCCGATCAGAACCGCCACGACGTTGTACCCGGTACGTCGGCACAGATAGCCGATCACGCCAAAGCCCAGCGTGAGCCAGAGGTCGAACATGTAGCCGCGGGGCGCGAAAGCCCCGACCAGGGTGAAGGCGATGATGATTGGCGCGAGCACAGTGGTCGGGATCAGAACAAGGCGCGACACGTAGCGCGTCAGAGGCAAGGTCGTGAACAGCATAACCGCGTAGGCGATCATCATGGTGATGAACACGCCGTAACCCATGCCGGGATTTTGGATGAACAGGCGCGGCCCCAACTGCACGCCATGATAGGTCAACACGATCAGCATCACCGCCGCGGTCGTGCCGCCGGGCACACCAATGACGAGAAGCGGAATCAGGTCGCCGGAGGAGCAGCCGTTGTTAGCCGCCTCAGGTGCGATCACGCCCTCGGGAATGCCGGTGCCGTATTTTTCCGGCGTCTTCGAGAACAGACGCGACTGCTGATAGGCCACGAAGGCCGCGATGGATGCTCCCGCGCCCGGTATGATGCCGATCACCAGCCCCACAAGGCTGGTCCAGATCATGTGCCAGGTTCGGGCGAAGGCCATCTGGACACCTTCCCAGGTTTCCGCCCAGCCCGCCTGCTTCATCAGCTCGCGTCCCTTGTCGCTGAGTACGGAGGCGCTCTCCATCATGGTCAGCGCTTCGGAGATGGCGAAGACGCCAATCAGTACCGCGATCAGCGGCACGCCGTCATACAGCTCGATGAACCCGAAAGTGGCGCGCGGGGTGGAGTAGATGTGGTCCGCGCCGATCGCGCCGATCAGCAGGCCGAGGAACCCGGCGATGAGCCCTTTGAGCATGTTGTCGGACGCAACGGAGGCGATGAGCGTGATGCCGAACAGCAGGATCACCACCATCTCGACGCTGTGCATGTAGTAGGCGAGCCGCGAGATATAGGGCAGCAGGAAGATCGACAGGCACGCCGTCACCATGCCGCCGACGGTGGATGAGACGAAGGACAGCACGAGTGCCTGCTGGCCCATGCCCTTGCGGGCCATTGGATAGCCATCGAGGCAGGTCGCCGCCGCGCCGCCGTTCCCTGGAATGTTCAGCAGGATCGACGTGATCCCCCCGCCCATGTGCGACGCGACAAAAAGCGAGACCATGAAGATCAGCGCGACATCGACAGGGACCGCGAGGGTGAAGGGGAGAAGCAGAATGATGGTGTTGGCTGCACCGAAACCCGGCATGGCTCCGATAATGATGCCGATCGTGGTCGCGATGATGATCAGCCACAGATAGCTGAAGTTCAGCAGGAACTGGTCGGCGAGAATGCTCAGGCTGAGGTGCATGGGTGAAACTCCACGTCTTGCCGATCAGAAGCCCGTGAGCGCGCTGACGAGGCGCTCGAACGGACCAGGGGGCAAGGCGGTCCTCAAGATCAGGACGAAGAGAACATAACCGAACAGGGCGAGCGAGCCTGCGACGATCGCCGCCCGGCGTGCGCTCATCCGTTCCAGCCAGAGGAAACACGTAAACAGGAAACCGAACGTGCTCAGCGTGAACCCGGCCCAGGGGATGAGGGCCACATTCGCGACCGTAAGCGCGAACAACGCTCCCCGGACGATGGCCAGCTTATGGCTCTCGTAGAGGCTGCGCCATTCGAGGTAGTGGGTGCCGCGCGCCACCCCTATCGCCGTGCGCAAGGCGAAGATGGCGATAAGCAGGAACAGGACGACGGCACAGAAGACGCCGCTTACCTTGGCCTCCCACGCCAGATCCTTAATGGAGATAAGGTAATAGGTCGCGAAACCGGCGCCGAGGATTGGAATGATCCAGTCGGCTCCGGTGGCGACCTTGCCATCGCGGTCGTTATTCATGGCAGAATCCTGCGCAGTCGGCCAAAGGACGCGGGGCGCGCTGCCTCACGCGCGCCCCGGAGAACTCACTTCGTGGCGGTCAGGAGTGAACGGTAGCGGTCTGCCAGCGCGATATACTCTCTCGCCGACTCGTCGCACGCCGCCGCATCGCCGTACTGGATGAACTCCCACGGCGTGCCGGCCTTCTCGGCGACTTCCTTGTAATCGGGGTCGGAGAAGACCTGCTTCATCGTCTCGGTCAGCTTCTTGACCCGATCTGGATGGGCCTTGGCGGCCTTGCTGTGAATGGCGATCGCCCGCTGGCCGGACATGGGCGGGATCTTGGTGCCGAACACCTGGTTCACGGGCGGCGCATTATTGGTGAGGGAGGGCGCGATGTTCTTGTTGTTGAACACGGTGAGGAAGCGCACCTGATCGCCCAGCCCGAGCGAGGTCGACAGGAATGTGGCGCAGCCGTCCACCTCGCCAGTGATCGCCGCAGAGCGGGCGGGGCCGCCACCGCCATAGGGGATCATCCGCACCTTCATGCCGGTCGCTTCAGCAAGCGCAAGCACACCAATGGTGGACGGATGCGGCAGTCGGCTGGTCGACAGCGTGATCTGCCGCTTCTTTCCTTCCTCGACGAGGTCCTGGATGGTTTTGAATTTGCTGTCTGCGGAAACCCAGATGACGGAGTCGTCCACATCCATGCTGCCGATATAGACAAAATCTTCCGGATATTTGTAGTTAACCTTCTGGGTCGCGTACATTATCATTTCCGGGCCAATATTTCCGAAGAGGATATTGTACGCATTTGGCTCGCGCTTCGAGATGAAAACCTCGTAACCGACCTGCCCCGAGGCGCCGGGGAAGTAGGAATATTCGAAGTTCGCGCCAAGATACTTCGACCAAATGCGGTCGAAGGCGCGGGCGGCCTGATCGACGCCGCCGCCTTCCCCTGTCGGGATCAGCACCTGCATCGGCTTGTCCGGAAAGTCGCCAGCTGCATAGGCGGCAGGTGACAGGATCGCGGGTGCAGCCGCGATTCCCAGCGTTGCTGCGGCGACGGTGAGCAGGAAGTCGCGGCGGTTCAGATTGATGTCCATTATGTCCTCCCAATCAGCGGCGATCTGCGCGCCGCTTGGCCGCCTTCGGGCGGCATTTGAATGGCTCAGACCATAGTCGAACCTATCATTTTTTGGTTATATATTGGTTTGTCACGGAGTCAAATTTTCCGTGACCCTTCTTAGCCAGAAGTCGCAACTCTCTCCCGATGCTCGTCGGGAGCCGTGCTCGATGGTGACACTGCCGTGCCACCTGCCGCTTCCGACATATGCCATCGCTCGGATCGGTCGTTATGCCGTTACGATAGCGCGTGGAATATGACCTCGAAGCGGTTCGTCGCGAAGGCCGCATTGCGCTATGTTCAGCGTTCCGAACTCACGGGGCGTGCGGAGCTTCTTTCGCTTCGCGGGCCTGACCATTTGTCGTATTGGTTGGATAATAGTCGACCGAGGCGCCGGCCTATATCTCTTCCGACTTGAATGTCCTGCCGACCCGGTCGGGCGAGACCGCACGTTGCCAGAAGCCTGTACGGGAGTAGGGCTGTCCGCTCCAACAATGCCTGGGCGGTATGGGGCGCAATTCCGTCGATTGCGACATGCGCAGCTTTCGAAGGAGAACGTCGCAGGGATCAAAGAGTGCCCGAAGCCTGCGAGCAAGCTGGCTCGTGCTCGACATATGAAAGCTGAGAGCGCCGTTTTCTCTCTCGGATCGAGTGCGATCGTGCTCTCAGTTCGTCCTGGCCTGCCGTCCCTCCGTCAAGCCGCGATGCCACGCGGAAGTAGCGCCCGAGACGACACTCGGTGAGCCGACGATCGCGCAGTTGGCAGCTGAGGGCATGTCCGCCGGCCGGTCACGACAGCATCGTGGGATTTCGAAAGTTTTGGCCGTTCCAGAGCGGCTTATTGTGGAATCTGCACGAGACGACATTGCCGTACAAATATGACAGACATAATGTAACGCGTAGGAGCTGGCGCTGCGAGCGTCAGCTCCTACGCTCCAGATGCCTTGCATGATATGTTTCATGATACTGCGGCTGTGCCATCAAAGCCTGGGGATGGTGGTGCCCTAAGCGGCGCCGCACAGCTTTGTTTAGGAGGTTGAATGACCAATCTCATCATCAACGGCGTCGCTCATAGCGTGGATGTTCCAGGCGACATGCCCTTGCTTTGGGTATTGCGCGACGTGCTTGGCATGACGGGTACGAAATTCGGATGCGGGATCGCCCAGTGCGGGGCCTGCACGGTGCATTTGGATGGGGTCGCGGTGCGCTCCTGCCAGTTGGCCGTCGGCGATGTCGGCACGCAGGCAGTCACCACCATCGAAGGCGTCGGCGTGACGCCGGAAGGGGCGAAAGTCCAGCGGGCCTGGCTTGACCTTGAGGTCATTCAGTGCGGCTACTGCCAGCCGGGTCAGATCATGTCGGCGGCGGCCCTGCTTGCGGCAAATCCGGCGCCAGACGACGCGGCCATTGACGCGGCCATGGCCGGCAATCTCTGCCGCTGCGGAACTTATGTGCGTATCCGCGAGGGGATCAAGCATGCTGCGCGGTCCTGAAGTCCCCCACATGAACGGTCCCGAACTCTCGCGGCGTTCGCTGCTGCGCGCAGGCGCGGCGCTCGTTGGTGGGCTCATCATCGGAATTGGCCTCCCCGTGCGGCGCGCCCGGGCCGACGAGCCCGCTCCGGTCGGCGCGTCGCTTAATGCCTTCGTGCATGTGCCGACGGAAGGCCCGGTTCGGCTTGTCATGCCTGCAGTCGAGATGGGCCAGGGCGTGTACACTTCGCAGGCCATGTGCCTCGCCGAGGAACTGGACATCGGCCTCGACCAGGTTGTCGCCGTCCATGCTCCAGCTGACCAGGCGGACTACGGAAATCCAATCTTCGTCATCCAGGCCACTGGCGGCTCTACCACCACCATGGCGTGGACCGAACCGCTGCGGAAGGCCGGGGCCACCGCGCGCGCCATGCTGGTTGCCGCCGCGGCCGCCGAATGGAACGTCGATGCGAGCGAGCTCACCACCGACAAGGGCGTGATCTCTCATGCCGGCAGCGGACGCACGCTGAGCTATGGAGCGGTGGCCGATCGTGCCGCCGCCATGCCGCCGCCGGCGGATGTCGCGCTCAAGTCACCCGACAAGTTCCAGCTCATCGGCACCTCGCAGCCCCGCATCGACACGCCCGCCAAGGCGACCGGCGCGACGGTGTACGGCATCGATGTGATCCGGCCGGGCATGAGCTACGCCTCCCTGATGGCGCCGCCCGTGATCGGTGGAACGGTTGCCCATGTCGAGGAGGCGCCGGCCCTCGCGGTGCCCGGAGTGCGGCAGGTGGTCGTCCTGGACGACATGGTGGCCGTGATCGCCAGCAACAGCTGGGCCGCACTGCAGGGGCTGCGGGCACTTCAGATCGAATGGACCCCCGGTCCGAACGCCAGGCTCGACCAAGCGCAGCTTTGGGCCGGCATCGAAAAAGCGTCGGAGGGCCCCGGCGTGCCCGCGCAGAAGGAAGGCGACGCGCTTGCAAAGCTCGGCGAGGGGACGCTGTTCGAGGCGACCTACGAGTTGCCTTTCCTGGCCCATACCCCGATGGAGCCGATGAACTGCACGGTCCATGTGCATGACGGGGTCTGCGACGTGTGGGTGGGAACGCAGGTTCCCGGCAAGGCGCAGGATGGCGCGGCGAAGGTGCTTGGCATCGAACCTGCGAAGGTGACCATAAACAACCATCTGATCGGCGGCGGCTTTGGTCGACGTCTAGAGGCCGATTACGTCATCACCGCCACCCGGATCGCGCAGAAGGTGGATGGGCCGGTGAAGGTGATCTGGTCACGTGAGGAGGACATAAGGCAGGACCCGTTCCGCCCGCTCTATCACGACCGGCTCAAGGCCCTGCTGGAGAACGGGCGTATTACCGCCTGGCATCATCGTGTCACGGGCGCATCAATCCTCGCCCGCTGGCTGCCACCGGCCTTCAAGGACGGGATCGACGGCGATGCGGTGGATGGCGCGGTGCACCCTCCCTACGCTTTTGGCGACATTCTGGTGGATTACGTCCGCCATGAGAGCCCGGTGCCGGTTGCCTTCTGGCGCGGCGTCGGCCCCAACAGCAGCATCTTCTCCATCGAGTGCTTCCTTGACCTGATCGCTCGCAAGACCGATGTCGATCCGGTCGCCTTTCGGCGGAACCTGCTGGAAGCGAACCCGCGCGCGCTCGCCGCGCTGAACGCCGTTGTCGCAAAGGCCGGCTGGGGCACGCCCGCGCCGGCCTCGGCTTTCGGCGGCCGGGTTGGTCGCGGCGTCGCGCTGATGCATGCCTTCGGCAGCTACCTCGGCTGCGTCGCCGACGTCGCTGTGAATGATGCGGGTGATGTGCGCGTGACCCGGGTTGTCGTCGCCGCCGATGTCGGCCGGGTCATCAATCCCGACACCGTTCTCGCGCAGATCCAGGGTGGGGTGACCTTCGGCATCACCACGGTGCTCCACAACAAGGTGACGATCGCGGGCGGGCGCGTGGAGCAGAGCAACTTCCATGACTACCGGCTGATCCGCATCGACGAGATGCCGGCGATCGAAGTCGACCTGCTGGCGAGTACCGAGAACCCTGGCGGTATCGGAGAACCGGGAACGGTGATCGTACAGCCCGCCGTGGCGAATGCGATCTTCGCCGCGACCGGGGTGCAGCTCACCCGCATGCCGGTCGACGCCGCGCTGATTGCAAAGGCGGTCTGATAATGCGGATCAGGAAGATCGTCCTCTCCATCTTCGCGGTTTTCGTGGCCGCTGGCGTGGCTGCGCTTGGCGTCATCGGCTGGATGGTATTCCAGCCGGGGCCTTACGGTTTCGCCGATGGCACGCCGGTGGTGCTCGCCGACTATACAAACGCCTCGCCCACCGGCGTGCCGGTGGAGCTTGCCAGCGCGGATGCGGCGACAAAGGACGCTTACATCACCCGCATGGCGGACTGCGAGGCGTGCCACACCGCCAGGGGCGGCCAGCCCTTCGCCGGTGGAAGGCCTTTCGTGCTGCCCTTCGGCACCATCTATACGCCCAACATCACCCCGGACGAGGAAACCGGTATCGGCAAATGGACGGATGCCCAGTTCCTGAACGCCGTGCATCGCGGTATCGCGCCTGACGGGTCGCGCTACTACCCGGCCTTTCCCTATGCGTCCTACACGCTGCTGACTGACCAGGACGCGCTCGCCATCAAGGCGTATCTCTTCGCGCTGAAGCCGGTGCGGCAGGCCAACAAGCCAAACACCTTCGCCTTCCCGTTCAACCAGCGCTGGCTGATGGCGATCTGGGCGACTCTGTTCAACCCTGATGAGCGTTTCCGGCCGGTTCCCGAGCAATCGCCGGAATGGAACCGTGGCGCCTATCTGGTCGAGGCCGCCGGGCATTGCGGCGAGTGCCATACCCCGCGCAACCTCCTGCAGGCGCTCGACCAGCGTCGCAAGTTCGGCGGTGGCGTCGCCGAGGGCTGGAACGCGTATAATATCTCCACTGACAAGGTGAGCGGCGTCGGCGACTGGTCGGCGGAGCAGCTCACAGCTTACCTTTCGACAGGATATGCCCATGGCCGGGGCGTGGCCTCAGGCCCCATGGGCGAAGTCGTGGAACTGAGTCTGGCGCATCTGACACCCTCCGACACCGGCGCCATCGTCACCTATCTGAAGAGTGTGCCGCCGGTTGCCAGCAACCTGCCCGGGCTCGCCGGTGCCGCGCCCGCGACGCCGCAGGTGGCCGGTCTCGACAACCCGATCGGCAAGCGCATGTTCGAGGGTAATTGCGCCAGCTGCCACGCCTGGACCGGCGCCGGCGCGGTGCGCGAAGAGGCTCAGCTGACGGGGGTGCGCGCGGTCAACGACCCAAGCGGGGTGAACGTGGCTCTGATGGTGCTCAACGGCTCGGGGGCAGGCGAGCCATGGGCCGGCCATCCCACCATGCCGGGCTTTGGACGGGCTTATTCCGACACCGAAGTCGCCGCTGTGGCCAACTATGTGACCGCCCGTTTCGGAAGCACGCCTTCCGCGCTCACACCTGCCGACATCGCAAAACTCCGGGAAATGGAGTGAGCGCGTTCCGGCCTACCGTCGGCGGGTGAGGGGGATTCTGGTACGCCGGGGAGGCCGGGACCCGCTGGGCTCCACAGCCTCCATCCCGGTTCGACGCCATGTCGCGTTCGGCGCATTCTGATGCGGGGGACATGGGCGCGCTTTGGGTCGTGCCGTCTGGCACCGACATTTTTGGAGCCATCGCCGGTGCTGGCGCAGGGACTTTTTTGTTCCTGTAACCAACTGGTACTAAATGAGAAAATTATATTCATTGCCCCCGATGTGGGATTTGCCGGGCGCCGTCCGCAGAAGGAGAGTTGTTGCTGTCGATCTTTGAGCTTTCCGCGTTGCTTTTGACCCTGTCCGCCGGATTGGGCTGGATCAATCACAAGTTTCTGCCGATGTCGCGCAGCGTCGGCCTGCTTACCATGAGTGTCGCTGCCTCACTGATACTTGTGGCGATCGACGTCCTCTATCCGAGTGAGCATCTCTTCGCTCCGCTGACGGGCGCGCTCCTGAACATCGACTTTACGTCGGTGGTAATGGACGGGATGCTGGCATTTCTGCTGTTCGCCGGCGCGCTGCATGTGGACCTTAAGACGCTGGCCAGCCGCGCTCTTCCGGTTGTGGTGCTCGCGACCTTCGCGACGATTGCGTCGACCTTCATCGTCGGCTTCATGATGTGGCAGGCGGCGCGCCTGCTTGGCCAACCCCTGCCGCTGCCGTGGGCGCTGGTGTTCGGCGCGCTCATCAGTCCCACCGATCCGGTGGCCGTCATGAGCACGCTGAAGAACGTGAAGGTGCCGG
Organism: Ancylobacter pratisalsi; assembly: GCF_010669125.1. Taxonomy (NCBI): domain Bacteria; kingdom Pseudomonadati; phylum Pseudomonadota; class Alphaproteobacteria; order Hyphomicrobiales; family Xanthobacteraceae; genus Ancylobacter; species Ancylobacter pratisalsi. Next base: position 2,833,789 of record NZ_CP048630.1, read on the forward strand.
CACATCTCGAGGTCGAGATGAAGGGAGAGTCGCTGTTCAACGACGGCGTCGGCATCGTCGTTTTCACCATCCTGCTGGCTTTTGCGACGGGCCAGGGTGGCGAGGAGACCACGGTATGGTCGATCACCGAGCTGCTGTTCGCCGAAGCTGGCGGAGGGCTGCTGCTCGGGTTGGTCACTGGCTATGTCGCCTACCGAGCCATGCGGTTGATCGACGATTATTCCATCGAGGTGTTGATCACGCTGGCACTGGTGACCGCTACCTACGCCGTCGCGCAGCGCCTTCATGTCAGCGGACCACTGGCGGTTGTCGCCGCGGGACTGCTGATCGGATATCGAGGCCCGCGCGACGCGATGAGCGACCGCACCCAGACCTATGTCTTCGGCCTCTGGACGCTTATCGACGAGGTGCTGAATTCGGTGCTCTTCCTGCTGATCGGGCTGGAAGTGCTGATCCTCCGCTTCGATCCGCATGCCCTGCTGCTGGCGTCGATCGCCATTCCGATCGTTATCGCCGCGCGTTTCATTGCCGTTGGCGTGCCGACATTCATGCCATGGGCCGGCCAGGTGATGTCGCGCGGCAGTGTCGTGTTTCTCACCTGGGCCGGGATCCGGGGCGGCATATCGATCGCGCTTGCGCTCTCCATTCCGGAGGGGGAGGCCAAGTCCTGGATCCTCGCGGCGACCTACGCCGTCGTGCTGTTCTCCGTGATCGTGCAGGGGTCGACCCTTGGCTGGGTGGCCAAGCGTACCGTGCTGGCGCGGAAGGGCGGCGGGGGGTAGGCGGACTGTCCCGTTTCGCCGTGGTCGATGAGGCTCGCCATGGTGGACGATGAGGAGCGTCCGGCCGATGGGACCGCCTTGATCGGTGTGCGGGGCGATGAGAACCGGCTGGCTGTCATGAGGATCACGCCGGGCCCCTCATGGGGCGCGGCGTGATCTTGAATAGGCCCCGCCTCGGGGGGATGCCCCCCAGGCTGTGCTGAAATTCGCGGAGGGAGCCCCCAATTCAAGCGGTGGGAACAGTCCCGCCGTCGATGACATATTCGGTACCGGTTATCGCTCCAGCGCGCGGCGATGCCAGGAATGTTATCAGATCGGCGATCTCGGCCGGTTTCGCCGGTCGGCCGAGCGGGATTCCGCCTAGAGAATTCATGATGATCCTCTTGCCGCCCTCATAATCGGTCCCGGCCTCCCTCGCGAGCCGTTCCGCGAGCGCCACGGCGGCGTCGGTCTCGATCCAGCCAGGCGACACGCGAACCACCCTGACGCCCTTGGGGGTCACTTCCTTCGACAGGCTCTTGCTATAGGTCGACAGCGCCGCCTTTGCGGCTGCATAGGCGGTCGTCGATTCTGGCAATGGCAGTTCGTGCTGGATCGACGTCACATGGATGATGACGCCTGAGTTCTGCGCGATCATCGACGGAAGCAGTGCCCGATCGAGCCGGACCGCAGGCATGAGATTGTGATCGATCTCCTTCTGCCATTCCTCATCGGTCAAGGCCGCAAAGCCACCCGCCGGCGCGCTCGATCCTCCAAGCACATTGACGAGGATGTCGATGCCGCCGAACGCGTGAACCACTTCCTTGGCGACGTTTGCGCAGCCCTGCGCGGTCAGCAGGTCGGCCGCGATGTAATGGATTTTGCCGGTTCCATTCTCGGGCACGGTTCGGGCCGTTGCCGCGACGCGCGCACCTGCGTCCGCCAATGCCTGAACCACCGCGGCGCCCGTGCCCTTGGTGCCGCCCGTCACAAGGGCGCGCTTTCCATCGAGGCCAAGATCGAAGCTCATGGGACGATCTCCAGCCGGGCGATCGCGTCACCAGAGAGCGTGAAAGCGTAGCGAAGGTCCACCGGACTTCCCGGAAAATTTCCAATCAGATGTGCGGTGACGATGACCCTGTCACCCTGATCTTCGATGGCTACGGGCTCGGCGACGTATTGATACTTCGCGGATGCCTCGGACTTCCAGGCCGCGATCGCCTCGCGCCCCGTATAGGTCTTCTTCTCGTCGACGACCACGGCGTCGGCCGTGAAACATGCGGCAACCGCCGCGCCATCCGCCGCATCCGCCGCAAAGTAGTCGGCTATGGATTTGGGTAATGCGAGGGTCATGATCGATCTCCGGGTTGACCTTGTCTGGAGACTGAAAATGCCCTAACTTTCCAAAATCGCAAGAACACACGAAAAAGTAAGGTACTAACTAAAAAGTATGTCGCACCAATATACGAGAGAAACAGCGGCCGAGGGCGTCGAGAACGCGCTCAAGCTTCTTGAGGGACGCTGGAAGCTGGTGATCCTGTTTCACCTCTTCGGCGGGCATGTTCTGCGCTTCTCCGATCTCGAACGCGCGATCCCGGGGATCTCCCAGAAGATGCTGATCCAGCAACTCCGGCAGATGGAAAAGGACGGGATCGTGCGCCGCATCGTCCATCATCAGGTGCCTCCGAAGGTCGAGTACTGCCTCACGGACTGGGGTCAGGCCCTGTGCCCGGCTCTTGATGCGCTGCTCACCTGGGCGGCGCAGCGCGAAGGCCTCGATGGAGGAAATCAGAACGTTCCGAGCCAGGACGCAACGATATGAGCTTTATTGAAGGCCCGGCGGGACACGATCGACGAACGGGTCGAGCAGGGGTTCAGCGATAAACCCGCCCGCCGTGAGTGCCTTCGGCCACCGAAAAATGATTGGGGTCGCAGGACCGGTTCGACCCCTTTGGGCCAATTCTCCCGCCCTGGCCGTCGAGAATTTGAGCGCAACCTGCCCCCGGCGGCCTATCCGGGATTGGGAAGCGCGTAGGCGATGATCGAGTCGCCGGCTTCGGTTCCGGTCGAGCCGTGACCGCCGGCGACGACGATGAGGTACTGCCGTCCGTCGGCGCCGAGATAGGTCGAGGGCGTGGCCTGTCCACCGGCGGGCAACCGTGCCTGCCAGAGCTGTGCACCGGTCTTCAGGTCATAGCCGCGCACATAATAGTCGAGCGTTCCACTGAGGAAAGCGACGCCGCCCTTGGTGATGATCGGCCCGCCAATGCCGGGAACGCCCATCTTGAAGGGCAGGGGGATCGGCGAGAGGTCGCGCACCGTGCCGTTGATGTGCTTGTACACGGTCTTGCCGTTGGTCAGATTGACGCCGGCGATGTAGCCCCAGGGCGGGGCCTGGCACGGCAGCCCGATGGGCGAGAGGAAGGCACCCATTTCGCTCGCATAGGGCGCACCGAAATTCTCGTTGAACACCGCCTCGCCATCCTTGGTGACGACCCGTTTGTCAGCGTTGGGCCGGGGGACCATCTTCGAAGTGAAGGCGAGATAGACCGGCATGCCGAACAGGACCTGGCGGTTCGGATCAACCGCGACCGCGCCCCAGTTGAACGCGCCGAAATTGCCGGGATAGATGATCGAGCCCTTCTCCGTCGGCGGCGTATAGCGGCCCTCATAGTTGAGGGAATGGAACTTGATGCGACAGGCGAGCTCGTCGAGCGGCGTGGCGCCCCACATGTCCTTTTCCTGAAGCGGCTCGGGCTTGAACGAGATGGTGGACACCGGCTGCGTCGGCGCCGTGGTGTCGCCCTTGACCGCTCCGGTCGGTGCCGGCTCCTCCGTCACGGGGAGAGCCGGTTCGCCCGTCTCGCGATTGAGCACATAGATTTCGCCCTGCTTGGTTGCCGCGACCAGCGCGGGAACCTCGACGCCGCCGATGGTCAGATCGACCAGGCTGGGCTGCGCGGGCACGTCCATGTCCCACAGGTCATGATGGACCGTCTGGAACACCCAGGCGGGCTTGCCGGTGTTGACGTCGAGCGCGAGGATGGATGACGAGTATTTCTCGACGCTGGGGCTTCTGCCGGCGCCATACTGGTCCGGCGACTGGTTGCCCATCGGCAGGTAGATCAGCCCGAGCTTGGGATCATAGCTGGACACGCTCCAGGAGTTGGGCGCGTTCTCCGAATAGGTCTCGCCATTGCTGATCGGCGCGGTGGCGTCGGGATTCTTGGCGTCGAAGTTCCAGACCAGTTCGCCGGTATTGACGTCGTAGGCGCGGATGACGCCGGAGGGAGAGGTGGTGGCGACGTTGTCGTTGACCGTACCGCCCACGATGACGAGCTTGTCGGTGACCACGGGCGGGGAGGTGGCGTAGACCGATCCGGGTGTGACATTGGGCATGTTCGCCCAGAGGTTGATGGTCCCGTCATCACCCCCGAAACCGGGGCAGATCTTGCCGGTCTCTGCGCTGAGGGCGATCAGCCGGCCATCCGAGGTGGGCGCGAACAGGCGCTTCACGCAGGTGGGATCGACCGGTCCGGCCGCTGCCACGCCCTTGCGATCGACAACCGGATTGGGCGCGCCGGGCTTGGCCTGGCCGGTGACGACGTTCTGGGGCACGCCGGCAGCCTGCGTGGTGACATCCGCCGCGCTCTCCGCGACGCGCTGCGCGTCGGGCGTTCCCTCGGGGCCACGCGCGGGGGACGGGGTCTGCCCGGCCGTGACCAAGGCCGAGCTGCCATCGTAATAGGACACGCCACGGCAGGTGAGATGCTGGGTGGTCTGCTTGAGGGTCTGTTTCAGCTGCGGATCGAAGCGCCACTTTTCCTTGCCGGAGACCGCGTCCAGCGCGATCACCAGACTGTGCGGCGTGCAGATGTAGACCGTGTTGTCGATCATCAGCGGGGTCACCTCATAGGTGGCTTCCGTCGGATCGTTCGGGCCGCGTATGTCGCCGGTCCGATAGGTCCAGGCCACCTTCAGCTTGTCGACATTGGCCGGGGTGATCTGATCGAGCGGTGAGTAGCGCCGGCCCGCCGCGGTCCGTCCATAGGCCTGCCATTCGCCGTCGGGGACGGTGCTCTCGACATTCCGGGTCGCCGTCATCGTCGCGTCGGAGAACGCCCCGGCCTGATCATGGGGGCTTTGAAGCATCGAATAACCGCCAATGACCGCCGCCAGGGCGATCGACGCGGCGAGCACGCCACTCGGCAGGCCATAGCGGCCCCGGCCTTCGCCCTCGCGGCGCAGCGACCAGACCATGGGCGGCAGCAGCAGAAGCACACCAAGCGCGACCAGCAGGCTGCCGCGCGCGGACAGCGCCCACCAGTCGAAGCCGACCTCATGGACCGCCCAGGCCAGCGTGCACAGCAGGGTCAGGCCATAAAGCGCCAGACCCGCGGCGTGTCGCCTGAGCAGGAGGAGGGCCGACACGCAGATGAGCGCGCCGAGAAGGATGAAAAACCAGGACCCGCCGAGGGCGGCAAGCCACGCCCCGCCGATCAAAAGAAAGAGCCCGACCACAGCGATCAGGAGCGAAAGCAGGATGCGATACATGTTGCGCGCGCCGTTCTTTTTGCGGAGCCGACGGCATGGCCGGCCGCTTGAGAATTGATGGCAGCGGCGGGGCAAAAGCCCACCATTAACAACCCAACGTCGAGAAAGCCGGGATGTTCCAATAAATTCGCATCGAAAATAGAATCAAGTCATTTAGTCCAGTTCACGTTGAGTAATGAAAAAATAGAATAGACGATAAAAATTATAATTTGTGATTATGTAATGCAGAAATTACAGAAATTGTATTCATTTTGGGGATTATCATTTGACTTTATAGGTCGATAATTGTTGCAATAATCTGCATTCAGGTCTCGGCGCCTGCCTTTGATAAGGCGTGCCGGGTCCGCGCCGGCAGGTGTCGGGTCGACGGGGCCGGGTGGCGAGAGGCGGGTGAGCCCATCCCGCCGTTTCCGGCCGCAAACTGTCGATCACGAGCCGTTGGCGGCGGGGTGAAACAGCGTCAGGACATCCGCGAGCTGGTCGATCTCGAGATCGACATCGTCGAACCCGCCCCCGCTCGGCCGGTAGCCGACGACATGAAGGCCGGCGGCGCGCGCGGAGATGGCGCCGGCGCGGCTGTCTTCCACCGCCACCACCTGCGAGGGCTCAAGACCCAGCCGCATGCAGGCGGCGAGATAGGGTTCAGGGTCCGGCTTGCCCCGTGCCACGTCATCGAGGCTCAGCGAGAACGCCATCGCGTCTCCAATGCCGAGCGCATCGATGTTCGCGTCGACCACGCTCCGGCTGGAATTCGACACGCAGGCCTGAAGGATGCCGAGCCGCTGCAGCGCGCGGATGGTCGCGACCGCCTGCGGCAGGGCGATGAGGCTGCCGCGGGCCTCGACATAATGGGCATTGATGGAGGCCAGCCATGTCGCCTCGCTCACCTCACTCGCGAGCCGTGGCGAGATCTGCCGCCAGACATCGCCCATGTGAATGCCGCGAAAGGCCTGATCCGGCAGGTCCGAGAGGTCGGTTCCAAGTGCCTTGCAGGCGGCCAGAAGCGCGCGATGGTGAAGCGGTTCGCTGTCGATCAGCGTGCCGTCAATGTCCCAGGCGACAGCGGCGAGGCGGCCGGAAGGTTCGCGGATGCGAGACCTGCTCACGCCAACCCCGCTCACGCCAACCCCGCTCACACCAGACCCGCTCACGCGACACGCCGCTGGGCCGCGAGGCAGCGATAGAGATCGCGATAACGCCGATAGCCCGCCTCATACACCTCGGCATGGGCGGGGTTGGGCTGGAGCACCTCGTCCTGCTGCACGAAGCGGGCAATGCCGGGCCAGTCGGCGAGGCCCACGCCCACGGCGGCGGTCCAGGCGGCACCGAGCGAGGAGCCGGGATGACCCTTGAGCCGATGAACCGGCTGGCCGAGCACATCCGCGATGATCTGCATCCACACCCGCGAGTTCGAGCCGCCATCCGACACCAGCACACGTTGGGCGGAATGGCCCATGTCGCGCAGCACCTCGACATGGTGCGCGCTGGCATAGGCATAGGCTTCGAGCAGTGCGCGCCACAGATGGCCGATGTCGTGGGACAGGGTGAGGCCATCGAAGACGCCGCGCGCGGCGGGATCGTGGATCGGGGTCTTCTCGCCGAGGAAATAGGGCAGGATCATCAGGCCATCGGCGCCCGCCGGCCGCTCGGCGGCGAGCCGGTCGAGGTGCTGGTGCACGCTGATGCCCTCGCGTTCGGCGGCCATCGCCTCGCCGCCGGCAAAGGTGCGCACGAACCAGTTCAGGCCCGAGCCGCCGGTCGCCATGCAGCCATTGGGCATGAACAGGCCGGGGATGAGGTGGTAGTCGAGATAGAGCCGCGGATCGGGCTTCACCTGATCGGTGGCGACGAGAATGTCGATCGCGCCGCCGAACTTGATGAGGATGTCGCCCGTCTGGGTGACGCCGGCTCCGAGGGCCGAGGCGATCATATCGGCCGCGCCGCCGATAATGGGTGTGCCGGCCACAAGGCCGGTGGCGGCGGCGCCTTCGGCGTTCACCCGGCCCATCACCTCGTGGGAGGCGGTCTTTCGCGGAACGGCGCTGCGGGGAATGCCGGCCCAGGCGACGAGTTCGTCGTCGATCTCATGGCGCGCGACATCGACGAAGCCCGCCTCCAGCGCCCAGTTCTGCTCCACCGCCCGTTCGCCGGACAGCCGCCAGTTCACGTAGTCATAGGAACCGAACACCGTGGCGATGCGGGCGAAGACCTGCGGCTCGTGCCGCGCGATCCAGCGCAGCTTGGCGGTGACCAGCTGCTGGTTGATGCCGTTTCCGGCCCTGGCGATGAACGAGGCCTCGTCCTTTTCCGCGCGCAGTTCGGCGACCTCGGTGCCGCAGCGCCCGTCGCTCTGCTGGATGGAGGGGCGCAGCAGGTGGCCCTCCGCGTCCAGCAGCACGACGGCCGGCAGCATGCCGGTCACGCCGATGGCGGCGATCTCGGCCGGGTCGATGCCCGCCGTGGCGATCAGCTCGCGCGTGATCGCGCAGACATTGTCCCACCACTGCGCCGGGTCTTCTTCGGCCCAGCCCGCATGAGGGGAAGACAGCGTCACCGGCCGCGAGGTCATGGCGGCGATCTCACCGGGAAGCTTGAGAAGCAGTCCGATGGTCGACGTCGTGCCGATATCGAGTCCGAGGACGTAGCTCATGAAGGCACCTGTGCGCAGGGAAGGGCGTCGTGATCAGCGGATGGCGTTCACGACATCCATGAAGCGCGACACGCGCGCCGCCTCGACGGGGTTCCAGGTGTTGCCGTCGACCTTGAAATGGGTGCCGATGACCACGCCGGAGGCGACCGAGAACACGTCGCGGATATTGTCGATGTTGACGCCGGTATTGGCGAAGATCGGCACCTCCTTCACCGTCTCGGCGACCTTGCGCAGATGCGACTGGTCGGCCGGCTGTCCGGTGATCGGGCCGGAGACCAGGATGGCGTCGGCGAGCGAGGAGAACACCGCGCTCTTGGCGCGCAGCTCGATGGGGCGCTGGTCGAGCGAATGGGCGAACTCGGCGTTGATGTTGAAGAGCATCTTCATGTCGTCGCGCTTCAGATCATGGCGCAACCGCGCGGCCTCGGCGCAGTTCGGCTCCCACAGGCCCATGTCGGAAGCGAACAGGCCGGTGAAGATCTCGCGCACGAAGCTGGCGCCGGTGACCGAGCCGATCGCGACCGTGGCCACCGGATCCCACAGATAGTTGACGCCGAACGGCACCTTGAGGTGCGGCTTCACCGCCTGCACGATCGCCGTCATAGCCGCGATCGATGCCGGGGAGCCCTTGAACACGTAGGGGCGGTCGTTCTCGTTGCCGAACATGATGGCATCGACGCCGCCGGCCTGAAGCTTCTCGACATCGGCCAGAACGCCCTCGATCAGCTTGTCGAGGCCGCCATCGGCGTCATAGAGCGGCGCTCCCGGAAGGGCGCCGATGTGAGCCATGGAGATGACGACCTTCTTCTTGTCGCCAAAGCATTCGAATACCATTCTCAATACTCCTTGAGGGTCGGCTGCGCGGCTGGCGCGCGTCAGTTTCCGGGATAGGGGGGCGCGATGCGCACATCCACGCGCGCCGCAGTGAGCGCGGCGGCGATGCGCGGGGGCGGCTCCGCGTCGGTGATGAGCATGCTGATCTCGCTGAACGCGCCGACCTGCACCAGCGACATGCGCTGGAACTTGGCGGAATCGCACAACAGGATTCGAAGCCCCGAGCGGCGCAGATAGACGCGCTTCATGTCGGTGTCCTCGAACGAGTAATCGAAGAACCCCTCGGCGGTGATGCCCGACGTGCCAAGAACCGCCGCGTCGAACCAGAGCTTCTCGAACTGCGCGACGGCGGTCGGCCCGTAGACCGACATCTCTTCCGCGCGCACCCGGCCGCCGGCGACATAGACCTCCGGCGCGCCGCCATCGAGCAGGGCGGAAATGCGCAGGCTGTTGGTGAACACCTTGAGGTGGGCCGCGTCGCGCAGATGGCCGGCCATCAGATAGGTTGTGGTGCCGACATCCACGGCCAGCGTCCGGTACCCGGCAACCAGGGTCGCGGCATAGGCGGCGATGGCGCTTTTCGCGTCGCTGCCCCGACGCAGGCGCGCATCGAAGCGCGGCTCCTCACTATCCATGGCGATGCTGGCGGGGGCGTCGGCGAGCACGGCGCCGCCATGCACGCGCACCAGGCGCCCCTCGCGCTCCAGTTCCACCAGATCGCGGCGGATGGTCATGTCCGACACGCCGAGATCGGCGGCGATGGCGGTGACGCCGATGGAGCCGGTCATGCTGAGATGTTCGAGAATGCGGGAATGACGCACATGGGAAAGCATGCGCTGGCGCTCGTCGCCGCCGGCCTGCTCCTCCCCAGCCTTGTCCCGAAAAGACGCTTCTTCAGCCATCGCACCACTCCGCCCGATCACATTCCCATGGTGATGAGGGATTCGCGACCACCCGGCCAGCACTGTCTAGCCCATCAAACAAACAATATCAAACATAACTTTATTCTTGATGTTCGATCGTGTTTGGATAAGTCTGTTGCCGACATGAGGAGCCGCCAATGATCCCGACCACCGCGCCCACGCCGGTTTATCCTGAACTCGCAGGCCGCCGCGCCTTCATCACCGGGGCGGCCGCCGGTATCGGGCGGGCCATTGCCCAGGCGCTGTCGCGTCAGGGCGTGACGGTGGCGATCGGCGACATCAATCTGGCGGCGGCGCGGGACGCGGCGGATGCCCTGGGCCATGGCGCCGTGGCCATTGGCATCGATGTGCGCGAGCGGGCGGGCGTCGCGGCCAGCCTCCAGCAGGTGCTGGATACGCTCGGCGGCTGCGACCTGCTCGTCGCCAATGCCGGCGTCTCCACCATGACGGCCGCGCTCGACCTCACCGACGAGGAATGGGACTTCAACTTCGCGGTCAATACCCGCGGTGTTTTCCTTACCAACCAGATCGCGGCGCGGCATTTCGTGAGCGAAGGCAAGGGGTGCATCGTCAACACCGCCTCGCTTGCGGCCAAGGTGGGCGCGCCGCTTCTGGCGCATTACTCGGCATCGAAATTCGCGGTGCTCGGCTGGACCCAGGCGCTGGCGCGCGAACTGGCGCCGAAGGGCATCCGCGTCAACGCGGTCTGTCCCGGCTTCGTCGCCACCAGCATGCAGACGCGCGAAGTCGAATGGGAAGCCCAGCTTCGCAACATCACGCCCGAGCAGGTGGTCGCGGACTACATCGCGCAGACCCCGCTCGGTCGCCTCGAACAGCCCGAGGATGTCGCCGACGTGGTGGCGTTCCTGTGCTCCGACCAGGCCCGCTTCATGACCGGGCAGGGCATCAATGTGACGGGCGGCGTGTACATGACCTGAGGCTCCAGCCCGGCGCGGCGCTCTGCCCGAACGCGGAGCGGCGCAACGGATATCGATCAACTCGCAAATTTTTATGTTTGATTTTGTTACATTCCTGCTCGTCTACCTGACGGGTTCCACGTGTCGAGGCCGCCTCGCCTTGAGGCGCCGTCACTCCGAAGGCTTCGGCCTCGCGCGCAGGAAATGGACCAGGGACGCCCGATGTCGTCGATTGAACTCGATCATGTCTCCAAGCTCTACGCCAACGGCGCCTATGGCGTGCGTGACGTCGACCTGACGATCGAGGAGGGCGAGTTCGTGATCTTCCTCGGCCCGTCGGGATGCGGCAAGTCGACAACGCTGCGGATGATCGCGGGGCTGGAGAGCATTTCGTCCGGCGACCTGCGCATTGGCGGGCGCGGCGTGAACAACGTGGCCCCGCGCGATCGCAACATCGCGGTGGTGTTCCAGTCCTATGCGCTCTACCCGCATATGAGCGTGCGCGACAATATGGGCTTCGGGCTCAAGATGCGCGGCGTGGCGCGGCCGGTGATCGAGACCAAGATCAACGAGGCCGCCGGCCTGCTCGGCCTTACCCCCTATCTCGACCGCAAGCCGGCCGCGCTTTCCGGCGGCCAGCGCCAGCGCGTCGCGCTTGGCCGCGCCATCGTGCGCGATCCGGTCGCCTTCCTGCTCGACGAACCGCTGTCCAATCTCGACGCGCAGCTGCGCGCCGAGATGCGGCTCGAACTGGTGAAGCTGCACCGCCGGCTTGGGCGCACGATCGTCCATGTCACCCATGACCAGGTCGAGGCCATGACCATGGGCGACCGCATCTGCATCATGCGCGAGGGCCGGATGGTGCAGGTCGGCCGGCCGCTGGATGTCTATGCCGACCCGGTCGACACCTTTGTGGCGAGGTTCCTCGCCACCCCGCCGATGAACCTCATCCCCGCCCGTCTGGAGAGCCGCGGCGACGGGCTGATGCTGATCGGGGCAGGCTTCGAACTCGCGGTTCCCGAGCGCCATCGCGCGGCCTATCAGCCCCACAGCGGGCGCGAGGTGATCTTCGGCCTGCGCCCGGAAGACCTGCACGAGGCGCCGCAACCGGGGCTGCAGCGCCTCGACCTCACCGTCGTCGCGATGGAATCGCTCGGCGTGGAGAACATCCTGGTCGGCCAGTTCGGCCTTGAGCCGGCGCTGGAGATGTCCGCCCGGCTCTCGCGCCATTTCACGGCGCAGATCGGCGCGACCGTGCCGCTCTATCTCGACCTCACGCCGATGCACCTGTTCGATCCGGAGACCACGCGCGCCCTGCCGCGCCCCAGTCTCCGTCTGGTCAAGCCCTGAGCCATACGGAGGAAACGGCATGCGGCACGTTGCACTTCATCTGGGCTTGCTCATCGTCTGCGCCGTCATCCTCCTTCCAATTCTATGGGTGGTGCGCACCAGCTTCCTGCCGGAGGCGATGTCCTATTCGACCCACCTGCTGCCGGCGACGACGGTCGACAACTACGTCGAGCTGTTCACCACCACGCGCTATGGCCGCTCCTATTTCAACAGCCTGGTCGTCGCCTTCGGATCGGTGGTCATCGCGCTGCCTTTCGCGGCCATGACCGGCTATGCCTTTGCCCGGTTCAAGACCAGCGGGAAGGGCGGGCGCTTCGCGGTTCTGGCCACGCAGATGCTGCCCTCGGTGGCGATCGTGCTGCCGGCCTTCGCGCTGTTTCGCACCGTCGGCCTCTCCAATTCGCTCACCGGCCTGGTCATCGCCTATGCCGCGCTGAACCTGCCGTTCCTGATCTGGATCCTGATGGGGTTCTTCGAAGGGATTCCGGTGGATCTGGAGTGGGCGGCGCAGACCGATGGCGCCACCGCCTGGGGGGCGTTCTGGCGCATCGTGCTGCCGGTCTCGCTGCCGGGCATCGCGGCGGCCGGTGTGCTCGGCTTCATTCTGACCTGGAACGAGTTCCTGTTCGCGCTGGTGCTGAGCGGCCCGCAGACCGCGACGGTGCCGGTCGCGCTGTCCTCGCTGCAGACCTCCAACGGCGTCCAGATCGCGAAAGTCTCCGCCGGGGTGGTGCTCGCCATCCTGCCCTTGGTCATCGCCTCCCGCTTCATCCAGCGCTTCATCATTCAGGGCCTCACCTTTGGCAGTGTGAAGTAGCGGCTGAACTGCGCGGCGCCTCCGGGGGCCGCGCCAACAACACGGGCGCAAGCCCGTTCCAGAGGAACTAGGAGAACGACATGCGCATGAAGCACAGCCTTACCGCCGCACTCCTCGGAGCCAGCATGCTGGCCGCCTATCCCGCCTATGCCGAGACCATCACCCTGCACGCCCTGATGGAGGACGTGCCGGAGACGCAGATCATCGAATCGATGCTGCCGGAATTCGAGAAAGAGACCGGCATCAAGGTCGAGTTCGAGAAGATCGGCTATGGCGACATGCACGACAAGCTGGTCGCGCAGCTGGTTTCGCCGGAGAGCTACTACAACGTTCTCGAGGTCGACTTCCTGTGGGCCGGTGAATTCCCGGCGGCGGGCTGGCTGGAAGATCTCGGCCCCTATGTCGCCAAGTCCGGCTTCGACCTGAAGCCCTTCATCCCGTCCATGCTGGAACTGCTCGGCCAGACCAAGGACGCGCTGCCGATCCTGCCCATGTACAACTACTCGATGGGCATGATCTACCGCACCGACCTGCTCAACGATCCCAAGATCAAGGCGGACTACAAGGCGCAGACCGGCAAGGAACTCGCCGTTCCCACCACGCTGGCGGACTATGTCGAGCTGTCCAAGTTCTTCAAGGCCAAGTCCGATGTCGTCGGCGCGGCGATGCAGGGCCAGCGCGGCGACCCGAACGCGATGGAGTTCTCCAACTACCTGTTCTCGGTCGGCGGCGCTTATCTTGATGCCGACCACAAGGTGGTGCTGGACAGCGCAGAGGGACTTTCCGCGCTCAAGCTCTATGCCGACAACATCCAGAACGGTGCCCAGCAGGGCGCTCTTTCCGCCACGCTCGACGACACGATGCGCCTGATGTGCGCGGGTGACGCGTTCAGCATGGTCACCTACTGGTGGATGCTGCCGCAGCTCGACAGCCAGGAAAAGTGCCCGAAGGTCGCCGGCAAGCTGGCGCTTTCGGTGATGCCGGGCGGCCATGGCGAAAGCGGCGGCTGGGGCTGGGGTATCCCGAAGAACACCTCCGACGAATCCAAGGCCGCGGCCTGGAAGTTCATCGAGTGGGTGCAGGGCAAGAAGATCTCGGTCGCCCGCGCGATGGAGGGCCATGCGCCGGTGCGCTCGGACGTCTATACCGACCCGGCCGTGCTGGCGAAGTACCCGTTCTACAAGACCGCCCTCGACGTGGTGGCCTCGGGCAAGTCGTTCCCGATCTTCGCCTATTCCGCGCAGTATGAAGATGTTCTCGGCGCCCAGCTTTCGCTCGCCGCCGGTGGGCAGGCCAAGCCCGAGGAGGCGCTGAAGGCGGCTTCGGACGGCCTCAGCCAGCTGCTCGCCAAGTAACAGGCTCAGCCAAGTAACAGGCTCAGCGCAGCAAGACGCTCAGCCAAGCAAGAGCTTGGCCTCCCGGCGCGCCGGATCCCTTTTCCGGCGCGCCGCCACGTCCCCCAAAGACACTTGATACGGAAAGAACCACCATGCGTCTGGCGGCCTTCGCGGACAGGGATTGGCGAACCGGATGGGCCTTCGCGGCGCCCGGACTGCTGATGCTCGCCATCGTCATGGGCTTTCCGCTGGTCTATGCTGCCGTGATCTCGGTGTCCTCGCTCACCCTGCTGCGGCCCTCGCTCACCCCCTTTGTCGGCCTGGCGAACTTCGTCACGGTGATGAGCGAGCCGCTGTTCTGGGGCGCGGTGTGGCTCACCATCAAATATTCCGTCGTCACGGTGGCCGGCGAGTTCATCATCGGTCTTGGCATCGCGTTGATGATCAACCGGACCGTGATCATGAAGCCGGTCTATTTCGCCGTGCTCACCATTCCGATGGCGATGTCGCCGGTGAGCGTGGCGCTGATCTGGCGCATGCTGCTCCAGCCCAATCTCGGCATCGTCAACCACATGCTGGAAGTGTTCGGGCTGCCGCGCGTCGACTGGCTGGGCAATGCCGACTTCGCGCTGTGGACCATGGCCGGCATCGATATCTGGCAGCAGACCTCCTTCGTGGTGCTGATCCTGGCCGCCGGCCTCGCCTCGCTGCCGCGCGATCCCTATGAGGCCGCCGAGGTCGACGGGGCCAGCCCGCTCCAGCAGTTCTGGTACATCACCCTGCCGATGCTGAGGCCGGTCGCGGCGATCGCGGTGATCATCCAGCTGATCAACGAGTTCCGCACCTACGATCTGCCCTATGTGCTGACAAAGGGCGGGCCGGGGGCCTCGACCGAGGTGCTCAGCTTCTTCGCCTATCGCCGCGCCTTCCTCGGCCTGCATCTCAATGAGGGCGCGGCGGCGTCCTTCGTGCTTCTGCTCATCGTGCTTGGACTGACGGTCCTGTTCTTCGCGACGCTGGAGCGCCGGCGGTAAAGAGCCGGCGGCGCCCGGAATCCGGTCGGGCAGGCGGATGACAAACATCTGCTGAACGACGTCGCCACGCGGCGTCGGTGAAGCGCCCGCGCGCGGGCGCGCCGCCCGCGCGGGGCTGCCTTGCGGCGCGCAGCGCGGCGTGCCTTCCCGGGTCCGGCTTCAGCCTCCCGAACAATTATCCCCAGCAATCCCCCCAACAATCTCCGCCTGGAATCCGCTCCGCCGGACGTGTCCGCATAACCCTCTTGACGGTCGACATATCGACCTGTCATACCAGTTGACGGTCATCATGGCCGTTCGAAGCCCGCCCAAGACGGGTCGACTTACTAGGAGGATCCAAGGATGAATTTTGCTCTCCGTGCGTCCCGTAATGGGGCGCGGCGTGTGCGTTCGGCTGCGTTCGCGATGGGGGCGGCAGCCCTCGCCACTGGGCTTGCGCTCCCCGCCCATGCCGAAACGCGCGCCAAGCCTTTCGACGCCTGGCCGAAATCCGAGATCATGAAGACCATGAGTCTCGACGAGGCCAAGGCGATCGTCGCGGCCCGCACCGGCCCGCAGACCGAATGGAAGGGCCCCACCACCGGGCCCGAAGCGACGACCGCGGCGACCACGGTCGTCTATGTGTCGGCCGATCAGTCCTACGTGTCGTTCGTGAACTGGGGACGCGGCGTCTCGGAGGCCGCTGAGGCACTCGGCTGGAAGGCCGTGACGCTGAACGGCAAGGGCACGGTCACCGGCAACCTCTCCGCCATGCAGCAGGCGGTCGCGATGAAGCCGGCCGCCATCGTCACCTCGGCGGATGCCAGCGCGTTGCAGGGGCCGATCAAGCAGGCGGTCGATGCGGGAATTCCCGTGATCGGCATTCACGCCACGGCCTTTCCCGGTCCTGATCCCGAGACCAACCTGTTCATGAACATCGGGTCGGACCCGGTGGAGATCGGTGCGGCGCAGGCGGCTTACGTCATCGCCAAGTCCAACGGCACCGCCCGGCTGCTGCACTTCCTCGACAGCGGGTTCGCCATCGCCCGCCTGAAGGCCGAAGCCGCGACGGAGCCGGTGAAGAACTGCAAGGGCTGCACCTTCCTCGAAATGATCAACATCCCGATCGCCGACCAGACCCGGCGCATTCCCTCGGTCATCTCGGGCGTGATCGCCAATTATGGCGATGACTGGTGGGGCACCACCTGCTGCGACAACTTCTATCCCTACATTGCCTCGGCCCTGCGCGCGTCCGGCGTGGAACCCTCGAAGGTGCACCTGGTCGGCGCCGACGGCCCGCCCTCGGCCTATGACATGATCCGCAAGGGTGAGTACGAGGTCGCGACCGTTCCCGAGCCCTCGACGCTGTTCGGCTATCAGGCCATCGACGCCGTGGTGCGTGCCATGGCAGGCGAGGAGCCGGCGAAGTTCGTGCAGCCGACCTATCTCGTGACCCGCGAGAACGTGGACAAGGAAGGCGGCGACAAGAACGAGTTCATCCCGAGCAACGGTTTTGCCTGCCACTACATGAATGTGTGGCGCAAGACGGCGAAGGCCTGCTGATCCGGGCGCTGCCCGGTTCGCTCGCCCGGCAGTGCCGCCCGGCTCTGCCTGCCCCGTTCCTCGTCCCCGGATGTTCCGTGATGACCGACACCCAGCCGTTGCTTGACGTGCGCGGCCTGACCAAACGTTTCTTCGGCTCGCTGGCGCTCGACAACGCCGCGTTCTCGCTGGCGCGTGGTGAAATTCACGCGCTCGTCGGCGAGAACGGGGCGGGCAAGTCGACCTTCATCAAGATCCTCGCCGGCGTCTATGACGCCGACGAGGGAGAGATCCTGCTCGAAGGCGCCCGTGTGGATCCGCGCTCCCAGTCGCTGCCGCTGGCCTTTGTCCATCAGGACCTCGCGCTGGTCGATGATCTCAGCGTCTGTGAGAACATCGCTCTCGTTGCCGGCTATCCGCGCAAGGCCGGGCTGATCGACTGGCGCGCGGTGATGCGCCAGACCTCGGCCATCTACGAGACCATGCGCATTCCCCCGGTCGATCCCAATCGGCTTGTCGCCACGCTGTCGACGCCCGAAAAGGCGATCCTCAACATCGTGCGCACCCTCGCCCACACGCCGAAGGTGCTCGTGCTCGACGAGCCGACCGCGGCGCTGCCGGAACAGGATGCCCACCGGCTTTTCGACGCCATGCGCCGCATGCGCGATCAGGGCGCGAGCATCATCTACGTCTCGCATCGCCTTCACGAGCTGTTCGGCCTTGCCGACCGCATCACCGTGTTTCGCGACGGCCGCCGCGTGCACACCGCCGCCATGAACGAGATCACCGGCAGCGAGATTGTCGAGCAGATGCTCGGCCGTGCCGTCGACCTGGCCCACCGTGCCCACGCGCCCGTGCGCGACGAGGAGCCGGTCCTCAAGGTCGAGGGCCTGGTCGTCGACCGCCGGGGACCGCTCGATTTCACCCTGAGGCCGGGGGAAGTGCTCGGCCTTGTCGGCCTGCGGGGCGGGGGGCAGGAAGCGGTGGGCCGCACCCTGTTCGGCGCGAAGCGGGCGGAAGCGGGGACGATCACCCTCGCCGGACGCACACTCGACCATCAGGACAGCATCGGCGGGCGGATCAAGGCCGGCATCGTGCTGCTCGCCGGCGACCGCACCAGCGAGAGCACCTTCCCGGCGATGAGCCTGATCGAGAACCTGTTTCCCAACCCGCTGATCCGCGGCCGCTCGGCCTTCGAGCTGGTGAGCCCGGCCGCCGAGCGGCGCGCGGCAAAGGAGCGGCTCGACCGCTTTGACGTGCGCCCCCGCAACGAGGGCGCGATGATCGACTGGCTCAGCGGCGGCAACCAGCAGAAGGTCTGCCTCGCGCGCTGGCTGGAGGCCGACGGCAAGGTCGCGATCCTTGAGGAGCCGACGGCCGGCGTCGATATCGGCGCCAAGATCGCGATCCACCGGATGCTGCGCGAGGCCGCCGCGGCGGGCCGCGCCATTCTGGTCATTTCCTCCGACCTGGAGGAGGTCGCGACCCTGTGCGATCGCGCCCTCGTCATCGATCGCGGGCGCGCGGCCGGCGAACTCGTCGGTGAGCGGCTGACCATCGACGGGTTGATCGCCCTGTCCACTCTCGGCGCGCCCACGGCCGCCGCCCCGGAACATCAGGCACCGAAGGGTGCCGACGCCCCTCACCTTGGAGGATAGCTGCGTGACTCAGACCACAACGGGACGCTCGTTCAAGGCGCTGACCGGGTTCGTGTCGATCTATGGCCTGCTTATTGTCTTCGCGCTGGTTCTCATCGTGTTTTCCGCGCTCAGGCCGAACACCTTCCTGTCGAGCGGGAACATCGGAAACCTGCTCACCAGCCAGTCGATCACCGCGCTGCTCGCCTTCGCGGTGATGCTGCCGCTCACGACCGGACGGTTCGACATGTCCGTGGGCTATCACATCGGCCTCGCCCATGTGCTGATGATCGGCCTGCAGGTGAACGCCGCCGTGCCGTGGCCGCTGGCCGCGCTGATCGTGCTGGCGGCGGGACTTGTCATCGGTCTGATCAATGGACTGCTTGTCACCCGTTTCAAGATCGACGCCTTCATCGCCACGATGGGCATGGGCTCGCTGCTCTACGGCGTGTCCAACTGGTACACCGACGGCCAGCAGATACCCGGCTTCAGCCTGCCCGACAGCTTCACCGGCCTGACCGGGTTCGTTCACGGCGTGCCGGTGACGGCGCTTTATGTGGCGGTGGTCGGCATCATCCTGTGGGTGATCCTGGAGCGGATGCCGGTGGGACGCGGTCTTTACGTCATCGGCTCTAACGCCCGTGCCGCCGAACTTTCCGGCATTTCCGTGCCGAACTATGTCCTGGGCGCCTTCATTGGCTCGGGCCTGCTGTGCGCGCTGGCCGGCATCCTGCTCGCCTCGATCCTGCGCGCGGCGACGCCCTCGGTGGGCGCCGAATATCTGCTTCCCGCCTTCGCCGGCGTGCTGCTCGGCGCGACGTCGATCAAGCCGGGCCGGGTGAACGTGCTTGGCACACTGCTGGCGGTGCTGGTGCTCGCCTTCTCCTTCTCCGGCGTGCAGCAGCTCGGGGCCGCGTTCTACGTCGAATACTTCTTCAACGGCGGCATCCTGATCATCGCCGTGAGCCTGTCCGTCTACGCCGCCAACCGGCGGCGCAAGGAGGCGGTGGCCGCCTCGTCCTGATCCGACCACCAAACAGAATTCGGAGCCTATCATGTCTCGTATCGCCATTATCGGCTGTGGTGTCGTCGGATCGTCGTGGACGCTCGTCTTCGCGCGCGCCGGCCATGAGGTGGTCGTGTACGATCCCTCGCCCGCCTCGGCCGATGCCACGCTCGCCTTCGTGAGGGACTCACTCGCCGGCACGCCCGAGCTTGAAGCGGTCATTGCGCGCATCCGCACCGCGCCGACGCTTGAAGAGGCGGTGGCCGACGCCTCCTATGTGCAGGAGAGTTCGCCCGAACGCCTGCCGATCAAGCAGGAACTCTACGCCCGGCTCGATACGCTGGTGCCGCCGAAGGTCGTGATCGGCAGCTCGACGTCGGGCCTGCCGGCCTCTTCCTTCACCGAAACGCTGGCGACGCGCGCCCGCTGTCTCGTGGTGCACCCGGTCAATCCGCCCCATCTCATCCCGCTGGTCGAGCTGGTGCCGGCGCCCTGGACGGCGCCGGAGGCTCTCGCCTTTGCCGGCGAACTGATGGATGCGGTCGGGCAGCAGCCGATCCGGCTCAGTCGGGAGATCAACGGCTTCGTGGTCAACCGTCTGCAGAGCGCGCTGCTGGGCGAGGCGTTCCGGCTGGTGGAGGACGGCATCGTCTCCACCGAGGATGTCGACAAGGCGGTGGCGGAAGGGCTCGGCCTGCGCTGGTTCTTCATGGGGCCGTTCGAGACCATCGACCTCAACGCCTCCACCGGCATCGCCGAGTACTGCCGCAATCTCGGACCGATGTATTACGAGCTGGCCAGGGAACAGGCCGATCCGCGCGAGTGGAAGGCGCCGCTGGTGGCCACGCTGGAGGCCGCGCGCCGTGTGAGCGTTCCCGCGGAAAAGCTGTCGGCCCGCCGGCTGTGGCGCGACCGCTGGCTTGCGGCGCTGGTGGCGGCAAAGGCGCAGATCCGCAAGGAATTGGGACGCTGAATGCGGAGCGGACCCGACCATTGCGGTGATAAAGCGGAATACAGCGGCTTGGCTGTCCTAGCAAAGATGTACACATTCGATTCGCAGTACACATGAACGGACGGACATCATTTTAATGAGCCAAGCGCCCATCCACGCGATCAAACGGAACCGGCTGTTCGACCAGATCGCCGAGCATCTCTCGCAGATGATCTATTCCGGCGAGCTGAAGGTCGGCGACACGTTGCCCTCCGAGCGTGAACTGATGGAGCGCTTTCAGGTCGGCCGTCCGGCGGTGCGCGAGGCCCTGTTGTGGCTGAACAAGAAGGGGCTGATCTCGGTCAGTGGCGGGGAACGGGCGCGGGTGACGGCGCCCGACCCGAAGGACATACTCGACCAGCTCTCGGGCGCGGCCCACTTCCTGCTGTCACAGCCGCAGGGCGTTCAGCTGTTCCAGCAGACGCGGCTTCTGGTCGAGGTAGCGCTGGCGCGCGAGGCGGCGCGCAGCGCCAGCGACGAACAGATCGCGGAGCTTCAGACGCTTCTGGTGGCCAATCTCGCCAGCGTCGACATTCCCGATTTCGTGCAGACCGACGACGCGTTCCACTTCGCGGTGGCGCGCGTCGCCGGCAATCCGGTCATCAACGCCCTGTATGAGGGCGTGCTGGAACTGCTGCAGGATCAGCGCCACACCGCGTTGAAGGATCCTCGCGCGATGGCCGCCGCGCGCAAGTGCCACGAGGCGATCTTCCAGTCGATCGCCACGCACGACCCGGACCGCGCCGAGGCGGAGATGCGCCAGCATCTGCATCTCGTCGAGACCTATTACTGGGCCGTGCGCTCGCAAAAACCTTAAAAACAACACTCGTAGGGAGTCCGTCCGATGTCGTATTTCGAGGTCGTGGACCGCCGGTTTACCTCCTTCATCATTCCTGTCTGCCAGCTTGAAACGCTTCACACCGGAACGCGGTGGGCGGAAGGCCCGGTCTATTTCGCCGATGGCCGCTTTCTCGTCTTCAGCGACATCCCCAATGACCGCATGCTGCGCTGGGACGAGGAAACCGGGGCGGTCGCCAATTTCCGTTTCCCGGCGAACCACGCCAACGGCAACACGCGCGACCGCGACGGGCGGCTGGTCACCTGCGAGCACGGCGCCCGCCGGATCACCCGCACCGAGCACGATGGACGGATCACCGTTCTCGTCGACGCGGTCGAAGGCAAGCGGCTGAACTCGCCCAACGATGTGGTGGTGAAGTCGGACGGCACGCTGTGGTTCACCGACCCGCCCTACGGCATCCTCACCGATTATGAGGGGAACAAGGCGGATAGCGAGATCGGCCGTTGCAACGTCTATCGCCTCGACCCGGCGGACGGCCGTGTCACGATGGTCGCGGACGATTTCGACAAGCCCAATGGCCTCGCCTTCTCGCCGGACGAGAAGTGGCTCTACATCGCCGATTCCGGCCGCTCGCATGGCGCGCATCTGCCCCATCACATACGCCGCTTCAGCGTGGGTGAGGACGGGACGCTTGCCGGCGGCGACGTGTTCGCCAGCATCGATCCGGGCGTTCCCGATGGCATCCGCGTCGACACGGAAGGCCATCTCTGGGTCAGTGCCGGCGACGGCGTGCACTGCTACGCACCGGACGGCGATCTGCTGGGCAAGATCCTGATCCCGGAAACCGTCGCCAACATCACCTTTGGCGGACCGAAGCGGAACCGGCTCTTCATTGCCGCCACCACCTCGCTCTACGCCGTGTATCTCAATGCGCGCGGCGCGCAGACACCCTGAGGGACTCCACGCGATGCTGCTCGGATGCGTAGCCGACGACCTGACCGGGGCGACAGACCTCGCCCTCACCCTCACCCGTGAAGGGCTGCGGACCGTCCAGATCAACGGTGTACCGAAGGGCGATCTCGACATCGGCGAGGTCGACGCCGTGGTGGTGGCGCTGAAGTCCCGCACCAACCCGGCGCAGGAGGCGGTGGCCCAATCGCTGGAAGCCGCCCGGTGCCTGCGGGCCTTCGGCGCGCGCCGGCTGATGTTCAAATACTGCTCGACCTTCGACTCCACCGATCACGGCAATATCGGGCCGGTGGCGCAGGCCCTGCTCGATTTCGCCGGTGGCGATTTCACCGTGTTCTGCCCGGCGTTTCCCCGGGCCGGGCGCAGCCTCTTCAGCGGCTATCTCTTCGTCAACGGCGTGCCGATCAATGAGAGCCCGATGAAGGACCATCCGCTGACGCCGATGCGCGACGGCAATCTGTGCCGGGTCCTGCAACGCCAGACCTCGCTGCCCGTCGGGCTGGTCGCCTATGGCGACGTCGATGCCGGGCCCGACGCGGTTGCGGGCGCCTTCGCGCGTGAGACCGCCGCCGGTCGCCGTGCGCTTATCCTCGATGCGATCAGCGACGCCCACCTGCGCACATTGGGGACCGCCATCGCCGATCTGCCGCTGATCACCGGCGGTTCGGGCATCGCCATGGGTCTGCCGGCCGCCTATCTGAAGAGCGGCCTGATCAACGCCCTGACGCCGGCGCCGACCACCATCGCCGCGCCGGCGGGACGTTCGATCGTCCTCGCGGGTTCCTGTTCGGCGGCGACGCGCGGACAGGTGGCGCGGGCAATTGCCGCCGGCATGCCGGCACTGCGCCTTGACCCGAACGCGATTGCCGAGGGTACGACAACCCCGGACACGGTGCTGGCCTGGCTCGACGCCGTCTCCGGCGACAGCCCGGCGCTGGTCTATTCGAGCGCCGATCCGGAGGCGGTCAAGGCGGTGCAGGGCCGTCTCGGCGTGCAGGAAGCCGGGCACATGGTCGAGGCGCTGCTGGCCTCGGTCGCCGCGGCTCTGCCGGCGAAGGGGTATGGTCGTATCATCGTCGCTGGTGGCGAGACGGCGGGCGCCGTCGTCGGCGCGCTTGGCGCCAGCGCGCTGCGGATCGGGCCGGAGATCGACCCCGGCGTGCCGTGGACGGCGAGCCTGTCCGGCCCGCCCCTCGCACTGGCGCTGAAGTCCGGCAATTTCGGCGGCGAGGACTTCTTTCTGAAGGCATGGGACCGTCTGCGATGAGCGATGAGGCCGCGATCCGGGAACGCATCTGCCGTGTCGGCGCGTCGCTGTTTCAGCGCGGGCTCACCTTCGGTTCGACCGGCAATATTTCGGTCCGCCTCGACGATGGCGGCTGGCTGATGACGCCGACCAACGCCTCGCTCGGCGAGCTGGACCCCTCGCGCCTGTCACGCCTCGACATGGAGGGGCGACACATAGGTGGCGACAAGCCGACCAAGGAGGCTTTCCTCCACCGTGTCATGTATGGGCAACGCACCGCCGCGCGGGCGGTGGTGCATCTTCATTCCACCCATTCGGTGGCGGTGTCCTGCCTGTGCGGGCTGGACCCCAGCAACTGTCTGCCCCCTCTCACCGCCTATTACGTGATGCGCGTCGGCCGGCTGCCGCTGGTGCCGTACTGCCCGCCGGGCGACGAGAGCCTCGCCAAGGCGGTCGAAGCGTTCGCGGGGACCCATCACGCCGTGCTGCTCGCCAATCATGGCCCGATCGTCGCCGGCACCAGTCTCGAGAACGCGATGTATGCGACCGAGGAACTGGAGGAGACGGCGCGCATCTATCTTTTGCTGCGCGACCGCCCGGTGTCGCCGCTCACCTGCGAGCAGGTGGACGATTTGCGGGAGCGCCACGAACTCTGGTGAAGCCGGCTCCGCCGGCTTGCCTCGTCGTCCGCGGTGCCGGGGCGCGGCGACGCTACAGCGCGGCGGCGAGGCGAGCGAGCGCCTCGTCGATCAGGCGGCGCGGGCAGGCGAGGTTGATGCGCATGAAGCCTTCGCCGCCGGGCCCGAACTTCGTACCCGGATCGAGCCAGATCCGCGCCTCGCGCAGCAGGAAGTCGTGGAGTTCGTCGACGTTCTTTCCGAGCCCGCGACAGTCGATCCAGGCGAGATAGAGCGCCTTGGTCGAGCACACACGCAGCGGCAGTTTCAGCTCGCTCACGCGGCGCGAGAAATGGAGCTGGTTCTCCCGCACATAGTCCAGCATCGCATCGGCCCAGGGCTCGCCGTGCCGATAGGCGGCTTCGCAGGCGACGACGCCCATCACGTTCATCCCTGTCGAACCGTTCCTCTCGCATTGCGCCAGAAACTCCCCCCGGCGCCGTCCGTTGGGGATGAAGATGTTGGCGCATTGCAGGCCGGCAAGGTTGAAGGTCTTGCTGGGGGCGGTGCAGACAATCGTGTTGTCGGCGATGGTCTCATCGAGCATCGCGAAGGGGATGTGCCGCGTGTGCGGATCGAGGATGAAATCCTGATGCACCTCGTCCGACAGCACCAGGATGCCGTGCTTTGCGCAGATCCCGGCCATGGCGAGCAGCTCGTCGCGCGTGAAGACATTGCCGGTGGGATTGTGGGGATTGCACAGGATGAACAGCTTCGTGCCCGGCCGGATCGCCGCTTCGAAGGCGTCCGGGTCGAAACGGTAGCGGTCGCTGTCGAGGACCAGCGGCGCGTGCAGAACCCGCCGGCCATTGATCGCGACGTCGTGGTGGATGTGAAAATACACCGGCGGCTGCACCAGAACGAAATCGCCCGGCTGCGTGAAGGCCTGGATCGCCGTATTGAGCGCGCTGACGACGCCGGGCGTGTGCACGATCCATTCCGGGTGGGGGCGCCAGCCGAACCGCCGCGCCTGCCATTCCACAATGGCCTCCCGGCAGGAGGCCGGCACTTCGCCATAGCCGAACACCCCGAAATCGACTTCCTCGCGCAGGGCGTCGATGATCGGCTGCGCCACGCGGAAATCCATGTCCGCCACCCACATCGGAACCGGATCGGCGGCGCGCTGGGCGGGTGTGAGCAGGGGGGCGGTCCGGGACCATTTCAACGTGTTGGGACGACGCCGGTCCAGCACCTCATCGAAGTCATACATCGCGCCAACTCTCCCTGCGCCCGGCCGGCCCCGCATGTGCGGGGCCATTGCCATCCGCGTCACGCCTTTGGTGTCAGATAGTCTTCGTAGCCAAACAGGCCCTGCGCGCCGCCGGTGTGCCAGAACAGCACCCGCTGCTGCGGACCGATGCGGCCGGAGCGGATATAGGCGAAGAGGCCGGCCATGGCCTTGCCGGTATAGACCGGGTCGAGCAGGAGCCCTTCGAGCCGGGCGCAGGTGGACAGGGCCTCCCACATCGCATCGGTCGGCTGGCCGTAACCGGCGCCGACAAAGGCATCATCGACAAGGATCGGGCTAGTGCCGCGCGCGTGCGGCAGAAGCTCCAGTGTCTGTTCCGCGATGGCCTCGAGTTTCGCCTGCATGTCGGCGCTGGAGGCGGAAACGCTGATGCCGTGAATGGGGGCGGCCATGCCCGCCAGCTTCGCGCCGACGATCATGCCCGCCTGGGTGCCGCCGCTGCCCGTGGCGGTGACGATGTGGTCGAAGGCGAAGGCGTGTTCGCGACACTGGCGGTCGAGCTCCTCCATCGCGGCCGCGTAGGCGAGGGCACCGATGCCGTTGGAGCCGCCGATCGGGATCAGATACGGCCTCGCGCCGGAGGCCGAGAGGTCGGCGCCGGTCTTCGCCATCTCGGCATCGAGATCGGTTCCGGCCGGAAAGAGGCGCATCTCGGCGCCGAAGAGGCGGTCGAGCAGCATGTTGCCGTTGGTGTCGTAGCAATCGCCGCGTCCGGGTACGGCCGCCGCCAGCACCAGGATGCAGCGCAGCCCCAGACGGGCGGCGGCGGCCGCGGTCTGGCGCGCATGGTTGGATTGCAGCGCGCCGGCCGTGATGACGGTGTCGGCGCCGGCGGCAATGGCCGTGGCCATCAGATATTCGAGCTTGCGCGTCTTGTTGCCGCCACCGCCAAGGCCGGTGCAGTCATCGCGCTTCACCCAGATCTCCGCCCCTCCGAGATGGGCGGACAGACGCGGCAGCGGTTCGAGCGGTGTCGGCAGGAAGGCGAGCGGGGTCTTGCCCGGGACGACGGTGGAAGCTAAGCGACTCATGGAATGCGGGAACCTGTGAAAGCGAGATGGAAAGGTCGTCAGGCGGCGGTGGCCGCCCGGTCGGCCGCGCGCGCGCTCATCGAGCGGGCGCAGATGTAGCCCCATGTCATATGCGGGCCGATGGTGGTGCCGGCCGCCACCGAGCGGGTGCCGATGGGGTTGGCCATGGCATTGCCGGCGCAATACAGGCCTTCGATGACCGAGAAGTCCGGCCTGAGAACCTCGCCGTGATGATTGGTGCGCGGTCCGCCCTTGGTGCCGAGGATGGAGCGGTTCATGGGGATGGCGACGAAGGGACCCTTCTCGATCGCCCCGAGGGTCGTATTGGGTGCGCCCTCCCGCCGGCCGGAGCGATACCGCTCCCAGGCGTTCTCTCCACGGGCAAAATCGGCGTCGAAACCCTCCGCGCAGAAGCCGTTGAAACGGGCGACGGTGGCCTCCAGCGTCGCGGCGTCGAGGCCGGTCCGCCGGGCGAGTTCCGCGAGCGAGGTGCCGAAGCGCATCCAGCCCCTGCCGCGCAGCCCGTACCATAGGAACGGCAGGGAGCGGGTGAGGAAGCGGCGATCGGCGATGAGCCAGGCCGGCAGGTGGATCATCGACCCGTCCTCCGCGCGCTGGTTCAGCGTGTCGCCGAGATTGTAGTCGTACTCGCTGATGAAGCGCCTGCCGTGCCGGTTGACGATGAGCGCGTGCGGCGCGCTGTGATAGGCGACCGGCAGTCCGTGCATGCGTCCTTCATATCGGATGGGCAACGCCGGGTGGATGTTCGCCTGGTCCATACGGTCCAGCAGCGCGCCGGCGGCTTCCGCCATGCGGTGGCCATCGCCGCTGTTGGTGTCGGGGCTGGTTAGGAAGTCGGTCTCGCCAGGGAAGTGATGACGATAGCGCGCGGGGTCCCACTCGAAGCCGCCCGTGGACAGCAGCACACCGGCTTCCGCCGCCACCCTTCGCGCCCGGCCATCCTGCTCATAGGCGACGCCGATCACCCGGCCATCGGCATCCTGGACCAGCTCGCGCACGGGCGCGGCAAGGCGGATGTCGACGCCGCGGGCGAGGCAGCCGGCGATCAGCCCCGCGATCAGCGCATTGCCTTGCCCGGCGCTGTCGGTGAGGAGGCGGCGCAGCAGTTCCGGCCAGAGCTTCCAGACGGTGCGGATCGGGTGCAGGTAGGGGCCGGGGTCCATCATCTCCTGATAGGTCATGAGATGGGGCAGGGTGGAGCGGCGCAGCTTCTTGGCGAAGGGGCCGGCGACGCGGCGGCTCAGCGCCTGCGGGGAGAGCATCCGCCCACGGACCTTGGCGCCGGGAACCTCGATCATCGGGTCGGGTTCGCGGGTGAGCGCGAAGCGCAGCGGCGAATGGGTCTCGACCAGTTTCAGCATCGGCGCGGCCGCGTAGGCCATTTCGCGCCACAGGCTGTCGTCGCTATTGCGCCAGGCCTGCGGGAGCGCGCCGCGAAGATAGAGGTAGGCTTCCTCCGGCGTGTCGGCGATTCCCTCGGCGAGCGCGTGGTGGTTGGCCGGCACCCAGGTTCCCGCGCCCGACATGGCGCTGGTGCCGCCGACGCGCGGGCTCTTTTCGAGCACCAGCACCCGCAGACCCGAAACGGCAGCCGTGAGCGCCGCCGTCATACCCGCCGCACCGGAACCCACGATGATCGTGTCGAAGCGCTCGTCGAAGACCACCTCCGGACCCGTTCCCATGCTTGTCCCCGTTCGCGCACTGTCCAGTCCGACATGAACCTTGCCGTCATCGTAACGGGTCGCGCGGGTGCACCAAACGCGCCGCCGTGCAATTCACTGTTGCTCCCGCAGCAATGATGGGACGTGCTTCACCATGGAGGCGAGGTCCCGGCCATGCGATGATCGGCCCTCGAATCCGAGGCGAGGCGAGGGCGCGGCCATGGCCGACAAGAGGGAGACACGTGGCGCGACAGCCGGCAGGGCGGAGTGCGACGGGCCGGTCCAGAAGCAGAGCCTGGCCTTCAATCCCGACCGCCTCGGTCTGATCATCGCCTTCGTCGCGGTGGCCGAAAAGCTGAGTTTTGCGGACGCGGCGTCCTTTCTCAGCCAGACCCCGTCCACCGTCAGCCGCAAGGTGTCGCGTCTGGAGGAAGCGCTGGGCGTGCGCCTGTTCAATCGCACGACCCGCCGCGTGGCGCTGACCGAGGCCGGGCGGCTCTACAACAGCCATTGCCGCACCGTGCTCGACGAACTGAGCGAGGCCGATGCGCTGGTGTCCTCGATGAACCAGGAGCCGCAGGGCACGCTGCGCATCAGCCTCCCCGTGGCCTTCGGACATCTGCACATGTCGCGGCCGATGGCGGTCTTTCTCAAGCGCTACCGAAAGATTGCGATCGAGGCCGAGTACTCCGATCGCTTCGTCGATCTCATCAACGAGGATTTCGACATCACCATCCGGATCGGCAACCTTCCGGATTCCTCGATCGTGGCCCGCAAGCTCGCGCCCAACGACCGTGTGCTGGTCGCCTCGCCCGATTACATCGCGCGCTTCGGCGCACCGGAGACACCGGCCGACCTGCTGCATCATCAATGCGTGCGCTACAGCCTCTACAAGTCGGCGGGCAATGCCTGGCGTTTCCGCAAGGGCGCGCGCACCGAGACGGTGAACATCACCGGGGCGTTTCGCTGCGACAATTCCGAGGCAGTGAGCGAACTGGCCGAGGAGGGGCTCGGGATCGGCCTCGTCGCCGGCTATGTGTGCTACCGGCAGGTTGCCGCCGGCACGCTGGTGCGCATTCTGCCGGAATGGACCACCGTGCCGGAATCGAACATCTACGCCTGTTATTCGAGCGTGCGCTTCATGACCCAGAAGGTGCGTCTGTTCTCGGACTTCCTCGTCGACCATTTCCGCGACGCCCCCTGGATCGAGGGATCGGGCAGCGCCGGCCTCTAGTAGCCCCCCTCATAGGAACGGCGGGCGCAGGCCGAGCGCACATAGTCGATCATGGTGAGGAAATCGAACACCGGCAGGCCGGTGGCCTGCTGCACCGCCTGCGAATAGAGCGGCAGGTTGGAGCATTCGAGCAGCAAGGCGCCGATCGCGGGATGGGCGCGCACCAGTTCGCTCGCCACCGCGACGGTTTCCGCGCGCACCTTGTCGGTGTCGAGCGTGCCCTCCTCGTCGAGGATCGCGCTTCGAAAGCCCGGCTGCTCCTGCATCCCGGCAATGCGCACCGGGCGGCCGGGATGGGGGAAGGCACGGGCGAGCAGGGCGGGGTGAAGGCGCGGGGCGTTGGCGCAGACGATGCCGATCTCCCGGCCCGGTGCCAGCAACGCATCGATGAAGGGAAGCTGGATCAGGCTGGACAGCATGACCGGCACCGAGACCGCCGCCGCGACCTCCTGCTGATATTCGAGCATGTAGCCGCAATCGGAGGTGATGGCCTTCACCCCCTCAGCCTCCAGCGCCCTGGCGGCGGCGACGACGGCCTGTCCGGCCGAGGCGTCCGCCTTGTCGATCAGGCTCTCGATCGTGACGTCCCGCACCGTGTGATAGAGCACGGGGTAGTCATAGCTGTAGGCGTTGCCCACGTCCCCCGGCGGAAAGGGATTGGAGCAGTACATCATGATGACGCCGACGTCGTGGCCGTAGCTCTGGGCGTGGGGGCGAACCCTGTAAAGCGGCAAGGCGGCAGTCTCCCGAAGGCTTCCTGAGAGGCGAAGGCCGGCGATCAAACGCCGGCCTTCGCTTTCTTCTCGGCGGCGACCTTCATCATGTAGCGATACGGATCGCTGTTGAACACGGCGCCGCCCGAGACCAGAAGCTTGGCACCCGAGACATAGCCGGCTTCGTCGCTGGCGAAATAGACCGCGGCCGCGGCGACATCCGCGGGCTGCCCGATGCGGCCGAGCGGATAGAACGAGGCGCGGTCCGCGCGGATCTCGTCGGTGGTGAGGAACGGGGCGGTGAGCGGGGTGTCGACCACGCCCGGCGCGATGGCATTGACGCGGATGCCGTACTGCCCAAGCTCGATCGCGAGTGTTTCGGTGATGTGGTTGAGCGCGATCTTGCAGGCGCCATAGCAGCCCTCGCCGCCGGGAGCGGGGTTGAAGGCATCCAACGAGCTCATCAGGATGATCGAGCCGCCTTTTCCGGCGGCCCTCATCAGCTTGCCGGCCACCTGCGCGCCATAGACGAAAGAGACGAGATTCAGACGCAGCATCGCGTCCAGGGCGTCTTCCTCGACATCGATCCAGTCGCACATGGCGCCATCGATGAAGCCGCCGGCATTGTTGACCCACACATCGACATGGCCGAACGCCGCGAGCGCGGCCTCGCCGAGGGACTCCATCGCCTTCCGGGAGGTGACGTCCGTGGTGCAGATCGCCACCTCGCCGCCCTTGGCCTCGATCTCCGCCTTCAGGCTTTCGAGATCCTGGAGACCACGCGCCGCCGCGACGATTTTCGCGCCCTGCGCGGCATAGGTCGTGGCGATGGCGCGACCAAGGCCCTTGCCGGCTCCGGTGACGACGCAGACCTTACCTTCGAGAGAGAACATGGGCTTTTCCTGGTTCAGGTGAACAGAAGCGTGTTGCGATACAGGCGGATGGCCGCGTCGTAGCCCTCGCGGGCCAGGGCGCGGTTCGGGTAGGCATGTGGCGCGGTGCGGGGCAGCGGCGTCTGGAGGGTCTCGCCCAGCGCGAGACGCGCCAGCATGGCGCCGAAATAGGTATTGGGCGCGATGCCCCGCCCGTTGCAGCCGAGCGTGGCGAGCAGGCCCGGACGGGGTTCGACGAAATGCGGCAGTCGGTCCGGCGTCTGGCCGAGGCGCCCGGACCAGCGGAAGCGCCATGGGAAGCGCGGCGCCTGCGGGAAGACAAAGCGCAGCGCGCGGTCGGCCCACCCGGTGGAATCGAGCCCTTTCGGCAGGAAGCCGATGCACCCGACCATCAGGCGACCTTCCGGGTCGTAGCGGAAAAACAGCGGCACCTTGTGGGTGTCGTAAAGCGAATGCCCCTGCGGGAAAATCCGCGCCCGCCATGCGGCCGGCAGCGGATCGGTGGCGAAGCCGAAGGCGCCGAGCGGCATGATCTCTTCGCGCAGCTCCGGCAACAGATCGCCGCTATAGGCGTTGGTCGACACGATGACCTTGTCGGCCTGGATGGTGCAGTCGCCGGCCTGTGCCAGCCAGGTGCCGTTTTTCGCCGTGAGCCCGGTCACGGTTCGCCCGGTGGCGATGCGCAGCCCGAACCGCGTCGCCGCGCTCGCGAGGCCGCGAATATAGGCCAGCGGCTGGATGGTGAAGCCGCGCCGGTCGAGCAGCGCCGCCCCGTAGCGCCGCGAGCCGGTCAGGGCTTCAAGGTCGTGGCCTTCCACCATCACGACATCCGCGCCGAGCCTCTGCCACGCCTCGGTCTGGGCGTGCAGGACGCGCGCGGCGCCGGAGGAATGGGCGGCACGGATGATCGGCCTGTCATCGAGGAAACAGGCAATGGCATGTTCAGCGATCAGCGCGCGCACCATGGCGGGCGCCGCTCCCAATTCGGTGACGAAACGGCGGCCATGATCGGGGCCGAGATGGCGGGCAATCTCCTCGGGGCCGAGGAACTGGCCGGGATTGACCATGCCGGCATTGCGGCCGGTGGAGCCGGCGCCGATTTCCCGCGCCTCGATCAGGATGGCCCGTGCGCCCGCCTGCGCGAGTTTCAACCCGGCGGTGACGCCGTTGAAGCCGCCGCCGATGATCAGCACATCACAGCGCTCTTCGGCACCGAGCGTGGCCTCGGGCGGCGGTGGACCGGCCGTGGCGCTCCACATGCAGTGACCGAGCGTGGGCTCGGCGCCGGCGAGAAGTGGAAGGTCGAGCCTCATGCCGCGCCTCCCGCGAAGGCCGGCATTTCCTCGGCGCGGTGACAGGCGGCCAGATGGGCGTTGTCGATCTGCCGCAGGATCGGGGCGGTCGTGGCGCAGCGGTCTATCGCCAGCGGGCAGCGGGTGCGGAAGCGACACCCGCTCGGGGGCGAGAGCGGGCTTGGCAACTCGCCGGTGAGCGGGGCCTCGGTCGCGTCCTCCTGCGTCGTTGCCACCAGCGCGCGGGTGTAGGGGTGACGCGGGTGGTGCCACACGTCCTCGACCGGGCCGGTTTCGACGATGACCCCGAGATACATCACCGCGATGCGATGCGAGACATAGCGGATGACGTCGAGGTCGTGGGAAATGAAGAGGTAGGAGAGCGTCCGCTCAAGCTGCAGCTCGACCAGCAGGTTGAGGACCTGGGCCTGCACCGAGACATCCAGCGCCGACACCGGCTCGTCACAGACGATGATCGTGGGCTCCAGCACGAGGGCGCGCGCGATGCCGACGCGCTGGCGCTGGCCGCCCGAGAGCTGGTGCGGCAGGCGGTCCGCCAGTTCCGCCGACAAACCGACGCGGGCGAGAAGCTCGCCCACCCGGACGCGCCGCTCGGCCCGGCTGCCGACGCGGTGGACGGACAGCGGCATCTCCACGATCTCGCGCACGGTGAGGCGCGGGTTGAGGCTTCCGAACGGATCCTGAAAGATCATCTGTATCTGCTTCGACAGCGCGATGCGCCGGCGCGGATCGGTCCTGGTGCCGTCGATGACGATGTCGCCCGATGTCGGCGGATTGAGGCCGGTCACGGCGCGGGCGAGGGAGGATTTCCCGCAGCCGGACTCCCCGACCAGGCCCAGCGTCTCGCCCGGCGCGATCTCCAGATTGACGCCGGCGACGGCATAGACGGTGCCGCCCTGCGTGCGGTGTTCGACGGTGAGGTCGTTGACGAGAAGCCTGTTCACGCGGCGCCCTCCTTCACCAGCGGATGGAAGCAGCTCACCGCGCGCTCGCCGTGCCGCGTGGCGACAGGTGGTGTCGTCGTGCAGATATCGGTGACGAGGCCGCAGCGCGGAGCGAACGCGCATCCCGGCGGCCGGGCATCGGGTGAAGGCACCGTGCCCGGAATTTCGCGCAGCTGGTGATGCTGGGTGGCGAAGCTGCCATGCGGGCGGGCCCCGAGAAGCCCCTCGGTGTAGGGATGCACCGGCGCGCGAAACACGTCGGCGACCTGGCCGGTCTCGACGATGCGGCCGGAATACATCACCGCCACGTCATCGGCGAGCGCGCGCACCGAGCGCAGATCATGGGTGATGAACAGCATGCCGAGCCCGAATTCGCGCTGCAGCGAGGCCAGCAGATCGAGCACCTGCGCCGAAATGGTCACGTCGAGAGCCGTGGTCGGCTCGTCGGCGAGAATGAGCCGGGGATTGCCGGCGAGGGCGATCGCGATCATCACCCGCTGGCGCATGCCACCGGAAAGCCGGTGCGGGTACTCGCCCAGCCGCGAGCGGGCGGCGGGAATGCCGACGAGATCGAGCAGTTCAAGCGCCCGCCGGCGCATCGCCTCGCCGGAGAGGCCGGTATGCAGGCGGATGGACTCGGTGAGCTGGCGCTCGACGGTGAGCACCGGGTTGAGCGCGGTGAGCGGGTCCTGGAAGATCATGGCCACACGTCCGCCGCGATAGGCGCGAAGCTCCCGCGGCGGCAGTGCAGCGAGGTCCGTGCCCTCGAACCGGAGGCTCCCGCCCGTGCGCTGCATGGCGTGCGGCGGCAGCAGGCCCATGATGGCAAGTGCGGTCAGCGACTTGCCGGCCCCGGATTCCCCGACCAGCGCCAGGGTCTTCCCGGCCTCGACGGTGAAGTCGATGCCGTCGATGACATGGGCGCCGTTGCGCAGGGCAATGGTGAGGCCGCGCACGTCCAGCAGCGGCGGAGCGAGGGGACCGGTCATCTCGTCGCTCTCCTAGCGTTTGCGGAAATAGGGGTTGAGCGCATCGTTGACGGCGTCGCCAAGCAGGTTGAGCGCCAGAACGGTGAGCACGATGAACAGGCTGGGAATGATCGAGATGTACCAGGAGGTACGGATCGAGGAGCGGCCGGCATTGATCAGCGTGCCCCAGCTCATGACGTTCGGATCGCCGAGCCCGAGGAAGGAGAGGCCCGCCTCGGTGATGATGGCGGTGGCCACCAGCACGGCGGTCGCGACGATGACCGGCGAGAGGCTGTTGGGCAGGATCTGCGTGAAGATGATGCGGGCGTGCGACATGCCCACGAGCCGGCAGGCATCGACATATTCCATCGCCCGCACGCGCAGCACTTCGGCGCGGGTCAGGCGCGCGATGGGCGGCCATGAAACGGTGGCGATGGCGAGGATGATGTTGAACAGCGACGGCGAGAGGATGCCCACCAGCACGATGGCGAAGAGAAAGCCGGGAATGGTCTGGATCGCATCGGTGACGCGCATCAGCACCGCGTCGGCCTTGCCGCCGAAATAGCCCGAGACCGACCCGACGAAGATGCCGACGATGAGCGCGCAGGCGGTCGCCACGAAACCCACCAGCAGCGAGATGCGCGAGCCGTAGAAGATACCGGCCAGCATGTCGCGCCCGAGCGGGTCGGTGCCGAAGGGCAGGCCTTCGCGGGTGCCGGGCCACAGATAGGGCCGCGAGACCAGGGCGAATGGGCCGCGCGGAAAGAACAGGCCCGCCGTCGCCGCCATGAAGAAGATGGAGAGCAGCGCGAAGAGGCCGATGACGCCCGCGGGAGAGCGCAGCACCCGGCCGAGAAGGGAGGAGGAACCGAATACGCTCATCGGGCAATCTTCACGCGCGGATCGAGGAGTGTGTAGACGACGTCGATGGCGAGATTCACGAAGATCGTCACGAAGGCGCAGACGATCAGAATGCCGAGGATGAGCGGATAATCGCGCTGGAACACCGCGTCATAGGCGAGCCGGCCAATGCCCGGCAGGCCGAAGATCGTCTCCGTCAGCACCGCGCCGCCGAACAGCTCCGCCACCTGGAGACCCACCATGGTGACCACGGGCAGCAGAGCGTTGCGCAGCGCGTGGCCGAGGATGACGTGGGTGGTCGACAGGCCCTTGGCATGGGCGGTGCGGATGTAGTCCTGGTCGAGCACCTGCAGCATCGAGGCGCGGGCGAGCCGAGTGTAGATCGCGATATAGAAGAGCGACAGCGACACCACCGGCAGGATCATGTGCCGGGTGATGTCGAGCGCGGTGCCCCAGACCCCCAGTTCCACGCCCGGCGTGGTGAGGCCGGCGAGCGGCAGCCATTTCAGCTTCACGCTGAAGATCAGCATCAGCGCGAGACCGCTCAGGAAGATCGGCGTGGCATAGAACAGCAGCACCACCATGGAGACGATGATGTCGAGGGGGCGGTGCGCATGGCGGGCGCTGACGACACCGGCCAGCGTGCCGACGAACACCGCGACGAATACCGAGCAGATGACCAGCAGCCCCGTCGCCGGAAGCCGTTGCAGGATGAGCGACAGCACGCTGGTGGAATTGCGGTAGGAGTAACCCAGGTCGCCTTGCACGATGCCGCCGACATAGTGATAGAGCTGGATCAGTACCGGCTGGTCGAGCCCGTAGCGGGCGCGAAGCGTCGCCATGAGCGTGGCATCCATGTCGCCCTGCTGGCCGGCCATGATGTCCACCATGTCGCCGGGCACCAGTCGCAGCAGAAAGAAGCTGCCGACGATGATCAGGCAGATCACGATCAGCGATTGCAGGCAGCGGGTGCGCAGATAGCGAAACATTGGTCCGTTCAAGGGCCATCTCCCATCAGGGCGGGACGCGGCGGCAGCGTGACCGCCGCGTCCCAAAGTCGTCACTTCTTGGGGTCGACCCAGACGGTGGCGAAGTTTCCGTACGTGCCGTGCGCGTCGATCGTGTAGTTGTGCACGCGCTTGTTGGCGACGGTCACGCTCTCGACCGCGACCAGCGGCAGGGCCGGCAGGTCTTCCATGGCGAGCTTCTGGAATTCGAGATACTCGGCCTTGCGCTTGGCCGGATCCATTTCGGAGGCGGCGGTCTCAAGGATCTCGTCCATCTTCGGGTTCACATAGTGGGAACCGTTGGAGAAGCCGACGCCCAGCTTGAAGCTCTTCGACCAGAAGGTGCGCTGGGTACCGATGGTCGGATCGGAACCGCCGGTCAGCAGGTTGATCGTCATCTGGAAATCGCGGTCGGTGTAGACGCGCTTCACGAAGCCGGCGAAGTCCTCGGTCCGCACGTTCAGCTCGATACCGACCCCGCGGAGCGCTTCGCGCATATAGGCGGCGATCTGGTTCTGAAGATCGCCATAGGGCAGGGGGTCGACGGTGATCTTCAGGCGAACGCCGTTGGCGTCGGGCTTGTAGCCGGCCTCGTCGAGGAGCGCCTTGGCCTTGGCCGGGTCGAAATCATATTTGGGCACGCCGTTGGTGTCGTAGAGCTGAGTGAGGTGCGGATGCAGGGGGGTCTCCGCAACCAGACCGTAGCCGAACAGGATGTTCTCGACGATCCACTTCTTGTCGATCGCATGGGCGATCGCCTTGCGGACCCGGATGTCCTTCATGACCGGGTCGTCGAGATTGAATTCCATCATCGAGACTTCGTTCTGGAATTCGTAGCCCTTGGTCGTGGTGATGAAGTCGCCTTCCTCCTTCAGCCGCTCGATGTCCGCGGGCGGGATAAGGCTCTGGTTGACGATGTCGGCCTCGCCCGATTCCAGCATGGCGGCGCGGGTGGCGGCATCCGGCACGAAGCGGAAGATCAGCTTGTCGAGATAGGGCTTCGACGTGTCCCAATAGTCCGGGTTGCGCTCCAGCACGAGATTGTCGCCCGGCTGGAAGGAGACGAAGCGGAACGGACCGGTGCCGACCGGCTTGAGGTTCGCCGGGTTGGTGGCGATGTCGGTGCCCTTGTAGAGATGCGCCGGCAGGATCTGGGTCTGCTGGGCGGCAAGGCTCTTGAGCATGCCCGGCGACGGCTTGGAGAGCACGAACACCGCGGTGTTCTCGTCCGGTGTCTCGACGGCGGTGACGTTGCCGAAGATCGTGCGCCCGCGGCCGTGCAGCACCTTCCACGCGTTCATCGTGGTGTAGGCGACATCCTCGGAGGTAAAGGGCGCGCCGTCATGCCACTTCACGCCCTTGCGCAGGTGGAAGGTCACGCGCAGTCCATCCGGGCTCACCTCGTAGCTCTCGGCGAGCTGGGGGGTGACGTTCATGTCGAAATCATAGGTGAACAGGCTGTCGGAGATCTTCGACGACACCACCTGCTCGGCACCCGCCGTGGTGAAGGCGGAGGTGAGGATCTGCGGCGCCGGCGAGATCACCATGGTCAGGGTGCCGCCGCGAGCCGGTTCGTCGGCCCGCGCCTGCGGGGCGAGGAACGCCGTGGTGCCGAGCACGGCCGCCGTACACGCGGCCAGGGACGCGGCGGTGAGGCCGGCCCGAAGGAATTTCAATGCACTGGCTCTCATCTGTCTTTTCTCCTCTGGAGGTTATTGCGGAGGCCCGGCGCGGTGGGCGCGGGCTCCCGAAAGGGACGTTCGATGAAGGGCGGCGGCGCGCCGATGGACAGTTCCGGCAACGGCGCATTGAAGGCTTCGATCTCGACCAGACAGCTCAGCGCCGAGGGGCCCTGCGACAGCGACGAGGTGCCGATGTCGTGGGTGAGCACATTGGGGTTGCCATGGGCGTCGAGGCTGCCGGGCACGCCGGGATGGACCGGGTCGAACCAGGCCCCGGTCGCCATCTGCACCACGCCGGGGCGCAGGTCCTGCGACACCACCACGCCGGCGAGGCAGGCGCCGCGATCGTTGAAGACGCGCACAATGGCGCCGTCCTTCAGGTTGCGGCGCGCGGCATCCGCGGGATGGACGCGGATCGGCTCGCGTCCGTCGATCTTGCTGGTCTGGCTGATGCCGACCACATCCATCTGGCCGTGAAGCCGGGTGCGCGGCTGGTTGGTGATGAGATGCAGCGGGTAGCGCTGCGCCGCCGCGGCGCCCCGCCATTCCCGCGCCGGGCGCCACACCGGGTGGCCGGGGCAGTCGGCGTAGCCGAAGCCGTCGATGGTGGCGCTGAAGATCTCGATCCGTCCTGATGGCGTGGCGAGCGGCCGGCCTTCGGGATCGGCGCGGAAGTCCGCCAGCAGGTTGAACGGTGCTTCCGTCGCCGGGAGTTCGATGAGGCCCTGCTCCCAGAAGTGCTCGAAGTCGGGAAGCGCCAGCCCGCCCGCGTTCGATGAGGTCCGGGCGTCCTCGTAGAGCCGGCGCAGCCACGCCATCTCGTCATGGCCCTCGGTAAACGCCTCCGCCACTCCCAGCCGTTCGGCGAGCGCGCGGAAAATGGAATAGTCGTCGCGCGCCTCGGCAAAGGGCGGCACCGCCTGCTTCATCGCGATCATGAAGCGGTCGGAGGAGGAGGTGCCGATGTCGTTGCGCTCAAGCGTCGTCGTCGCCGGCAGCACGATGTCGGCGCGTCGAGCCGTCGCCGTCCAGTGGGTCTCGTGGACGATGATGCTGCGCGGCGCCTGCCATGCCCGTTGCAGGCGGTTGAGGTCCTGATGATGGTGGTAAGGATTGCCGCCGGCCCAGTACACCAGCTGGATTTCGGGGAATGTCAGCTCGCGTCCGTTATAGGCGATGGTCTCGCCCGGACGCAGCAGGAGGTCGCTGACGCGCGCGACCGGGATGGCGAGGTCGACGGCGTTGGTGCCGGTCGGCAGCAGAGGGGTGCGAAAGCGCGGCACGGCATTGCCGATGCCATTCATCGAGCCGTAGCCGAAGCCGATGCCGCCCCCCGGCAGCCCGATCTGGCCGATCATGGCCGCTAGTGCGACGGCGGCGAAGTAGGGCTGCTCGCCATAATCGCTGCGCTGGAGCGACCAGTTGAGGGTGATGAA
Organism: Ancylobacter pratisalsi; assembly: GCF_010669125.1. Lineage (NCBI taxonomy): Bacteria > Pseudomonadati > Pseudomonadota > Alphaproteobacteria > Hyphomicrobiales > Xanthobacteraceae > Ancylobacter > Ancylobacter pratisalsi. The sequence continues at coordinate 2,872,825 of NZ_CP048630.1, forward strand.
GCTGCGATGGGCGACGAGCTGGCGCGCCAGCTCGCGGATGTCCGGCGCGGCAAGTTCGCAGATGCCGGCCGCCCACTCGGCATCGAACCCCGCCGCGCCGCGCCCGCTCAGCACGTAGTCGGCGAAGCGCTCATGGCCGGTGGTGCAGCGCTCCAGAAACGCGCGGTCGGCAAGGCCCTCGGTCAGCAGCGTATGGGCCAGCGCCAGCAGCAGGGCGGTGTCGGCGCCGGGGCAGATCGGCCACCACTCGCAGGCGGTCTCCTCGATGTCGTCGCGCAGGGGACTGACATTGACGATGCGTCGTGCCCGGCCAGCTAGTTCCCTTAGCCAGCGCTTCTGCACATGCTCGCCGCAGCCCCCGGATTCGATCTGGGTGTTGCGGCCCGGAAGGCCGCCAAAGGCGAGCAGGATCTCGGTATTCTTGGCGATGGCCCGCCAATGGGTGGTCGGGCCGTAGAGGAAACGGTTGTCGCCGACAATGTGCGGCAGCAGCACCATGGCGGCGCCGAAGCTGTAATTGTTCACCTGCTCGACGCAGCCGCCGAACGCGTTCAGGAAGCGCTTCACCTGCGTCTTGGCATGGTGAAACCGGCCGGCGCTCGACCAGCCATAGGACCCGCCGAAGATGGCCCGGTTGCCGTGCTCGCGCTTGACCCGCGCCAGCTCCGCGGCGGCAAGATCAAGCGCCTCGTCCCAGCTTACCTCGACGAAGGGATCGGCGCCGCGCTTGGCGGTATCGCTGTCGGGACCGTTCTCCAGCCACCCGCGACGCACCGCCGGGCGGCGAATGCGGGTCGGGTGGTCGAAATAGTCCTTCATGCCGGCGAGCAGCGCGGAAGGATCAGCATCACGCTCGAAGGGCTGGATGTCCGTCAGGCGGCCGTTCTCGACCCCGACCCGGAACGCCCCCCAATGCGAACTGTGCAGAACCGTGCCGGCCATCGTCCCACCGCTCTCGTCGCGCCGGAGGAACGTCCGCCCGCCGACCGATCGAAGGGAGCGTATCGAGGGGACGCCCCGCGCTTAAAGACAGGGGCCTGCAATTCATTCTTGCGGGAAATGCACCAATGCGAGGCATTCGGCAAGGCTGATTAGTTCGTGGGCAGACGTCCCCCGATGGGGGATGGTAGGGCGCGGCGTTGCGCTTGCCCTGCCATGCGAACGGGACGGCGGTCGGTCCAGCGTTCGGTCCAGCGTGTCAGAAATGATAGCCCAGGCTCAGGAACGCGCCGTGCTGGGTGACATTGTAGACGAAGCCGTCGTTCTCGTAGTCGGTGTAGATGGCGCGGTAGCCGATGGCCGTCGATATCGACGGGGTCCACATGTAGCCGAGCGTGGCGAACCCCTGCGCGGTGATCTTCGACCCGACGCCGAAACCGCCGACATCGGCAATCGCGTTGATGAACCATTTTTCGTCGATGGCGTAGTTCAGCTGCAGGCCAATCGTCGGGTCGATCCAGTCCTGTGTGCCCTTCGTGCTCACGGCGAGCGGGACATAGGCGTTGGTGAAGTTGAAATCGCCGGACAGGTGCTGGTAGCGGAAACCGACGGTCGCGCTGAGATCGACATTGTCCGGCAGGCCCAACGGCATCCGGTAGCCGACGAGGCCGGAGAAGATCGTCTGCTTGACACCGAGACTGGCCCTGCTGCCGCCCAGCGGGCCAAAGGTCACGCCATCCGACAGGCTGGCGTAGACGACGTCGAACAGGAAACTCCAGTCGCCCTTCTTGCCCGAGAACGCCCCCATGAGCGCGCCGTCGAGATTCGTCAGCGCATCATAGGCGCTGAGGTCGACACTGGCCGGCGGAAGGCCGCGCACGCCGACATCGCCGTTCATGGCCGTGGCCCAGCCGTAAAACGTGGCCTGGAACTGCCAGTCGGAGGTCAGCGGCGCGACAGTCGTGGGAGCGGGCGGCGCCTTGACGATGTCCGCGGCATGCGCCGGTGTTCTCCACGCCGCCGTAGCGCACAAGGCGACGGCCATCAGGCAGGCAAGCCGGATGTGATGCATGCACGTTCCCCCTCTTCCAACGGCACCTCCTTGAGGCGGCCGTCGGATTTCTGCCCTTCGATCCCGTCCCGCAGGACGCGATCCCACATTCTGCCCTGGCTCGTCCGAGGGGAAGTGCGCCGGGGCTGAAACCACAGCCCCGGGTTACTTATTCGCTCGACCTGTTGCTCCGCTGCATTCCTTCGAGGAGCTTCTTTTCGTCCTCGGCGGTCAGTTGCGGCCTGTCGACATCGACGGTGACCTTCTCGATCGTGCCGTTGAAGGCGAAGGGTATCTTATAGTCCGCGTCGTCGACCGGGGTGCCGGTATCGGCGCCGACGTCGAAGGTCTCGTCCCATTGCAGGGTGATCGGGATGGTGTGCTCCATCTTCTGCGTGTCAACGACCTTGCCGTCGACCGACAGGGTGGCGGAGGCCGGGCGCCCCACGCCGCTGGTGTTGTTGAAGGCGAGCGTGCCGAAGCCAAGGCCGTCATAGGACAGATCGAAGACCAGCGTATGCTTGCCGGGCGTGAGCGTGTCCTTGCCTTCCCAGCGCACCCGCTTGAGATCCAGCAGGTTCCACACATACACCGGCTTGCCGTTCAGGATGTAGAACCCGTGCCCGCCGAACCGGCCGCCCTGGGTGAGGATCATGCCGTTGCCGCCATCCTCCGGCACCACGACGTCAGCGGTGATCTTGTAGGAGGTCGCCAGCAATTGCGGGGCGTCGCCCATCGGGATGCCCGTGAGGGTCCCGCGATAGGTGAAGCTGGAGCGCCCCGCTGTCACACTCGGACGCGACGTCACCATGCGCGAGGCCAGCGAGTTGTCGAGCGGGAAGACCTGATATTTCGCCGCCTCGACAAGGAAGAGGTCCTGAAGCGCGTTCAGCTTGGCGGGGTTTTCCTTGGCGATGTCGTTGGACTGGGTCCAGTCCTTGTCGAGATTGTAGAGCTCCCATTTGTAGGAGCTTATGACATCAGGGTTCGGCGTTGCGCCGAGCAACCAGGGCGGCGAAATCGGCGTGGTGTTGGCGTACCAGCCATCGCTATAGATGCCGCGATTGCCGAACATCTCGAAATACTGGGTCTTGTGCGTCGTCGGCGCGTTCGCATTGGCCTTGTCGAAAGTATAGACCATGCTCACCCCTTCGATCGGCTTCTGGGCGACGCCGTCGACGGAGACCGGGGCGGGGATGCCGGTGACCTCCAACAGGGTCGGCACGATGTCGATGACGTGGTGGAACTGGTTGCGGATGCCGCCCCTGTCGGTGATGTGGCCCGGCCAAGAGATAGCCATGCCCTGCCGGGTGCCGCCGAAATGCGAGGCGACCTGCTTGGTCCACTGATAGGGCGTGTCGAAGGCCCAGGTCCAGCCAACCGCCATGTGGTTATAGGTCTTGTCGGTGCCCCAGACGTCGTAGAAATACTTCAGCTGATCGGCGACCGGCACCTCGACGCTGTTGAACTGCGCCACCTCGTTGGGCGTGCCGTTGGGCGAACCCTCCGCGCTCGACCCGTTGTCGCCCGAGATGTAGATGATCAGCGTGTTGTCGAGCTTGCCGGCATCCTTCACCGCCTGGATGACGCGGCCGATCTCGTGGTCGGTATAGGCGAGATAGGCGGCGTAGACATTCGCCTGCCGGATGAAGAGCTTCTTCTCGTCAGCCGAGAGCGTGTCCCATTTCCTGAGATACTGGTCCGGCCACGGAGTGAGCTTGGCGTCCTGAGGGATGACACCGAGCTTCCGCTGGTTGGCGAATATCTGGTCGCGCAGCGCGTTCCAGCCGCCATCGAACAGGTGCATGTCGGTGATCTTGTCCACCCATTCCGGGGTGGGGTGGTGCGGGGCATGGGTGCCGCCGGGCACGTAATAGACGAAGAACGGCTTCGAGGGGTCGACCTCGTTCAGCATCTTGATGTGCTGGATCGCCTCATCCGCCATTGCGGTGGTCAGGTTCCAGCCGGGCTTTCCCACATAGGGATAGATGGCCGTGGTGTTGCGGAAGAGATTCGGCTCCCACTGGCTGGTATCGCCACCGACGAAACCATAGAAATACTGGAACCCCATGCCGCCGGGCCACTGATCGAAGGGGCCGGCCTGACTGGCCTGGAATGCCGGGGTGTTGTGGTCCTTGCCGAACCACGAGGTGGCGTAGCCATTGTCCTGCAGAATGCGCCCGATGGTGGCGGTATCCTTGCCGATGATGCTGTCATAGCCGGGAAAGCCGGTCGACATCTCGGAAATGACGCCGAAGCCCGCCGAGTGATGGTTGCGCCCAGTGATCAGCGCCGCGCGCGTCGGCGAGCACAGCGCCGTCGAATGAAACTGGGTGTAGCGCAGGCCGCTATTGGCGATCTCGTCCAGAGCTGGCGTCGGGATGACGCCGCCAAACGTGGAGGGTGCGGCGAAGCCCACATCGTCGGTCATGATCAGCAAGACGTTCGGGGCGCCCTTGGGCGGCACCACGCGCGCGGGCCAGTACGGCTTTGAATCGATCGCGTTGAGGTTGATCGTGCCGCCGAAGGGTTGTGGCGGGTTCGGCAGGTAGCGGCCATCGATGGTGACCGACGCGTCCGGCGAGCCGGGAGGGGCCGTGATCGCCTGGGCGAATGCCGTCGATCCCAGCGCGGCCATTCCCGCCGAGACCATGCTGATGCGAACCAAGCTCTTGATACTAAAGGACGCGCACATGTCGAATGCCCACTTGCCGGATAAAATTAGAAAAGTTCTAACATTTTGAAAGCTGGGGCATACATGGGAGAGTTACGTATAGAAGCTGTTCCTGTCGCCTTCAGCGGCGCCACCGCAAGCAGTTCCTGAAGCATGAGGGCGGTTTTAACTGCGACGCGCGGAGTATTTGATTTCATTCATCTTTTCTGTTCAGCAGGTCCGCTGGGGTGTGCCGGCGGCCTGGCGGTACCGGGCTAATCCGCACGGTGTGCCAATTCGGCCCTGTCCGGCTGTCGGCCAGACGGGGGCAGAGGCATTTTCGAGCCGCCGCCCGACCGCGCACCGCTGCAAGGGAAGGCCGAAACGCGCGAGCCGGTGGTCGCGGCGCTGGACGCGGGCGGGCGAGTTTTTTTGGGGGGGCGCCGTCCGACAAGGCGGAGATGGATTGGGATCGGACACTCCCCTTCATCGCCGCCTGGAGTCGCGCTAAGCGGCCCCGGCTGTGTCAACCGGGATGGCAATGATCCCGCTTTCTGCTTTGATGGCCATTCCTTCGCGCGGCCATCGCCTTATGTCCCACTCGCCGAGCCACGAACGCGTGGTGTGGCCGATTATTACACGAAGTGGAGCGGAAGTGGCTCGACTGCGGCATTACCTGGATCGCACCTCCCTGCGAGCCCAACTCGCCATTCTGGCCGGTTTGCTCTGCATCGTTACCGTCGCCGCGACCGCTGCGACCGCCGCCTGGCTGGCGCGGCAGCAGGCGGTGATCGAAACCGAAGATGCGATGGCCTCGATCGCGCGCAATATGGCGAACCGGCTCGATCAGCACATGTTCGAGCGGTTCCGCGAGATTCGCAATATGGCGAATTTCAAGCCGCTTCGTTCGATCTGGGAGGGGGATCGCCACGATGTCCGTGGTGTCCTGGCGCAGCTGCAGGCGACGCTGCCCAACTACGCCTGGATTGGTTTCGCCACGCCTGACGGCAAGGTCATGGCGGCAACGGGGGGCATGCTGGAAGGCGTTTCCGTTGCCCAGCGGCCGTGGTTCATCAACGGCCTCAAGGGGCCGGCGGTTGAGGATGTGCATGACGCCAAGCTTCTGGACGGACTGCTGAGAAGGTCACCGGACGACGCGCCGTTTCGCTTTGTCGATGTCGCTGTGCCCGTTCATGGGCCGGGCGGGGAACTGGCCGGGGTGCTGGGGGCCCATCTCAGCTGGCGTTGGGCCGACGAGGTCCGTCGCGAGGTTCTCGCCGACCCGCGCGGGGCGAAGGACCTCGAACTCCTGGTCTTCGATCGCGATGGCCACGTGCTGATCGGGCCGGCCTCGGCCGCGCTGGCGCCGGATCGTCTGGAAGCCCTTCGGGCCGCGTCTGGCCAGTCTTCATTCGGCGGGCACGCGGAGGAGACGCCGTTTGTCGGCGGGTTGGCCAGCACGATGGGCGAGGGTGAGTATCCGGGGCTGGGATGGATCGTCCTTGCGCGACGCCCCATCGCCTCGGCCCTTGCGGCAGCCAATACGCTGTTCGTGACGATTCTCGCCGTTGGTGCGGTGGCGGCGATCATCGGCGGGTTCCTCGCCTGGTCGGTGTTCCGGCAGGTGCTGCAGCCCTTGGAAGCGCTCAGCCATGACATCGACCGGATCGGTCGCGATGCCGATGCGACGACCGGCGAGCGGCATCGTGGCTCCCGGGATGTTCTCGCGCTTTCGGCGGCGATCCGGTCGATGCTCCGCCGCATCGGCGTTGCCGAACACGCCGAACTTGAGGCGCGGGAGGCGGCGGCGCGGCTCTCCACGCGCATGCTGGAGGAGGCCAGGAAGACGGCCGATCTTCGGCGACTGGCGAGCCTCGAGGTCGATCACCTGCAGCAACTCGCCGACACGGACCCACTGACCGGCCTGCTTAACCGCCGTGCCTTCCTTCCGCGTGCCGCCCAGGCCATCAGCTCACCAGCCTCGGAAATGTCCGCCGCCATGCTGATGATCGATATCGATCATTTCAAGCTGATCAATGACACGTACGGCCACGCCGCCGGCGATCACGTCATACAGGCCGTGAGCCGCGTCATTCATGGCTGCTTTCGCGGCTCCGATCTCGTTGCCCGTTTCGGCGGCGAGGAATTCGTGGTGCTCCTGAAGGCGGTGGGCGCGGATATCGGGCGCCGGCTTGCCGAAGAGGCGCGCGAGCATATTGCCTCCACGCCCGTTGTGACGGAGGGGCGCGCCATCGACCTGACCGTCAGTATCGGATTCGCGGTGGCGCGGAGTAGTGATCGCGACGTTGAGGATCTCATAAAGCGTGCCGACGAGGCGCTCTATGCCGCCAAGGCACGGGTGCGCAGCCACCGATGCCGACACTCCCTGGAAGTGGCCGTATAGAGTCATCGAAACCGGCCATGTGATACCATTGTCCCGCCCCCAGCACCTCAGCTATTCATGGATTGGGGCGACTCGGCGCCGCCAGCTATCGGGAGATGCAGCGGCGACTTGGCGGCGAGGCGCCGCCCGCGGGGGATGCTAAGTCAGTCGCCGCGGATCATCCCTGCGGATGATTACGAAAAGGCCTTCCGCTGCGGGAGCGGAGCTGTCTTGGGACCGCTGGCCCTGGTCCAGCGAAGAACGCCCCCGTGCACCTTGCAGCCGCGCGCGGCGTGCCTGTCAGCCGCGGTGAAGGCGGCAAAAGCGCTGCCTCCGCACCGGAGGCTTTTGGAAATGACGCGGGAGATGGCTTCAGGATTTTGGTCCTGTTTTGCGCCCTTTTGACTGAAGTTCCTCAAGCCTGGCGATGAGGCGTTCCGTCTGCTCAATCGAGTTGGCTTCGATGGTGTTGTCTCCTATCCTCACCCGTATTTTCCGACCGGATGCGGCATTGATCCAGGCGATCAGGACTTTGGCAATCGCCGGGATCGCAACAACGGCAATTGGTACCAAGTAGGGGCCCAGCGAGGTCATGGATGCCATGATCGCCCCTGTCCGGGCATGGACCTGATGCCGCGGCGACACGCCGGCCGTGCTGAGTTGACGACCTACGTCCGCGATCGCCGCCCGAACCTCGGGATCGGCAAGTTCCGAGGGATCACAATGCAAGGAGATGACGAACGCGTCGGATGTTTGCATCGGTTACCTTTCCTCGGTTGGAGGCGGCACCGCTTGTGCCAAGGGTATGACAGATCACCGGCCATATATGCATAGCTAGGCTTCTGCGCGTACCTTAGCTTTGAATATGCGGCAAAGCTTTTTCACGAGATTGGCGCCGACCGAGACATGGGCGCCCGCGTTTCAGTCTGTCTGGACGGTTGGTATGGAGGCTCATCACGTCTGGAAGCAGGCCCAGCGAAGTGCTGAGGGCGCTCTCCCCGGGGGTTACAGTGTCTGCCGTGCAGGCAATTCAATCGAGGCTCACTTTTCGCGCTGGGTAAGTTGCCCTAAGGGCTTGGCAAGTTCTGGCATCTCGAACCAATATCATCGCACCTATAACCAAAATCCGAACCTGCGACGGGAGAGGTGCGATGATAGACCCGAATGTAATCAAAGCCCTTGCCGCGATTTGTAGTGTTATCGGTTCAATCTTATTGGCTATTCGTGTAAAAGGTCTCCTAGAGGCATTAACATTCGTCGCCAAAATGCACGAAAGCAATATACATGAATTATCCAGTGGAAATTTTACTATCGTTATAGCTAGAGGGTCCACGCAGCATATTGAAAATGCCCGTCGCGCCGGTCTCCTGATGACGGGATTTGTATTCCTTATATTGAGCGGACTTCTAAATCTCTGGGCGGCTTTCGTCTGATGCTGTCATGGAGAATTCCCAGAGCCGCATCGAGAGTTACGGTACTCCGTCGACGCTCGCTGCCTAATTTTTCGGGTCAAGAACCGCACTCCTCCTCGTCATGAACTGATGCGCTCAGCATCTCTTGATCCTTTTCGATGCAGCTGGAAGATGAGAGCGGACCGTGATCGTCAGGAGACCTCGGAGGAGCCACGCGCGTGAAGATGTTCGCAGTTTCTTTGCGGGAAGTGATTATCTCGACCGCATGGTGCTGCGTCCCTTAAGTCATATCACTATGAGCTGGGAGGCGCATTGGGACGGAGATTGCTATGAAGCCGAGGTTGGTAGCTTCGCAGCTGATTTAAGCGCAATCATTGAACTTATCGCGGATGCAGCACGGCCTGCGCGTTATCATGACCATGAAGATCGGTTGGCGGAAAGAGTCGTGACTGACCTGAAGTGGCCCATCCAGAAAAAGGCCGGGCGATGGATCGGCGAAGACTACCAATGCATCCTTGAGCAAGGCGCGTTCCGCGATGTCGGACAGCGGGAGCTCATTGCTGCGGCGGCCGGTAGGGTGCATCGCGCGCTCGATTTCGGCCAAACCCATTTCGACGATATGGATGATGGGCATATGGCTATGCTCGCCGGCTTGATGACGACCTGCATCTATCACCGCTACTGTGATGGAACGACGCTCATGGTCGATGAAGACGATGTCGATGAGTGAGCCCCTCCGGTTGCGCTGTGGGCTATAGCATCTCCTCTGCACGACTCGCGGTTGTGGATAGCGGGTTCCGCATCTTGCTCTCCGTCATGTCAGTGATACGTTTCGAACGAAAGGCGAACAGACTCTCAGGAGTGGTGCAGATGAGCTTTGAGCCTGGTGACGTTGTCCGACTAAAATCCGGCGGTCCGGCGATGACCGTAGAACAGGTAGATATTCTCGCGGCGACCGGCAAAGAGGCGGTCTGGTGCACGTGGTTCGAAAAGGTTGGGAATCGGCAGATGGTGCAGCGTGACACGTTTGCACCGGCGATGCTGATTAAGTCCTCTGAGCCCGGCATCGGCATTCTTGTGGTCTGACGGCAATTAGGCCGAAACGATGATCCGCGCGGCATTCATTGGTATCGACCGCTACCACGATCCTCTGATCCGGGATCTGAATGGGGCAGTCCGTGATGCCTCCGCTCTGTGGGCTGTATTTTCGGACGCGATGGAAGGGATGGAGGCAGCCCTTCTCACCGATGAGCAGGCCACGCTGGAGGCGGTTGAGGCCGTTCTGGATGCCACGCTCGGCGTTGCTACCGAAGATGATGTGGTACTTCTGAGCTTTGCAGGGCACGGGACCGCCGACCACCGGCTTGTTCTGGCAGATACCCGTGCTGGGGATGTGCTAGGCACGACGCTCGCGATGGCACAGCTCGCGACGCGATTCAGGGAGAGCCGTGCCAGGGCCGTCGTCTTGCTGTTGGATTGCTGTTTCAGCGGAGGAGCGCCGGCACGTGTGCTCGACATTGGGCTGGTGCCGCGTGACATCATCCAGCCGCTTGTTGAAATCACAGGTCAGGGGCGCGTTCTGTTCGCTGCCTCAGCTGTCGACCAGGCTGCTCTCGAAGATCCGGGCACCCGGCACGGACTATTCACGAAGGCCATCCTGGAGTGCCTTCTTTCTGCGTCGGAGCCGGTCAGTGTCATTGGCATGGCGGACCGCGTTGTTCAGCTTGTCAGGGCGGACGCCAACCGCCTTGGCTATGACCAGACACCGGTCGTGTTCGGTCACGTCGAGGGAGAGCTACTACTGCCGGCAGGTCGGCGGGGGCAGCGATATTTTGCGCTGTTTCCGGAGCGCGGCTCCGCGCGGACGACCGGGGCTTTTGAGGATCTGGCTGCGTTCGGTCTGCCTGAGGAAGTTCTGGGGGCCTGGCAGGAGCGCTTTCCACAAGGCCTGAATGCCTTGCAGGTCGCAGCCGTCAACGAGCATGGCGTGCTGGACCATAATTCCCTGCTGGTCGTTGCGCCGACCAGTGCCGGTAAGACTTTTATCGGGGAGATGGCCGCGATGAAGGCCATCTCGGAGGGACGCAAGGCTGTTTTTCTCTTGCCCTACAGGGCCCTTGTGAACGAGAAATTCGAGGATTTTTCCGCGATCTACGGGGATCAGCTAGACTTGCGCGTCGCAAGGTGCAGCGGCGACTGGCAGGACCAGGTGGGCGATGTGTTGCGAGGCAAATACGACCTCGCCTTCTTCACCTACGAGAAGTTTCTTGGAATGGCGGTTGCGGCGCCTCATATGCTGCACCAGATCGGCCTGGTTGTGGTCGACGAGACCCAGTTCATCACCGAGCCTGGCCGGGGAATGGTGGTGGAGTTGCTGCTCACCCATCTCGTGAGTGCCCGCACTCGCGGTGTGTCCCCACAGTTGGTGGCACTGAGCGCCGTCATCGGCGATGTGAATCGTTTTGATCGCTGGTTGGACTGCGGTCTACTCCAGACAGTCGAGCGCCCTGTCCCGCTCACTGAAGGGGTGTTTGAGCGGAGCGGCAGATGGTCATTCGTTGCGGCCGAAGGCGATGTTCGCTCGGAACAGCTCCTGAACCATGCTGTCCAGCAGCGCCGCGTCCAGGCCTCATCGCAGGACCTACTCGTCCCGTTCGTGCGCCATCTGGTGAGCCAGGGCGAAAAGATCATTGTGTTCCGCAATGCGCGCGGGCCGTCGGCGGGGTGCGCAGAGTATCTTGCGCAGGAACTGCGCCTACCGCCCGCGCAATCGGTTATTGAGGCTTTGCCGGTCGGTGACCTGTCGACGATGTCACGACGCTTGCGAGCGGCGCTTGAAGGGGGCGTGGCGTTTCATAACAGCGACCTGAACCGCGAAGAACGCGTGGCGGTCGAACGCGGGTTCCGAGATCCTGCCGGAGGCATCCACGTGCTGGTGGCGACCAGCACGGTTGCTGCGGGTGTCAACACGCCGGCCTCGACGGTAATTATTGTCGAGACGGCCTTTCCCGGCGCCCGTGACCATCAGCAGCCTTACACGGTTGCACAGTACAAGAACATGGCCGGCCGCGCGGGAAGATTAGGGTACGAGAGCCATGGCAAGGCTATGCTCCTCGCCGACAACGGATTAGAACGCAACAACCTGTTGCGCCAGTATGTCCAAGGGCGCCCCGAGCCGGTCACTTCGTCATTCAACTCCAACGATCCGGGCACATGGGTGGTGCGCCTGCTGGCACAAGTTCGCGACGTGCCGCGTGATGCCGTGATTGATCTCGTCGCCAACACCTATGGCGGATACCTGGCCATTCTTCAAAACCCGCATTGGCGGGAGAGCATGACGCAGCGGTTGGCGTTGCTGCTGGACCGCATGACCTCTGACGGTCTGATCGAAGAACATGAGGGCCTGCTGAGTTTGACGATGCTCGGCCGCGCTTGCGGAGAATCTCCGCTGCGCCTTGAATCGGCCCTGCAGGCTGTAGAACTGCTGCGCATGCTGGGACCTCAGCCTATTGCGCTGGAAACCCTCCTTGTCTTGGTTGAGGCGATCCCGGAACGCGACGAGGCCTACACCCCGCAGAGCCGCCAGGGCGAGGCCGGTTGGCAGCAGGCACTCAACCGGCGGTACAATCCCGAGATCACGCGCTTGATGCGGTATCGTGCCCCGAGCGACCGCGCCTTTTACGCACGCTGCAAAAGGGCCCTCGTCATTGCCGATTGGTTGGACGGAGTGCCCACTGGCGAGATTGAAGACCGTTATTCGGCCAATACCTTTTCGCGGGTGGGGCACGGCGACATTCGTGGCTTTGCCGATGGGAGCCGCTTTCTCTTCGACTCCGTGCTCCGGATCGCTGCAATTGTCTTGGGACGTGCTGATGACCCGGAAGCGGTCTCGGCCCTGCTTCGCCGCCTGGATTTCGGCATTCCCGTGGACGCACTGCCGCTGACGCTCTTGCCGGTTGCCCTGGCGCGCGGCCAGATTCTGGCCCTGTGGAGGGCCGGGCTGTGCACCTCCAAGCAGATTAGCGGGGCGTCAACGGCGCGGCTGGAGGGCATTCTGGGGACTGGGACCCGGCAGCTGATCACGCACCTCGTCACAACGTCACCCGGGCCCGCATGAGCTCGCGCTGCCCATCTCGGGCGAAGGCCCCTAGTGGAATTGCCGGGCGGAGACACGCGGATGCTCAAGGACTGCATTCTTTGCCAACTGCCTATCCCGGAGAAGACCAAACCCGAGCATGTGCTGCTCAAAGCGTTGGGGGGGCGCATGACGGTGCACGATATTGTTTGCCCGGATTGCAATCACCAGATGGGCATTGGGCCGGACCATGACTTGGCCCGGTCAACGGAAAACATCAGGAATCTCGCCGATTTGAAAGCCGGAGACGGCGGCAGCGCGCCGCTCATTCACGGCCTCGAGCATCAGGGTGAAAGGTTCGACCTCGAACCCGGAATGCGAACCCGGGTCAAGGCAAAGAAGCCGCTCGATGTTCAGTTCGACGGTGACGAAATTCGAGTTGCCATCGAAGCATTCTCAGAGAAATCCGCTGACGGGCTTCTTAAGGGTGCGGCGACCAAGATTGCCAAGCAACTGGGCCATACTCACCCGGCGGTGATCGACGCGATTGAACAGGATCTGCGGAAAGATCTGCGCAGAGGCTATAGGCCGGCGCCGTCAGTGGTAGGGCACCTGCCTTTTGGTGCGGGTGCCTCCCTGCAGTCAATGGCCAAAGCCTGTCTTGTCCTGTGGGCCCGGCAGTGTGGCAACGCCGAGGTCACCACCGCCAAGTTTGACGAGGTTCGTTCGTTCATCCGGTTCGGGAAACGCCCGGATCACGAAACGGACTTGCTAACCCTTGATGCACGTCCTCTCCCAAGCTGCCCGGACCAATTTTCATGTCATCCCGTATTCATCTGGGTCGGCAGTGATGCGAATGGGGCCGTCTATGGATACTTTCGTCTCTACGGCGCCATCGGCTGGCGTTTTCGGCTGACGACGGGCGGTTCCATGCCCGATCGCAGATTCTGCCTGATCTCAAACCCTTATGAGAACCGCATCTGGGATCTGTTGGCAGGTGAGGACAACTTCATCGATCAGGCGTGGATCTGGAGGGCATGCCCCCCGGATGATGCGGACCTGGCGCATGTGAAATCCCGTATCGGGGAGATGATACACGCAGCCCAGGGGCAGTCTCGGGAGCATTGGATTCACGATTTCGTCACGCAGCGCCTGGGGGAAGAGAATGGTCCTGTTTCCTCAGAGCAACTGGAGAAAATGGTGAGGGATTTCGCGGCAGCCATGACATCCATGGTGCTGCGCAAGAGAATTGACGTCGACGATGTGTGAGATCGGCTGCGGTAGCCGACGCATGTAGCACGGCAATAAGGAAACTCAACATCAGGGCGACGCGCCCAACGATCCCACCGCGGGGTACATGGAGCGCGTTGGCAGAATTGAGCCCTGCAGACATAGTCGATCAAGGCACCGAATTCGTCAGCCGCAACCTCGACCTATTTGCCCATCAACGCAGCGGTGCTCTCGACTTCTCGCGCACCGGCAAACCAACGACAATGCCTTCATTGGCCTGCTGCCGATTCTGTGTACACGAGGTTAAGCTGATTTAGCTCGCTCCTCGAACTCGACGGGGCTGAGATGGCCCAATGTCGAGTGCCTGCGTCGGCGATTATCGAAACGCTCCATGTAGTCGAACACATCCGCCCTCGCGTCATCCCTCGTCCTGTAGACCTTGCGGGCTGTGCGCTCGGTTTTTGACCGCGAGCTGATTAGGCTGTCGGATGATCTCGACGTGCTGATCTACCGCAACGCCACGCCACGATTCCGATGGTGTGCGTGCCATCATCAATCGCAGCGGACGCGCCATTGATCCGCAACGGACATTCGAGCGTTCACATCCGCACTTTCTGCACTGGCATCGGGAGGACTGCTTTAGGCAGTGAAGCCGACTGCATCGTGACGCTGCTTCTGCATCAGGTGTGCAACATCCCGGCGGATGCGCCGCAATTCTGGCCAGGGAAACTGCCGCCCCTCGGCACCGTCTGCCCCAACGGCGATCAGCACATCGATCTTCGCGGAGAGGCCGCGCAGAGACGTGGCGTCTGCCGCAAAGAGCCTAGCGATCAACCGCTCTTCATTGGCGGAGGCAGCCGCCTCTTCTTGCCGGGTGACGGAATAGCCGATGGCGCGGTCTGCGTCGTCCCAGCGCTGCTGATGTGCGCGCAACACCTCGGCGATTTCGGCGCGCCGTGAGCAAAGAGACGGCACACCGGTCGAAAGCTCGTCAAACTGCCGCAACGAGCCGATGCGCACCGGCGAGTGCAGCTCGGCTCCAGCAAGAACCACCTGCGGAAAGCCGATTGTCCGCGCCAACTCAGACTCGAGACGCTGCTGTTTCCGGCACAGAGCGAGCGTGCGCCGATGCGCGGCGCGCCACGCTCTCCATGCAAGGACAGCCGCGTCCGTTGCGCCATGATCCTGCGGTTCGGCCGCAGCCGAACTGTTGAAGGAAGTGCCGCCGATCGTCATCAGGGCGGCAGAGAGAACGTCCCTCCGGGATGGCCGGGACAAACTCGTGCTAATCTCAGAATCAGCCATGATCCGAGCTCCAAGCAGCTTGATTGTGGTCAGGTCGGGAGAGGTGGCGCAAACACCTTTTCCGACCGCTTAGCCACCGTTGGCGGCTATCTCAGAATGCAGTTGTTTTTCAAAAAGTCAAACTTTGACGGTGCCTTGAACGTGACGGAAATTTCGCCCGCCCAATGCCGTGGAGCGCGAGGGATGCTCGGTTGGAGTCAGGCTGAGCTTGCGGCAGCGGCACAGGTGTCTCGTCCGACCATTGTGGACTTTGAGCGCGGCGTTCGCGTTCCACACGCGGGTAATCTGGCCTCCATCGTCGCAGCGCTTGAGCAAGCCGGCATTGAGTTCACCCCCGAGAACGGTGGCGGTGCCGGTGTGCGCCTTCGGAAGCCACCAACGTCCCCATAGTCCCATATCCGCTGCGGCAGGCGCGCAAGACACTGTGACCTTTGCACAGCCCGACTGCGGTTCGGCCGCAGTTCCTTTGCAGCTTCTCTGCGCCGCGCCCGCCGATCTGCAGCGGTTCGGCTGCGCATCACCGACAGCAGTTTCAAGTTAGGCATGGCGATGAATCGCGACGTCGCTGCCCCAGGTGGCGGCCCCTGCACTTTTCTCACGTCGCATTTTCGGAGAGCTTGCCGTACAGCCGGTAGCTTTAGGCGCCCACGGAGCGTTTTCTGCCGCCTCATCATAGTATCTCAGCGATGTGACGTGATCTCGTTTTGATCCGGCGGGGCGTAGAAGCTTGAGGGCAGGATAAAAGCGCGCACATTGCGCGGCGGTCGGATGGTTGTTTTTGCAGGATGTTTTCTTGATCGCGACACATTGCGCCTCTGGACAGCAATGTGTCGTCTTCACGGGAATCTTTTTGGCTGAACAATTAGCCGCACATTGTCATCGTCTGATGCCGGTCTGAGGACCATCACCCCTCGGTTTTGGATCGCGAGGCCTGCCACTTCTGGATCGTGGCCGAGAGAAGGGCTTCTCGGCAGAAACGCCTCCCCTGTTCGAGGCGAGTCGCCTCTCCATCACGTGCCTGCACTGACCGCCGATGCCCCGTACGAGCTTCGCGCGCATGTTGGTGAAGTTCTGCCAGCAGCGTGCACCGACCGTTCTGTCGCCCCGCGACGCCGACCTGTTCCAGAACTGGCTGCTCGATCTCCTCGCTGCGCGCGTGCCACCACCCCTGACGGAACGCGATTATGACTGGCACGCGATTGCTCACGCCTGTGATGCGGATCACGCCGATCTGAAGCGTGCCGGGCCCGTTCTTGCGCCCGGCCTTGATGCGCTGCGCCGTGAATTGGCGCGCCGGGGCCACGTCACGGTGAAGCGTGCCACGGCGCGCCGCACACCACCTAGTTCGGAGCGGGGTACGTTGCATCGTGGCACGGACCAGCCGGAAGCTATGCCACGTCGACGCGGCCCTCGGGCAAAGCGGATCGTCGAGTTTCCAGAGAGCGACGGGCGTCCCTGGACGGACCCGCCCTCATTCGCCGATGCGCTCGATCTTCACATGCGCCGCCATGGCGACACCGCGAAGCATCTGGCCCGTGTCCTTGAGGCGAGCGCGACCCAGGTCGATGCTACGGCACTCAATCTGTGGCGCCGCGGCGTGAAGGTCCCGCGCGCCTCGCGAAGTCTCGCGGCGCTGGAGCTCATCGAGCGGCGCTACCGCCTCCCGCCGGGCTACTTCCGCTCGAAGCTGCCGAACGGAGATCGCTGCACCTCGGCAGGGACCATTGCCGGCATCAGCCGCGCGGAACGGCGACGGTTGGCCTGGCATCTGCCACGTGATTTTGATCGCCGCCCGTTGAAGGAGCGGGCGGAGATCCTTGAGTGGGTTCAGCGCGTGGTGATCTCGGGGACGACCGACTATCGGCGCTTCCGGGCTGCCGCCATGAAGCAGCGCTATTCGATCCGCTTTCCCGGCCTGCTCGATCAGTCCTCCCGGCCGCGCGGGCTCTATCGGTTTGGCCGGGAAGAGGATGGATCGCTGCCGGATCCGGACCTGGCGAGTGCGGCGCTCGATGCGCCGCCTCGGCTGGCCGAGGAGATGGCCGATCTCGTCCGGTTCAAGACGGCGACGCTGACGGCCTTCGGCTATCAGCGCAACGGTGTCTGGGGCGAGGAGACGGCATCCCAGAAGGTCGAGCACCTCGGTCTGATGTTCGGTGCGTTGGCAGCTTCACCCGGCGGCGCGGTCCATGGCTTCAGGTTGTAGTCCTCCTTCCATGAGGCGATGGCGGCACGGGCCTGACCCAGGCTCGAGAACTGCGTCTCATTCAGCCGAGGACGTAGCGGGTGCAATGATCCACATCTATCCGAGCCTGTTCTCGGGTGCGCGAAAGCGATATCGCCGTTTCCGTCCGATCCGCACTATGACGCGAAGGCTTTGGAGACGATGACGGCCCGGAGACGTCCGGGCCGCATTCTGGAAAGTCGCTGAGCCTGTTCGACCATGATTATGCAGCCTTACGAGCATTGACAAAGACCTCTAATCTGAGGTCGCTCAATGTGAGTCGGGGCCGTACAATGAAGATTTTTATCAGCTGGAGTGGAGAGCGGAGCGAAGCGCTAGCAAAGGCCCTCCGCGAGTGGTTTCCGCTAGTTCTTCACTTCGTAGAGCCTTGGCTTTCGCAGTCCGATATTCAGGCGGGAGAGCGTTGGAGCGTCGAAATTGCGAAAGAACTCGAAGTCTGCAATTTCGGAGTGATCTGTATAACAAGAGAGAATTTAAGTTCACCTTGGATTCTGTTCGAAGCCGGTGCTCTTGCGAAATCGATGCAAGACGGCAGAGTCATTCCTCTTTTACTTGATCTCGACTTCAAGGAAGTTTCAGGACCTCTGGCTCAATTTCAAGCAAAGAAATCAGACAGCGCTGGAGTCAAGGAGCTGGTTGTCAGCCTCAACAAAGCGGCACAAAATCCTGTGCCTGATGCCCAACTGGAAAAGCTTTTCTCAGCGCTTTGGACAGATCTCGAAAAGCATATTTCGTCAATTCCGAAGGGGACGGCAGCAGCAAAGCATAACCGTCCGCAAGGTGAGATTCTCGAAGAACTGGTCTCGAGTGTTCGAACCGTAGAGATGCGCGTTCGTGATGCGATGGATGATGATCCATTAATCAGGAAGCGGCGACGGATGCGATTTCATCCTGATATGATGCAAATGATGATGCACCGCGTTGCAGAAGGGCCTCGTGATCCCGTTCAAATTCTGTTTGTTGCAGGCCTGCTTCGAGACGACGCGCCTTGGCTGTACGAACTGGCACTTGAAGCTTACCGCTCGGTACGTGCAGGCCGAAAGCAAGAGGGTCAGAAAGCTCTTCGACGATTTCGTGATGCGTTAGAATTGTTGCAGCGCGGCCCGTTCTTTGATGAACTTGGGTTTGATAAGATGGCTCTCAAAATGATCCGCTCTGACTTCTTTGAAATGTTCGAGTTCATGGATTTCGACGAGATCGAAGAGGGTGCCGAAAACTCGGGAGGTCGCGGCAAGCGTCTGCCTCCCGAGAACAAAATTCCCTGATCAAGCGCCGGCGCGTCGCGCCTCGATGGCCATGATTGCCCGATCGCTATGGCGCGCCATGGCCTTCGGGCTCGTTGAAACTCGATTGATGTCGATGGCCTTGAGACCTTCGACATCGCCCGCCTCGGCAACCGCCGCCAGCTTGGCGAGCTTCGCACGAAGCCGCGCATGTGTCGGGCGAGCTACGCAATTTAGGACCGCCGTGGAGATGGTCGCCAAGCACTACGGGCGCTTTCTACCGCAGGACAAGGCCGTCCTCGCGGCGCAGATCCTCAACAAGGTGTGGGAGGCGGCGTGAGGGTAGCGGGTGCACGTGCGCCCCTCTTCGCGGTCCGCTTTGCGCGATGGCGCACTGCCGCATGGGCCATCCGCTTCCGCAGCAGGGCAGAGGCGGGCAGCGCCCAGAGCGGCAGGATGATAAGCTGCTCATTCGGGATAGGAATGGCGCATCGGCGTCCTTGCTTTCGCTGAGGCGATGTAACCTCTCAGTCAAGGCATCCTTTTTGTACGTGATGACGTCCTATTCGCCGTATGACCGTCGTCAGGGACTTTCCCATGCGCTCGGATAGGTCTTCGGTCGTTCCTGGGCCTTTCCGGCCAAGGATTCTCGGACGCAATGGCGGACAAGCGGCACAGGAACAGCATCAAGGCACTCGGACCGTCAGCCGGACCGGAGACGGCGCTGACCGGCGCCAAACGAGCCGAACAGGCGATTCTGACTCTCGCCCGGATCATCGGTCGCCAGATCGCCCGCGAGCAGTTTGATCGCCACATCGCGTTGGAGCGGCGGGTGCGGAGGAAACGTTCGACGGGTGAGGAGGTGTAATTCCAGCTTTGCTCATAGACAAATTATACGTATAATTCTGGCATTCGATCTGAAAGGATGCCCGCCATGGCGAGAGTTGGCTCCCTCGAGTTCCAGCGCAAGTTCGGCGAGTTCCAGCATCAGGCACAGCGTGAGCCCGTGGAGATCACGCGGCACGGACGCCGCGAGTTCGTGCTGATGTCGGCTGACCATTATGACTGGCTACGGGCCGCCGCGCAGCGGACCCACCGCACGGCCGACGCCATCGATGTGGTGATCAACGCGGTGGAGCGCGCGGAGATGGACGCCGAGCACGCGCACCTGAACGACCTGTTGAAGTAGGGCGTTCGCCGTGGCGTTTCCCGAGCCAAAGCCCGGCCTCATCCTCCGCTATGACTACCTCTGGACCCACGAGGCAGCTGCCGGCCGCGATCAAGGCAAGGATCGCCCGACCTGCCTCGTCGCCGCTACCGATTCCCTTGCGCGCCCTCGCTATGTAGTGTTGCTGCCGATCACCCATACGCCGCCGTCCGGCGATACGGTGGGGATCGAGATTCCGGCGAAGGTGAAAGAGGCTATCGGCCTCGACAGCGAGCCGAGTTGGGTGATCGTATCGGAGCACAATATCGACGAATGGCCGAATGGCGGGCTGTCGCCGGTTCCTGGCAAGCCGGGTGAGTTCAGCTACGGATTCATCCCGCCAGGGTTGTTCGCGAGAATCAGGGCCAGCTTCCTCGAACTGGCACGAGCGAAGAAGAGTGGTGCCGTCCGCCGCTGACCATGGAGACACGAAAGGAAGGTCTATGACCCGCGTCGCGCTCTATGCCCGCTATTCCTCAGATCATCAGCGGGAAGCCTCAATCGAAGACCAGCTTCGCCTCTGCCGGGAGCAGGCGAGACGCGACACGTGGAACGTGGTCGCCGCTTACAAGGACGCAGGGATTTCCGGTTCCAGCATGATCCTGCGCCCCGGCATCCAGATGCTGTTGCAGGACGCGCAGACGGGGCAGTTTGATGTGGTGATGGCCGAGGCGCTGGATCGCATCAGCCGCGACCAGGCGGACATTGCGACGCTCTTCAAGCACCTCAAATTCGCCGGTGTGCCGATCGTCACATTGGCCGAAGGCGAGATCAGCGAATTGCACGTCGGCCTGAAGGGCACGATGAACGCGCTTTTCCTCAAGGACCTTGCCGCCAAGACGCATCGCGGCCTCCGTGGTCGTATCGAGGACGGCAAGTCGGGCGGTGGGCTCTGCTACGGCTACAAGGTGGTGAAGAAGCTCGACACATACGGCAATCCCGTTCGGGGAGGCCGTGAGATCGACGAGGTCGAAGCCAACATTGTTCGACGTGTGTTTCGCGAATTCGCGGAGGGCGTCGGTCCGCGCACAATTGCGCGGCGACTGAACGAGGAGGGCATTCCAGGCCCGAGCGGCAAACTGTGGAGCGACACAACGATCCGCGGTCACGTCAAGCGCGGAACCGGCCTGGTGAACAATGAGCTCTATATCGGCCGCTTGCTCTGGAACCGGCTTCGATATGTCAAAGACCCGTCAACCGGGAAGCGGGTCTCGCGGATGAATCCGCAGTCGGAATGGATCGCCAAGGACGTCCCTGAACTGCGAATCGTCGACGACGAGCTGTGGCAAGCCGTGCGCGAGCGGCAAGGCGAGATCACCGAGAAGTATGTGAATGTCACCGAGGCGATCCGTGATCACCATACCAAGAATCGATTGAACGGCGGCCGCAGGCCGAAATCGCTGCTCTCGGGGCTGATATTCTGCGGCTGCTGTGGTGGCCCGTACTCCATGCGCGGATCCGACCGCTTCGCTTGCTCAAACCACATCAGCAAGGGTAGCTGCTCCAACAGCCGGACGATCCCGCGCGAGGACTTGGAGCGCCGCGTGCTGGCCGGTCTCAAGGGCCGGATGATGGCACCTGAGGTCGCGGCAGAGGCGATGCGCGCTTATGCCGATGAGACGAACCGGCTCAATCGGGAACGCCGCTCAAATGGCGACGCCTGGAAAGCCGAGCTGGTCAAGGTGGAGAAGCAGATCAGGGGCATCATCGAGGCCATCAAGGCTGGGATGTTCCATGAGAGCATGAAGGCCGAAATGGACACATTGGAGGCCCGAAAGAAGGAGCTTTCGGAGTTACTGGTCGATGTCCCCAACGACGTGCCGGACATGCTGGCGAGGGCCGCGGCCATCTATGCGAGCAAGGTCGCGACTCTGACCCACGCGCTGAACAGGCCAGAGGATAGGCCTCAGGCAGCGGAAGCCTTGCGGATGCTGATCGAGCGGATCGTGCTCACGCCCGGCAATGAACGAGGCGAGATGTTCGCGGCATTGCACGGCGAACTGCGCACCATCCTCGAATGGACCGAGCGCCAGGCCATCGGAAAGACCGGTAAAACAACAAAACCCGCAGCCGAGGCTGCGGGTTTGTCGGTATCAGTGGTTGCGGGGGGGCGCAACCGCGTGATCGACGCCGACGAAGACCCCGAACGCCAGGCTATGTCCGCGTCCGCCTAGCGCCCTTTGCGAGCGCCCGGCGGACCCTGCGGGTGCGGCACGCCCGTATCGGTCAGATAACGATCAGGTGGTCCGGCAGCTCATTGGTGTCACCCTGCTGAAGCGGTGCGTGACGAGCGAGGATACGGCCCGCTTCGCTCACGCCGTCCGCCAGTCCCTCTCCAAGACGTTCCCGGCGCGCGCCGGCCAGAACCGCCGCGCACACGCCCTCCCAGGCCTTATGGCCCACCTTGGCATGGATGGCCGCATCGGCGACCACCTCGACCAGATGCTCGCCGGGCGCGACCATGATCAGCACGCCGGTATGCCCACGGGTCTGATGCATGCCGAGCGCGAGGAAATGATCGACCGCCGCCGCCCGGCCGGCTTCCTCGCGGGCGAAGCGGGGCACGGCGAACGCGGCAAGGGGTGTGAAGGTCAGCAGTGCGCCGCCGAGAACGAACGCGCCGGCCTGGACCGCCAGCAACTCCGGCGTGCCAAGCGTGGTCACGAAGGCCAGCGGCCACGGCAGCACCAGCGCCAGCAGCGCCGCCCACATCAGCCCGAAGAACGGATGGCTGATCAGGGGGCGGGTGAGCACCACGACACGAATTTCACCGGCGGTGCCGGCTTCCGCCTGCCGGATGGCGGCGGCAACATTGGCATGGTCCGTCTCGGTCAGCATGTCGGCCCCTTCACCAACTTCCCGAAGCCCCGCCACCGCCGGAAGAGCCCCCGCCTCCCGAGAACCCGCCGCCTCCGCCGCCTGAGAAGCCACCCCTGCCACTGTGGCGCGACCAGTCCCATCCCGCCGCGCCGCCGGCCAGCGTGCCCGCGCTCCCGCCCCGCCGCCCGCGCGTGCGCAGGTGGCCGGATCGGGCCTGCCGGTAGAAGACGAAGGACCAGAACACGAGCATCAGCACGAAGAAGATGATGGGTGCCCAGTCGTCGGCGCTCATGCCCGGCTCGGCGGCCGTGCGGGCACGTGCTTTCGCCTCTTCGGGATCGAGGTTCAGCACCTCCATCACCGCGTCGGCGCCCTTCTCGATGCCGCCGGCGAAATCGCCCTTTCGGAAGGCCGGGATGATGGCGGTCTGGATGATGGTGCTCGCCACCGCGTCGGGCAGAACCCCTTCGAGCCCGTAGCCGACCTCGATGCGGACCCGCCTTTCGTTGGGCGCCACCAGCAGCAGCACGCCATTGTCCTTGTCAGCCTGTCCGAGCTTCCAGAACCGGAACAGCCGGTTGGCATAGTCCTCCACCGAGGTGCCTTCCAGAGAGGGCACGGTGGCGACCACGAACTGATCCGTTGTCCCAGCTTCCTGAGCGGCGAGCTTCGCCTCCAGCGCGGCACGGGCGGCGGGAGAAAGCACCCGGGCCGCATCGACCACACGCCCGGAAAGGGCTGGAAAGGAGAAATCCGCCCGCGCCGGATTGAGGCCTGCGACAATGACGAGCCAGGCGAGCGCCAGAAGCGCGGCCGTGCGGGAGGCGGAACGCGGGGTCACGGCCCGCCCGCTCAGTTGAACTTGACCTGTGGAGCCTTCATCTGCTCCTCGGCAATGGTAAAGGTCTCCATCGGCTTGCTGTTGCGATAGAGCGTGTTGGCCCACAGGACGCCGGGGAAGGTGCGCAGCTCGGTGTTATAAACCCGCACCGCCTCGATGTAATCGCGTCGCGCCACGGCGATGCGGTTCTCCGTGCCTTCGATCTGGGCCTGAAGGGCGAGGAAGTTCTGGTTCGCCTTCAGGTCCGGGTAGGCTTCAGACACCGCGATCAGCCGGCCGAGCGCCCCGGAAAGCTGCGACTGTGCCTGCTGGAACTGCTTGAACTGCTCGGGATCGGTGATGGTGGAGGCGTCGACCTTGATCGATGTCGCCTTGGCGCGGGCCTCCGTCACCTGGGTGAGCACGTCGCTCTCGTGCTGGGCGTAGCCCTTCACGGTCTCGACAAGGTTGGGGATCAACTCGGCCCGGCGCTGATACTGGTTCAGCACGTCGCTCCACGCCGCCTTGGCCTTCTCCTCATTGGTGGGGATGTTGTTCACCCCGCAGCCGGCGAGGCCCATGGCGAGGGTAACCAGAAGCAGCGGCGCGAGGAGACGGCGCCAGAAATTCGAATGGCTCGGAAGGTTCGGCATGAGGGGCCCTTTCAGCGCGGTCGCACGGGCGACGCACGCCTATATAGAGCGGTGCGATGGCAAGTTCATCAAGCACCATGCATCCAAACGCGCCATCCCGGTCATTCGCGCTGTCGAAACGAGGCCATCTCGGATACAGCAGGGTCGACACGCATGATGCTGGCCCGCAACCTCTTGATCGATGTCGACGGAGTGGAAATGAACGAGACGCAGAGCGTGAAACAGCGTTTCATCGAGGACTTCGCCGCCCGCCACGGGCTCGGCACCGACGCTGTCGATACATTGCTGCGTGCCGTCTCGGCCGGCGGTGGCACCATGGCCCAGTTCAGCCACCCGGAACTCGGCGGCATGGGCCAGTGGACGCGCGGCGGCATGATCATGGTCGGCGACATGTTCAATCAGGGGCTCAAATACCGGGTCGACACGCTGTGCACCGAGATTTCCGATGCGCTGATGCAGAACCATGCACTGGCTGCCGAGCTCCGCTCGCACGCATCCGGTGGCCAGGGCTATGGCATGGGCGCGTGGTGGCCGGAGGAGTTCGGGAATCCGAGTTCCTCGGGCGCGCAGAACGACCTGCGCTATGCCTTCTTTCCCGGCGCCCGGCGGCTGGTGGTTGAGAAGGCGGGCGCGCAGGCGATCTACGATACCGGCGAGCACATGATTTCCGGTGTGTCGCAGCAGCAGGGAGGCGACCAGTCGCTGAGCTTCTCCAGCCAGTTCGGCGTGGTGCAGCTCACCAACCTGCCGCGGATCGAGCATGCAGGGCATCGGGAGAGCCTGTCGGACAGCACGCCGTGGAAGGAACAGCCGACGACCGACGCGCCGGTGCTGGCGCAGGCGCCTCACCCCTCTCCCATGCCGCCCTCGTCTCCGGTTCCGGCTGCCGCGCCCCCGCGCGCACCCGTCGCGTCCGCACCTGCCGCGTCCGAACCGGGCGCGCGCGCTGTTGACGACATCTTCGCCGTTATCGAGCGCCTCGCCGATCTGAGAGCCAAGGGCATTCTGTCCGAGGAAGAATTCGCGGCAAAGAAAGCCGAACTGCTTGCACGGCTGTGATCGGGCGGCCGGTTGATCGCGGCGCCCGCCGCGGTGCGGGGTAGGGGTGAGCCGGCGGGGCGCGCGTGACCGCGGACGCTTAATCCGACCCGCGGCGCCTCAACGCATCGGTCGCCAGGTCCTTCTCCAGAACGATGCAGTTGCGGCCTGCCATCTTGGCGGCATAGAGCGCTCGATCCGCCTTCGCGCACAGGTCCGAGGCCGTATCGCCGTGCGTCGCCGCTGCCAGTCCGGCTGAAAATGAATAATGGAAATCCGGATCTTCCGGCAGTGGCCGAGAGATGCGGATAAGACCCAGCATCCGTTCGACAATAAGTTCCGCTTCGCTGATGGATGTCGTGGGGAAAACCAGGATAAATTCTTCTCCGCCGACACGCCCGAAGCAGTCCGCGCGTCGAACCTGTTCCTGTATGCGCTTCGCGAAATCTTTCAGAATGAAATCGCCGGCCCGGTGTCCGTACCGATCGTTGATGTACTTGAAGTTGTCGAGGTCGAGCATGGCAACGCAGCCCGCGAGCGGGTCGGCCTTCGGGCTGGCAAGCATGTCCTCAATGCGCGCCATGGCGTATCGGCGGTTATTCACGCCTGTGAGGTCGTCCGTGTAGGCCGCCTTCATCGCGAAGTCGCGGTCCTGACGAAGGGTCCGGCTGCTCGCCTTGAGGGCAGTGATGTCGCTTGCAATGCAGAGCATCCAGCCGTCGCTATCCACCGCCTCGGTCATCCAGAGCCATCGCCCCCCGACCAGGTCGGTCTCGAAGGCGCGGAAGCCGATCTTGCCGCGTCGCGAAAGTGTCGCCGTCAACCACTCGTCGAAGTCGGATGCGCGGATGACGGTGCCACGGCCGGCTTCGAAGTTCCTCCGCATGAGAGCATGCCAGAAGGGCTCTTCGTCCGGCTCGAGAAAAAAGGTCTCCCGAAAGGACCTGTTCGCATATCTCAGGCGGTCGAAGTCATCATAGGCGGCCACGAGGACCTGCGAATTCTCGTAAAGTGCCAGGAGCTTGTCGGGCATGCTCATCAGAGGTGTACTCTTCACGTCACATGCCACCCCGCGATCTCAGGCAATTGAACACATGCGACGGCAGCGTTACTTACGTCGCCGGCAAAATGGCCCTTGATTCCGACCGCCATCATCATTCCTGATACTACCAGATCACGCTGATCTCGGCGAACATATGGTCGCCATGTCAGGCCGGTTCGCGTGACCTGTCCCCATTGAACAGATCCGGTTCGGCCGTCATGCGCAGGGTGCGCTATCTGGCAGCGCCCGGCATTGTCCGCGGCATCCTGAAACCGGTGGGATGTCGGGCATTCGTATCCGGCGAGGCGATCCGCCCGTCGAGGCTGACGAGGTCATCTCCGTCCGTGATGAGGCGGCGCACCGGAACATGCGCGTGCCCAGGGCCGGCGGTTCAGGCGAAGGAGCGTGGCGGTCCGCTGAATGCCCGTTCCAATGACCTCAACGTCGGCAAAATTCTCATATGATGAAAATAATGGCCCATTGGATTTCTCTCTGTGGGAAATCGTTGACGGATCTGCCTGCTGCGTGGTCGGTTATGAAAAAGAGGCACGCCTGCCGATCCGCGTGCTGCAGGACCGATCATGAGCAAGTTTTCCCCTTTCGATACAACGCTCTGGTACGCCACCGCGCAGCCGGCGCCGTTGACGTTTCCACTTGAGGAACGGGTCGAGGCCGATGTCTGCGTGGTCGGTGCCGGCTACACCGGGCTCACGACCTGCCTCGAACTCGCGCGGCGGGGCGTGAAGGTGGTGCTGTTGGAGGCCCGGGAAGCCGGCTTCGGCGGCTCGGGCCGCAATGCCGGGCACTGCACCCCGACCTTCAGCTATTACAGCCTCGATTCCCTCAGAAAGCTGCTCGGCGAGCCTTGGGCCGAGCGGCTGATCCATCGCCAGACCCGGGCCAATGACCGCGTCGGGGACATGATCCGCGATTACCAGATCGACTGCGAATGGCAGCAGAAGGGCTACGTCATGGGCGCGCTGCGCCCCGGCGCGGTCGAGGTGCTGAAGGGCAAGGTCGATTCCTACAATGCGGTCGGCGCCCGCACGCGGCTGCTCTCACGCGAGGAGGCCGCCGAGATGACCGGCAGCCCGCGCCTCTATGGAGGCTGGCTCCATGAGGAAGCCGGCCACATGAACCCGCTGGGCTACGCGCGTGGGCTCGCCCGCGCGGCGATGCAGGAGGGGGTGTCTCTCTACACTCGCTCGCCCGCCGAGGCGGTGGAGAAAGAGGGCGCGCGCTGGAAGGTAAAGACGCCGAAGGGGGAGGTCGTCGCCGAGAAGGTGATCTTCGCGACCGGCGCCTACACCGTGAAGGGGTGGCCCAGGCTCGACGAGACCTTCAAGATCCTCAAGGTCTTCATCGCGGCGACGCAGCCGCTGGATGCTGAGACGCGCCGGACCGTGCTGCCGCAGAACACCACCATGCATGACGGGCGCGGCGATATCTATGTCTACAAATACAATGCCGAAGGCCGCATCGTCGCCTCGATGTTTCCCATGGGGAAGCGCGGCGTCGACCTCGATTACACCCGGCAGGTGATGACCGATCGGCTGAAATGGCTGCACCCGCAGATCCGGGAGCCTATCCGCTGGGAATATCTCTGGTTTGGCGAACTCGACATGCAGGTGAAGACGGTTCCTCGCCTCTACGGCCTCGGGCCGGGCATCGTGGCGCTCACCGGCCTGTCGGGTCGCGGGGTGCCGACGGGCTCCATGCTGGGCGGGATCCTCGCCGAATGGGCGCTCGGCGTGCCGGAGAGCGAGCTGTCGCTGAAGGTCGAGCCGATGAAGGCGGCGCCCTTTTACATGGACTACGCGCCGAAGCTGCGGCTGCGCTATTTCCGCCTCCAGGATGGCCGGGCGGCCCGGCGCGAGGGCGCCGAACTGCCACCACACGCATGAAGGAGACTGTGATGACCGTCCGCACCGCACTGATATCTGGTGGCAATCGCGGCATTGGCGCCGCCACCGGCCGGGCCCTGGCGGGCGCTGGCTGGAATGTCTCTCTCGGCATGCGCGCGCCCGTGCGCCCCGACTGGGCCGACACGGTTCCCGGAGCCATCCATGTTCACGCCTATGACGCGACCGAGCCGGCGAGCGCCGCCGCCTGGGTCGCGGCCGCGCGTGAGCGCTTCGGCGGCATCGATGCCGTGGTGGCCAATGCGGGCATCATGGTGCGCAAGGACGTGATCGAGGCCGAGGATGCCGATCTCGAAGCGCTCATGCAGGTCAACGTCGCCGCTCCGCGCACGCTGGTGAAGGCGGCGTGGGAGGACCTCGTCGCCACCGGGCGAGGGCGGGTGATCATCGTCTCCTCGCTGTCGGGCAAGCGTGTGAAGTCGGCGATATCCGGGCTCTACTCGGTGTCGAAATTCGCCGCGACCGGACTCGCCCACGCCATCCGCCATGTCGGCTTTGAGCACGGCATTCGGGTGACTGCGGTGTGTCCCGGCTTCGTCGCCACCGACATGGGCCTGCCGCTGGCCGACGTGCCGGCGTCGGAGTTGACCTCGCCGGAGGATATCGCCCGGTCCATCGCCTTCCTCATCGAGCTGCCCAACACGTCAAGCGTGGCGGAATTCGCGGTGAACTGCCGGCTGGAGGAGTCCTTCTGAGCCACCGGAAACGTGCGGTTCAGGCGCGGCTTTCGATGAGGTCGATCTCGGTGCGCAGTAACGCGGCATAGTGCTCAACGAAGCCGGGAACGATCTTGGCGCAGAGAAAGGTGAAGCCCAGCGAGGCGATGGGCGCGCCGGTCTCGTTCATAATCGGCATGGCCACGCCGGCGATACCGGGAATGAGCTCGCCAATGTCGACCGCGTAGCCGCGCTCGCGCGTTTCGTCGATCAAGCCCCACACCTTTTCCGCCGGCAGGTCGCGGAAGTTCGAGAGGCGTTGCTGGTTGGCGCGCAGAATGAAGTCCTGCTCCTCGCGGTCGAGAAAGGCCAGCATGGAGATGCTGCCGGGCCCGGCGCCGAGCGGCACCGAGCCGCCGATCGATCCGGTGAGCGTCTGCACCACGCATTCGCCGTCGCGGCGGTCGAGGCAGATGGAGTCGTGATTGTGACGGGCCATCAGATGCGTGGTCTCGCCTGTTTTCTTGCGCAGGCGCGACAGCCCCATTTCACAGCGGCTGATGAGCCCCGGCCCGCGTGCCGCGCGCGCGCCATAGATGAACATCTTGGCGCCGAGCCGGTAGCGCTTGCGCTTGTCGTCCCGCGCCAGCAGGCGGTGCCCGACAAGGGTGTTGAGAATGCGATGGCAGGTGGCGGTGTTGAGCCCGGAGCGCTCGACCAGCTCCTTGAGGGTCGCTCCCTCCAGATCTCCATCCGCGATGAAGTCCAGCAAAAGCGCCGCGCGATCAAGGAGTTGAGATCCGCCTGTGTTGGACGCGGGCATCTACACATTCCACATTATGATAAATTTGATCCTACACGCTTGTAGTGTGAGAAAAACTGATAATCAATGTTGAAAATTCATGCACATGGGCATCTGGCTAATTTCTAGTCAGGTGGGCGCGTGTCGCGGAATGCCGCCGCGGGGGCAGGGATAGCTGAAACCTCGCGGCAACGAGCAGCAACTCGACAGATGGGGACTACCAGTGAAAACAGCCATTGTGACTTTTGCTTCCACGCTGCTGGTGACTCTCGGCATCAGCGCCGCATCCGCCGACACACTCTCCGACGTGAAGTCGAAGGGCACCCTCACCATTGGTGTGAAGAGCGATTATCCGCCCTATGGCTTCCTCAACGACAAGGGGGAGATCGTTGGCTTCGAGGTGGATCTGGGCAAATACATCGCCAAGGACATACTGGGCCCTGAAGGCAAGGTCGAACTCGTCCCGGTTGTCGCCTCGAACCGCATCGAGTTCCTGAATTCCGGCCGCATCGACCTTGTCCTGGCGACGCTGGGCGTCACGGCCGAGCGCGGCAAGGTGATCGACTTCTCTGAATACTATGTCTCGGCTCCCGGTCCCTCGGTGCTCGCTCCCGCCGCCTTCAAGCCCGCGACGTGGGAGGAGCTGAAGGGCCTCACCCTGTGCGGCATCCAGGGCTCCTACTTCAACAAGCGTCTGGGTGAGGCCTACGGCATCAACCTCGTCAACTTCAAGACGCAGCCGGAAGCCTATCGTGCGCTGAAGGACAACCGCTGTGTCGGCTTCGCCTTTGACGACATGACCCTGCGCAAGAAGCTCGAGGATGACGCCGACTGGAAGGACTACAAGATCGCGGTGGAGCCCTACGAGTACATTCCGCAGGCGGCGGGCATCCGCAAGGATGACGCGGCCTTCCTCGACGCGGTGAACAAGGCCATCACCAAGGCGGAAGCCGAGGGCAAGCTGATCGAGTGGGAAACCACCTATGGCATGCCGCACTCGAAGTACATTGCCGAGCGGTCCAAGAAGGCGGCCGAAAAGCTGAAGCTGTAAGCCGACGTCCCGCGGAGCCGCGCGCGTGTTGACTCTTGATTACTCATGGCTCGCCGACCCGGTGTATCAGCATTGGCTGCTCCGCGGGACGCTCACCACGCTTGAACTGGCGTTCGCCTCCTCGGGGATCGCCATTGTCATCGGCCTCTTCGGCGCGCTGGCGCTGACGTTGCGGATCGCCTGGCTCGACGCGTTCGTCGAGCTGTTCGTGGAAATCTTCCGCAACACGCCACCGCTGCTCCAGATGCTGTTCTTCTACTTCACTCTGAGCACGATCGGGCTGAGTGTGACCGATCCACGGACCGGGCTGAGCATGCCGCTGCTGTCGGCATTCTCCTGCGCGCTGATCTCGCTCAGCCTGTTCGGCGGGGCTCTTTGCATCGAGGCCTTCCGCTCGGGTCTTGAGAGCCTGCCGCGCGCCGTGACGGAGGCGGCCCGCTCGCTCGGCTACACCCGCTGGGAGCGCTTCCGGCGCATCGAGATGCCGATCGCGAGCCGCATCTGTCTGCCCGCCCTCACGAACATCATGACCAACCAGTTCAAGACCACGTCGCAGGCCTCGGTGATCACCGTGCCGGAGCTGATGTATTATGCCGGCCAGATCTACAACGACACCTTCCGCACCGCGGAAGTCATGATCCTCGTGCTGTTTATCTATGTGACGCTTGTGAGCCTGCTCTCGTGGGGCATGTCGCTGGTCGAGCGGGCGCTGGCCTTTCCCGGCTACGGAAAGGGGCACTGAGCATGCCGACCTTTCCGCTGACCTATGCCGAGAAGAAGCGCGTTATCCAGTTCGCCATCGTTCTGGCCGTGCTGCTGTGGATTGCGATCGATGCGGCGACCGGGGGCGCGCAGAACTGGAGCCGCGTCTGGCTGCGCCTGCCGATCCTGCTGACCGGACAGGCTTCGGGCTGGCCGCTTGAGGGCGGTTTCTCGCTCAATATTCTCCTCGGGCTGTGCGCCATGGCGCTCGCCGCCGTGCTGGGCACCTTCCTCGGCTTCGGCATGCTTTCGAAGCGCAAGTTCATTCGGGTCCCGAGCTTCCTGGTCATGAACTTCCTGCGCAACTCGCCCTGGCTCGTGCTGTTGTTCGCGATGCTCTACATCATCCCGTTCAGGGTGAATGTCTTCGGGGTGAGCATCGCCATTCCGGCCTTTGTGAAGGCGGTGATCGGCCTGGCCCTGCCGACGAGCGCGAACTTCGCGGAGATTATCCGGGGCGCGGTTCAGTCGATCCACTCCGGACAATGGGAGGCGGCCCGCTCGCTCGGCTACATGCCGATGGCGATCTATTGGCGGGTCATCCTCCCGCAGGCGCTGCGCCGGATGATCCCCGGCTGGATGAATCTCTATGCGCTGCTGATGATCGCCACCTCGCTTGCCACCGTGACCGGTATCCAGGACGTGATCACCACGCTGAATACGTTGCTCGCGATGGAGAACGAGCGGGTCATCGTTTATTTTTACATCACCGCCCTGTTCCTGTTCTTCGCCTATTGCTACCCGATCGCGGTCCTGGCGCGGCGCCTTGAACAGTCGGTCAAGGGGGACACCCTATGAACCGCTCCGACGCCCTCATCGAACTCGATGCCGTGAACAAGAGCTTCGGCTCCTTCCAGGTGCTCAAGGGTATCTCGCTCGCCGTCAAGGATGGCGAGGCGGTGTGCATCATCGGGCCGTCGGGCTCGGGCAAGTCCACCATCCTGCGCTGTATCAATGGGCTGCTGCCGATCGATTCCGGCTCCATCCGCGTCGGCACCCAAGAGGTGCACAAGATGAAGACCGAGAAGGAGATGCGTCCGCTGCGTCACCAGGTGTCGATGGTGTTTCAGCAGTACAATCTCTTTCCACACCGCACGGCGCTGCAGAACATCATGATGGCGCCGATCCAGGTGCTCGGTCACGAGGCGGGGGAAGTGGAGGCGCGCGCCCATCGCCTGCTCGCCAAGGTGCGGCTCTCCGACAAGGCGGACGCCTATCCCGGCCAGCTCTCCGGCGGGCAGCAGCAGCGCGTCGCCATCGCCCGTGCGCTCGCCATGGAGCCGCAGGTGATCCTGTTCGACGAGGTGACCGCCGCGCTCGATCCGGAAACGGTGAAAGAGGTCCTGACCGCCATTCGCGAACTGGTCGATGATGGGCTGACCTGCATTCTGGTCACGCACGAGATGAAGTTTGCCCGCGAGGTCGCGGAGCGGGTCTGCTTCACCGATCACGGCCGCATTGTCGAGAGCGGACCGCCGGCACAGATTTTCGACTCCCCGCAGGATCCGCGCACCCGTGAGTTCCTCGGGAAGATCCTCTGACACTCTCGCCCGACCGGCCCTGAAACGCTGCGCCCGACGTGACGCCAGCCGCCGCTCCCTTGCAACCGAAGGCATGCGCCAATGATGGCAGACGACATTTTCGCGGAAGGCTTCAAGGATCAGCCCTACTGGTGGGAAGCCGCCGCGCCCGAGACCGACCTCGACCCGTTGCCGTCGAAGGCGGATGCCGTGGTCATCGGCTCCGGCTATACCGGCCTCAACGCCGCGACTGAACTGGCACGCGCGGGGCTGCAGGTGGTGGTGCTCGACGGCGAGCGGCTCGGGGAAGGCGGCTCCACCCGCTCCGGCGGCATGGTGTCCAGCGGCCAGAAGCTGGTCGTCGGCGGGGCCATCAAGGGCACCGATCCCGAGCTGTTCTCCCGAATGATCGGCGATAGCACTTCTTCCTTCGAGTACCTGCAGAGGTTGATCACCACCGAGGGGCTCGATGCCGACCTCAAGATCAGCGGCCGCTTCTTCGGCGCCCATGCCCGCAGCCAGTTCGCCGCACTGCACCGCAACGGCCGCATTCTCGCCGAGAAGACCGGCGTGAGCGTGAGCTTCTACGATCGCGGCAACCAGCGGCAGGCCATCGGCTCTGACTATTACTTCGGCGGCATGGTGGTCGACGAATATGGCGGGCTGCATCCTGGCAAGTATCACCGCGCGCTGCGCGAACGCGCGCGGGCAAGCGGGGTGATGCTGCGCTCGCACGCGAAGGCCGGCCCGGTGAAGGATGGACCGAATGGCCTGAAGATCGTGCCCACGATGCGTGGCGACATTCTTGCCGAGCACGTCATCACCTCGACCAATGGCTATACACGCCCGGATGGCCACCCCGACCTCGCGCGCCGCGTCGTGCCAGTGAAGAGCTACCAGATCGCCACCGAGCCGCTGCCGGCCGATCTCATCGAGACCTTGATCCCGCGAGGGCGGATGATCTCCGATACACGGCGCGACGTGATCTACACCCGCCCCTCGCCGGACGGCACGCGCATCCTGTTCGGTTCGCGACCCGGCCTCAGGGAGACGACGGACCGCGCGGCGGCGCCGCACCTCTATGCCCGGATGACCGAGATCTTCCCCGAGCTGCGCGACTATAAGATCAGCCATGCCTGGAGCGGCTTCGTCGCCATGACGGTCGACAAGGTCGCCCATATGGGGGCACGGGACAATTCCGACTTCGCGGTCGGCTGCAACGGCAACGGCGTCGCGTTGATGAGCTATCTGGGCTACCAGACCGCCCTGAAAATTCTCGGCCAGCAGAACCGCCCGACCTCCTTCGATCGCGAGGAATTCGCTGCCGCGCCGCTTTATTCCGGCGGCCCGAATGCATGGTTTCTGCCGGTGGTCGCTGCCTGGTATCGTCTTCAGGACTGGTATGAGCGGCGCTGAGGCCGGCGCCGACTCCAGCGATTGGGCTTGGCTACCCAGCGCGCCGCCTCTGTCCGCTCGTGCGTTTGCGCGGGGTTGTGATGGGCGCGGCGAGGGCGCCGGGGGAGCCGGCCGGCGTTGGCGAGAGCAGCATTTCGAGCTTTAACGAATTGTGCTAGGCAGCGGTGTGGAATGGCGATCAGCAAAGCGCTGGATGAACGGCGGCCCCCTTGCACTCGCGGCGTTCGCGCTGGCGGGGGGCTTTGTCTATTGTCCGCTTTCGGGCGTATCGCCAGCATGGGCTGCGGCTGAGCACGCGCCTGTGCCCCCACCCCGTCCCGCCGCATCGGAGACCGCCGCTTCGGCGCGTCCACTCGGCTGGTCGTCGGTCGACAGGACCGTGCCGGCCGCGCTTCTCGTACCTGTCGCTCACATTCCCGCTGGTCTTGTCGCGCCTTCCTACGCCGTATGGCTGATCGATCCCCCGCATGCAGCGCTGCCGGGCGCGAAATTCGTGGCCCGTGGCGAGGCGCTCGCCGGGAGCGATGCCTTCCAGCGGGTGATCGCGGTGCCGCCGCCGGCTCCCACATCGCTTGCGGCGGCCCCGTCCGCCGTGATCCTCCTATCCGTGCCCCTGCCGCCCAAGCGTCTCGCCGAGAAGCGCAGGATGGTCCTGGCATTCGCGGAGCCGCCGCCTCCTCCTGGCCTCCTGGCACCGATGCCGGCGCTTCAGCAGGCGCCGCCCGCGCCCGGGGAAGCCTCGCCCGATCGAGCGATAGTGCCGCCCGGCGACATCGCCGAGCAGAATGCCGAAGTGCTGGGGGAGGATGCCGCGCGGCCCATCGACGACGCGCCCGAGCCGGTCTCGGGACGGGTGACCGCCGACCGCGCGCCTCCGCAGATCGAGGCGCTGATCCAGCGCCATGCCGAGCGTTTCGATGTGCCTGCGCGGCTCGTGCGCCGCGTTGCCTGGCGTGAGAGCAAGTTCGATCCCAAGCAGCGCAACGGCCCCTATTGGGGACTGATGCAGATCCGCGTCGACACCGCGCGCGGCCTCGGATTCCGTGGCGCGCCGAAGGATCTCCTCGACGCCGACACCAACATGTCCTACGCGGTCGCCTATCTCGCCAATGCGTACCGGGTCGCCGGTCGCGATGAGAAACGGGCCATCATGCTCTATGCCCGGGGCTATTATTACGAGGCCAAGCGCAAGGGTATGCTTGGTTCGTTGATCCGCACGGCGGCGGCCGAGGAATAGCTCGACCGGTGCCGGCCTGTCGGCCGCGCCGGCGTTGTCTTCGAACACGTCGAGAGGCCGGCCGTCCCGAACGACTTCGCACCGACCGGAACAGCGACGGGTTACCGGGTATCCATCGCACACACACCGCGTGGCCAAAGGCCTCCGGCACAGGCCGCGATCATGGCGCGGTCACTTGGGGCAGCAAGGAACATAGGGCGCGAGCCATTGTGGGCTGCGCCATCACGGCCTCTCCATCGGCTGGAGCGGTGGAGAGGCGCGCGACGTGGC
Organism: Ancylobacter pratisalsi; assembly: GCF_010669125.1. Taxonomy (NCBI): domain Bacteria; kingdom Pseudomonadati; phylum Pseudomonadota; class Alphaproteobacteria; order Hyphomicrobiales; family Xanthobacteraceae; genus Ancylobacter; species Ancylobacter pratisalsi. The sequence continues at coordinate 2,908,557 of NZ_CP048630.1, forward strand.
AAATCAGAGCCGCTTCGCCTTCTGATGCTCGTCGTCGATGGACTGCTCGATGCCGGTCTCGACCATGGTGCGGGTCGCGTCCACCGTGGCATAGGTCCAGAAGATGCGCATCGGACCGTCGCTTTCATTGACGAAGCGGTGAGGCACGTTCGCCGGTATCCAGGTCGTATCTCCGGCCTTGAGCGGAATGCGTTCGCCCCCGATCTCGGCGATGGCCTCTCCCTCAAGGACCATGACGCTCTCTTCGCAATTGTGGAAATGCATGCCGATCTTGGCCCCCGGATCGAAGGCGGTGATGCCGTTGATCAGGCTGGTCGAGCCGCATTTGCGGGTCACCAGAGGTATGGTCCGGGCGCCATTGCCCCGGTCGTTTATGGGCAGCTGATCGAGGCGCAGGATGGCAGGGCTCTTGTCGGGCATAGGGAGTTCCTTCACTTCGCTGGGCCGATCCAGATGGTCTTCATGTTTGTGAACTCCCGGATGCCATAGCTTCCGAGTTCGCGACCATAGCCCGACTTCTTGATGCCGCCGAAGGGCAGGCGTGCGTCCGAGGCGACCATGCCATTGATGAACACGGCGCCGGCATCAATCTCGCGTGCCATGCGGCGGGCAAGGTCAAGATCGGTGGTCCAGACCGAGGCGCCGAGGCCGAACTCGGTGTTGTTGGCCAGCGCGATGGCCTCTTCGGTCGAGCTGTAGCGGATGATCGAGGCGACCGGGCCGAAAAGCTCCTCCTTGAAAGAGGTGTGCTCCGGTGTCACCCGGTCGAGCAGCGTCGGTGCATAATAGCTGCCGGGGCCGTCGATCGGCGTGCCGCCAAGCACGAGGACAGCGCCTTCGGCGATGGAGCGCGTCACCTGGTCGTGAAGGTTCGCCCGCAGGTTCATGCGCGCCATCGGGCCGATCTGGGTGGCCTCGTCCATCGGGTCACCAACCTTGAGGGCACGGATGCCGGTGATGAAGGCGTCGCTGAACGCGTCCGCAATGTCGTCATGTACAATGAAGCGCTTGGCGTTGACACAGGACTGGCCGACATTGACGAAGCGGGCCTTGACCGCGGTCGCCGCCGCCGTCGCGATATCGGCGTCGGGCAGCACGATGAACGGGTCGGAACCGCCCAGTTCAAGAACCTGCTTCTTCAGTGACTTGCCGGCTTGCGCGGCGACGATCTGGCCGACCTCGGTCGAGCCGGTCAGCGTCACCGCCGCGATCCTGTCGTCGGCGATGAGGCCCGAAACCGCCGAGGCATCGATCAGGACGGTGCGCATCAGTCCGTCGGGACAACCGGCCTCGCGTATCATTGCCTCGATGGCGAGCGCGCAGCGCGGCACGTTGTTGGCGTGCTTCAGGATCGCGCCATTGCCGGCGGCGAGGGCAGGGGCCGCGAAGCGTACGAACTGCCAGAAGGGGTAGTTCCAGGGCATGATCGCGAGCACCACGCCGAGGGGGTCGAAGACCACGCCGGACTCCGTTGCGTTCGACACAATGCGCTCGTCGGCGAGGAAGGTCTGGGCGTTGGCGGCGTAGAAATCGCAGGTGCTGGCGCACTTCTCGATTTCGCCCCGGGATTCGGTGATCGGCTTGCCGATCTCCTCGGTGATGAGGCGGGCGTATTCCTCTTTTTTCGCACGCAGCGCCCTGGCTATCGCCGTCAACAGGGGGACGCGCTTTTCGACCGGCACCCGGCGCCACGAACGCTGCGCGCGGTCAGCCGCTCCTAGGATCGCATCGACCTCGTCCGCGCTGTGCGCCTTGAAGCTCTCGATTACGTCGCCTGTCGCCGGGTTGATCGACTTGATCATCGCTGGTCTCCATAAAATTCCGTGAGGTCGCCATTCAATGGCGGGGAACCGTCAGACCGATCCGGTCGGCGACCGCCTGCGCGAAGGCGGTCGTTCCCAGCTGGCCGCCGAGGTCGCGGGTGCGGGTCGCGGGATCTTTCAGCGCCATATCCAGTGCGGAGAGTATCGAGCGGCCCGCCGCCGCCAGATCGGGGCGCTGGCGATGCTGGCCGAGCCATTCGAGGAGCATGCCGGTCGAGCCGATGAGCGACGACGGGTTGGCAATGCCTTTCCCCGCAATGTCCGGAGCGGAGCCGTGCTGCGCCTGCGCCATCGCAACCGCCTCGCCTGCATTGACCGAGGCCGCCAGGCCAAGACTGCCCGAGAGTTCGGACGCCAGGTCCGACAGGATATCGCCGAACATGTTGGTGGTGACGATGACGTCGAAAGCCTCGGGGCGACGGACGAGATGGGCGCACGCCGCGTCGATGATCAACTCGTCGTACTCGACCTCCGGGTAGCGCGCGGCGACTTCGCGGCAGCAGGTGAGGAAGAGGCCGTCGGTGATCTTGAGAACATTCTGCTTGTGAACGGCGGTGACGTGGTTACGGCGCGCACGGGCCCCTTCGAAGGCCGCCTCGGCGATCCGCAGCGAGGCGTGCCGGGTGATGCGCCGCATCGACAAGGTAACGTCGGCGGTGACCTGAATTTCGCCCGGGCCGGCAAACATGCAGCGGTCCGCATAGAAGCCTTCCGTGTTCTCACGATAGATCACCATGTCGAAGCTGGCGCCCGTGGCCGAGGGCAGATCCGGTCGCGTGATGGCGGGGCGGATGTTGGCGAAGAGATCGAGCCGCTTGCGCAACTCACCGGAGGGGTTCAGGCCGCCTTTGTCGCGGGCGGGATAGTCGAGGTGGGAAACCGGCCCGAGGATCAACCCGTCGGCGGCACGTGCCGCTTCGAAGGCGCTGTCGGGAAAGGTCGAGCCCTGCGCCTTCAGTGCCGCGAATCCGATGTCGATTTCCTCGAAGTCGAAACCGATCCCGTGGTGCCGGTCCACGGCTTCCATGACGAGACAGGTGGCGGCGGTGATTTCCGGGCCGATCCCGTCGCCGGGAAGAAGGGCGATCTTCATGCCATCAAATCCTTTGGCCTGCCCTGGACGCAGGACCTGCATGCTCCGCGGGAGAGGGGGAGAGAGGGTTTGCCCCGAAGAGCGCTGTGGGGTTGTCGACGAGGATCCGTCGACAAGCCGGTGCGTCGAGCCCCGCCTCGGCCATCAGCTTGGGCACCGAAAGGGAGTCGACGTCGCGGAAGGGTTCGGTTTCGGCCAGTGAGCGTGCCTTGCGCGTCGCGCCGCCGCCGGTGTGAGGCCAGTCCGAGGCCCAGATCAGCCGGTCGGGCACCATCGCCTCGAATTGTTGGATCAGATCCAGCACACGCGTCCGAGGCACGTCACCTGACGCACCGATGCGATAGTCGCCGGAGAGCTTGATCCAGATCGGCGCGGAGCGGCAGAGTGCGGCCAGATGCTCCATGCTTCGCGCATCGTCTTCCGCGCCGGCGCCGGCGAAATGGTCCAGCACGACAGGGATGCCCGCATCCTCCAGGGTCGAGGCGCGAGCGAGGATCGCGGAAAGCGGGGCATAGATCTGCAGGAACAGGCCCGTCCCTCGCAGACGTTCGGCCATCATGAGGAGAGCATCGTCCGGATCGAGGGCACGGCCCGCCATCAGGTTGACCCGAAAGCCGCGGATCCCGGCGTCGGAAAACGCGGCAAGCGTGTTGTCGTCGAGGGTATGGGCATCGGCCACGGCCACACCACGGGCCGAGGGCCCGAGCCGCCGCAGCGCGTCCAGAAGACAGCCATTGTCGTCGCCGTAGACGCTGGGCTGGACGAGGACGGCGTGTCCAACGCCCCACTCCCGGTGGCGTTGCTCCAGGCTTTCCAGCGACGCCGTGCCGGGGGTGTAGCTCCGCATCGCCGCATAAGGAAAACGATCGGGCTCGAAGACATGAACATGGGTGTCCCATGTCCCTTCGGGTAAAGGCAGGGCGGTCATAGCAGCAGGTCCGGCAGGAAGGTGATGAGGCCCGGCAGCAGGATCAGGGTCACGATCACGCCGAGCGTCAGCCACACATAGGGGACCGAGACCCTGACAAGTTCGCGAAAGCTCAACCCCGTGACGCGGGTCAAGGCGTAGAGCACCATGCCCACGGGCGGCGTCAGAAGCCCAAGGGTTAGGGTGAGCGTCATCAGGATGCCGAACTGGATCGGGTCGATGCCATAGGTCTTGATGATCGGCATCAGGATCGGGGTGAGGATCAGGATCGCCGGGGTCTGGGCCATGAAGCAGCCGACGACCATCCAGAGGATCACCATCAGAAACAGCAGCACTGTCGGGTTGCTCGTCAGGCTGGCGAAGAACTCCGCCAGCGCGCCGGGAATGCCCGCACGGATCATCACCACCCCGAAGGCCGAGGTGAAGATGATGATGAGCATGATCACCGCCGTATCGATCAGCGTGCCCATCAGTTCGCGCCGGAGCCGTGAAAAGCCATAGGCGCGGTAGACGAAGACGCCGAGGCACAAGGCGTACAGCGCCGCGACGGCGGCGGCCTCCGTCGGGGTGAAGACGCCGGAGTAGATGCCGCCCATGATGATGAACGGCGTCAGGATCGGCAGGATCGCGACGCGGAATGCCGGCCAGAGTTCGGCGAGCGTGGCGCGGGTGCCGACAGGCATTCCGTCCTTGCGGGCGCGCCAGGTGACATAGCCCATATAGGCCGCCGCCATCATCAGCGCCGGCACGATTGCCGCGAAGAACATGCGGGCGACGGAGACTTCCGCCTGTACCGAATAGGCAACAAGCGCGATCGAGGGTGGCAGGATCGGGCCGATCAGCGACGAGGCGGCGGTGACGCCGGCGCTGAACTCTCGCTGGTAGCCCTGGCTTAGCATGGCCTTCATCTCGATCTGGCCAAGGCCGACGGCATCGGCGGTCGCCGAGCCCGACATGCCCGCGAAGATCACACTAGCCATGACGTTGGCGTGGCCCAGGCCGCCGCGGATCGGGCGGACCAGGAGGGCGACGAACGCGAACATGCGCTCGGTGATGCCGCCAAAGTTCATAAGTCGTCCGGCGAAGATGAAGAAGGGGATGGCAAGGAGAAGGAAGCTGTCGATGCTGCTGAGCGCGAGGCGCGCGATCATCGCGCTGGCACGGATGTCGAACAGCCCTCCGAAGACCAGGCCGGCGCCGATGAAGGAGGCGAGACCGGCGGCGAAGCCGACCGGGTAGCCGATCATCAACAGGATCAGGAAAAAGACGATGATGAGCGAAAAGAGGATCACAGGTCGATCTCCTGTTCTCCCGTTTGAAGGCTAACAATTCTTCCCGTGAGAAGGTTCTTGAGGTCGATGAGCACGTAGACGGCAAGAAGCGCGATCATCGCCAGTTCCCACAGATAGTAATAGCTGATGCGGAACCAGCTGATCGTGATCAGTGAGATCGACCAGTTGCGCTGTGCCATGAGGATTGCGCCGCTGGCCCAGAACGCGAGGAAGAACAGGATCGACAGCCCGAAAGCTATCGAGAAGCCGCGCTTCATCCGGGGACTGAACTGCGCGAAAAGGAAGTCGACCACGACGTGCTCGCGCTGGCGGTAGGCGAGTGCAATGCCGCTGAGTACCGACATCACGAACAGGGCGCGTGCGGCTTCTTCGGTCCAGGGAACGGGAATCTGAAGGAAATAGCGGAACAGAACCTGCGCGAGCGTCAGCACGAACATGGCGGCGAACATGGCGAAGGCTGCCACCTGGACCATGCGTTCCACGGCGTTGAGAAGTCTCATGGTGTTCTCCCTAGGGTGGCGCGCGCCTGAGCGGCGCGCGTCCCCGGACATCACTTGGCGGCAGCGATGTCGTCGAGAATGCCGGGGCGGCAGTTCGTGGCCGCAAACTCCTGCACGATCGGCTCGGCGATCTTCTTGAAGGCGGGCACATCGGATTTCACGATTTCGACGCCCGACTTCTTGATCTCATCGAGAAGTTCGCCTTCCTGCTTCTGCACCAGGGCGTTCAACCACATCATGGTTTCGGCTGCGGTATCGTTGAGGATCTTGCGCTGATCTTCGCTCAGTCCGTCCAGGAATTCGGTGTTCGTCGTGAGGATGTAGTAGCTCTGAACATGATCGGTCAGGTCTACCGTCTTCTGCACTTCGTAGAACTTCTGCGCATGGATGGCCGAGATCGGATTTTCCTGAGCATCGAACACGCCCTGGCGCAGCGCGCCGTAAAGTTCGGAATAGGGCAGCGGGCCGGGCAGCGCCCCGAATGCCTGGAACACCTTCGCCCGCAGCGGGTTCGTCACGCGGATTTTCAGGCCCTTCATGTCCGCCGGCTCACGTATCGGCCTGTTCGCGGTCACCTCGCGCGCGCCGCGATAGCCGACACCGGTGATGGTGATGGCGTAGTTCTTGGTCATGTAGTCCGACAGTTCCTTACCCAGCTTGCCGGTCCATACGCGGTAGCCGTGGTCGGCGTCGTCGTAGACGAACTCCGCTTCCATGCACTGGTAAGGCTTGGCCATGGAATGAACGAGGGTCGGTCCCGAGATGCTGGCCTGAATCTCATCGTTCGACAGCTGCTGAAGCACTTCGACACCCGAGCCAAGCGCGCCGCCATCGACGATGGTCATCTGCAGCTCGCCGTTCGAGCGCTTGGCCATTAGCTCTTTCCAGTGGTGCATCGCCTGCACACTGAAATCCGTGCTGTTGTTCTCGGTGCCAAGCGTGAAATTGACGGTTCCCGCGTGCGCGGGGAGCGCCAGCAGGCAGGTCACGGCCACCGGCGCAAGGAACTTGGACGTAAGGAAAGTCATGTCGTCTCCTCCCAGGAGCAATTTTTGGAAATTTTCTTGCTGTTTGCCCGATCTCTAGACACCCGGTTCTGTTCGTGGCAATCGCAGAAGACGATCGTTTCACCTGAGAGAACGCATGGGCGCGCTACGTACCGAGTCGGTAGAGAGGGCCCTGTCGATCCTGTCGGCCTTTGGAATCCGCAGGACGCGGATGTCGCTCGCCGAGCTGGCCGCGGAAACGGGGCTGCACAAGAGCACGATCCTTCGGCTCACGCGGTCGATGGCCATCTACGGCTTCATTGACCGCGATGCCGAAGGGCGGTTCTCGATCGGCGCTAGTGCCTGGCATCTCGGGCTGATCTTCCGGCAGGAGTTCGATCCGGTCGAACTCATCCGCCCCGTGCTGCGCCAACTCGTCGAGGCGACGGGCGAAACGGCCTCCTATTTCGTGCGGGCGGGTGACGACCGGGTCTGCCTGTACCGCGAGAACAGCCCGTGCCTCGAAAAATACGGGGTCGAGGAGGGGGTGCGTCTCAGGCTGGGAACCGGGGCTTCCGGGCTGGTGCTGCGCCGGTACACCGGAGAGGACGTCCCGGACCTTTCCGACTTCAATGAGCACGGTACCGTCAGTCTGGATACAACGCGGAACCCCAACATTGCGTCGATCTCGACGCCCGTATTTTCGGCCTCGGGGCATTTCAGGGGCGCGCTGACGATCTCCGGATTGAACTCGCGCTTCACCGAAGAGGTCCGTGCTGAAGCAATACCCGTGCTGGAGCGGTATGCCAGAAGACTTCGCTCAGAGATCGATTGATCGTTGAAACAGAATAGCCCCGGGATTCAGAGGCCCTTCTTCCCTGATCTTGAAGCGGGCAGGCGTCGATGGGACCCGCCTTTTCCGGGGGGATTTCAGGCGCGGTGCGGTGGCGCGGAAAATCGGGGCGGCTACCCGTTCACTGAGGTTTGGATGCGCCCTGGGCCCCGCCCGCACTCGCCTTGCGGAATTCGGAGGGCGTGCACCTCATCCAGCGGATGAAGGCGCGGGTGAACGCCGCGTGGGTCTCGTAGCCGAGCGAGAGCCCGATCGTGAAGACCGACATGCGCGTTTCAACAAGCAGCCGGACCGCCCGAGCCCGCCGCGCCTCCTCGACGATCTCCCGATAGGTGTACCCCTTCTCCCGCAGCCGGCGTTGCAGGCCCTGAACCCCGAGCCCCAGAAGTCGCGCGGCGCCTTCGACGTCGCTCTGGCCGTCGAGCAGGCGCAGCGCGACAACGGCGGAGATCGCGCGCGCCGGCTCGGGCGCATCGGCGAGGATCACGTCGGCCTCCACATCACGAAGCGTAATGATGCGGCCGGTTCCCGGAAACGGGCCGCTTCGTCCGCGCGCGAGAGCTGTGGTGGGGATGGCGAGGCCGGTTCCCGGCCGCCGGCATCTCAGCCCCACCTGCAGCCGATCCTCGATGAGGCGCGTACCCGCATCGCGGGAATATTCGACCTCGATCCAGTCCGGGCACCACTGTCTGCCGAGATAGAGACGCACGAAGGTCAACATGGGCGGCAACAGGTGGTCGGAATACGAGACCTTGCTGGCGCCGAATGTCGGGGTGACGTAACGCAGGATGCTGTGCGTGCCTTCGCCGACGAGTTCCAGTCGCGACCCGCTCTGATGCGCCCAACTGGTGACGCAGGCGCGTTTTATCGCCTCTCCGAGCGTGGGGGCGCTGGCGCTGTATTCGAGCCAGAGACCATAACCCTTGTGGGTCATCTCCTGTCCAACGTCGAGGCCGAAGGTGCGATTGTCGAGCGCGTCGGCGCCTCTGGCGAACAGGCCGACCATCGAGCGTAGCGGGATCGGCGTGTCGAGTGCCTCACACAGGCTGAGTGGCAGTCCCTCCTTCTCGAAGATGTCGAAAAGGACGTGTTCTCCCGCAAGTCTTGCGATCCGTTCAGGAAGGTCGCCAAATCCTTTTGCACGGACCAGCGCCGTGGACCCCGATTTACTCACGTCCCGCCTGCCCCTGACGCAAAATGATAAGAGCGCTTCCCGGTAATCTGGTCAAAATCTCATCAAATGGGAATGCACGCAAACTGGCGGGCGGGCAAGGCACATGCGCGTTCATTATCCTAATCTGTTCAGTTGGTTAGTCTCGCTAAATCGAAGTATATACATAATTATTTAGCTATAGCTGGTTTCGTTTACGTATTCGTTATGAGGGCATGCCTTGCCGGAGTGATATTCTCATTCCGCATCCATGCTCGGGGGGAGTAATGCGGCGATTTTCACATGTGCTGTTCATCGCGGGAGCGCTGGTCTTCTCCGCGGTTTCGGCAATTTGCGCCCCTCTGGCATCATGGAACGACGGACCGGCCAAGCAGGCGATCGAGACCTTCGTGAAGAAGGTGACCGACCCGGACGGCAAGGACTTCGTGTCCCCGGAACAGCGCATCGCAGTGTTCGACAATGACGGCACGCTCTGGGTCGAGCAGCCCATGTATACCCAGCTTGCCTTTGCGCTCGATCGCGTCAGGCAGCTGGCGCCCCAGCATCCCGAATGGCAAGAAAATCCCCTGCTCAAGGCGGCTATCGAGGGCGACATGAAGACCCTCGCCGCCTCGGGCGACAAAGGTCTGCTGGAACTGGTGACGGTCACCCATGCGGGCATGTCTCCGGCGGCGTTCCAGCAGATAGTCACCGATTGGCTCGCGAGCGCCGAGCATCCACGGTTCAAGCGCAGATATACCGATCTGGTCTACCAGCCGATGCTGGAGGTTCTGGCCTATCTGCGTGAGAACGGCTTCACCACCTATGTCGTTTCCGGCGGCGGCATCGAGTTCATGCGTGCCTGGTCGGACAGGGTGTACGGAATTCTTCCGGCGCAAGTGGTGGGCTCAAGCATCAAGACCCGGTTCGAGATCGTCGACGGCAAGCCGACGCTGATCCGGCTCCCCGAGGTGAATTTCATAGACGACGGCGCCGGCAAGCCGGTTGGCATCAACGAGCACATCGGCCAGCGCCCGATCGCCGCCTTCGGCAATTCGGATGGCGACCTCCAGATGCTGCAATGGACAAGCACGGGCGCCGGCCCGCGGCTTGGCATGATCGTGCATCACACCGATGCCGAGCGTGAATACGCCTATGACCGCAACTCGCATTTCGGCCGCCTCGACAAGGCGATGGATCTGGCGCCGGCCGAGGGCTGGGTGCTGATCGACATGAAGAACGACTGGAAGGACGTCTTTCCGGCCGCGAAGTGAAGCTGACGCAGTTCAGCTCGACGCATTTCCAATACGCTGTGAGGAGGAGCCTATGGGCCCAACATTCAAACATTCCCTGCGAGCGATCGCCGCGAGCACCCTGCTGGTGCTCGCCGGTGCTGCGCATGCGCAGACCGACGCCCCCGCACCGAAGAAGCCCAACATACTGCTCATCGTCTCCGACGATACCGGCTGGGGCGATCTTGGCGCCTATCTCGGCGGCAAGCGCCGCGGCATGGCCACGCCCAATCTCGATGAACTGGCCGCTGAAGGCATGACCTTCACCAACTTCTATGGCCAGCCGAGCTGCACGCCCGGCCGTGCTGCCATCCAGACCGGCCGTATTCCCAACCGCAGCGGCATGACGACCGTGGCCTTCCAGGGCCAGGGCGGCGGTCTGCCGGCAGCCGAATGGACGCTGGCCTCCGTTCTCAAGGAGGGCGGCTACAAGACCTACTTCACCGGCAAATGGCATCTGGGCGAGGCGGATTACGCGCTGCCGAACGCCCAGGGTTACGACGTCATGAAGTACGCCTTCCTGTACCACCTTAACGCCTACACCTATGGCGATCCCAAGTGGTTCCCGGCCATGAGCCAGGAGCTGCGGGAGATGTTCGAAAAGGTCACAAAGGGGGCTCTGTCGGGCAATGCCGGGGGACCGGTGACGCAGGATTTCAGCGTCAACGGTGAATACGTGAACACGCCGGAAAAGGGCGTGGTCGGCATTCCGTTCCTCGACGAGTATGTCCAGAAGGCCGCGTTCGAATTCCTCGACGATGCTGCCAAGACGCCGGATCGCCCGTTCTTCATCAACGTCAATTTCATGAAGAACCACCAGCCTAACCTGCCGGCGCCCGACTTCATCGGCAAGTCGACCTCCAAGTCCAAATATGCGGACTCGGTGGTCGAGCTCGATACCCGCATCGGCAATGTGCTGAAGAAGCTCGACGAGCTGGGTCTCGCCGACAATACGCTGGTGTTCTACACCGTGGACAACGGCGCGTGGCAGGATGTTTATCCGGATTCCGGCTACACCCCCTTCCGCGGCACAAAGGGCACGGTTCGCGAGGGCGGCAACCTGGTCCCCGCGATGGTTCGCCTCCCCGGCAAGGTGAAGGCCGGCACCAAGAATGACGACATCACCGGCGGCCTCGATCTCATGGCGACCTTCGCCTCGATCGCCGGTGTGCCGCTTCCCACCAAGGACCGCGCTGGCGAGCCGATCATCTTCGACAGTTACGACCTGACGCCGGTCTGGTTCGGCACGGGCGAGGATCCGCGCAAGGCGTGGTTCTACTTCACCGAGAACGAGCTTTCGCCGGGTGCCGCCCGCGTCGGCGCCTTCAAGTATGTCTTCAACCTGCGTGGCGATGACGGCGCGCATACCGGTGGTCTCGCGGTCGACACCAATCTCGGCTGGAAAGGCGCGGAGAAGTATGTGGCTACCGTTCCGCAGGTGTTCAACCTGCTGGACGATCCGCAGGAGCGCTACGACATCTTCATGACCACCTTCACCGAGAGCACCTGGGCGCTGGTTCCGGCCAATGAAGCGATCCAGAAGCTCATGAAGACCTATGTCGAATACCCGCCCCGCAAGCTGCAGAGCGAGAGCTATTCCGGTCCGATCACCCTCACCGGTTATGAGCGCTTCAAGCACGTGCAGGAAGAACTGAAGCAGCAGGGCTTCGCGGTGCCGTTGCCGTCCGGCAACTGATCTCCGACACGCCCGATGACAAACACGGCAGCGGCAGGACATCCTGCCGCTGCTTATGCTATCGCGGCGGCGATTGGTTCACCCCACCATCGCGGCTCTACGCACAGCCTGAATGCGCGCCGGAATAGTCCGGCGCCGCCATCGCCGGTCGTTCCAGCTTCGGCGTTGGTTTGACGCTCTCCACTACGGTTCGTGTCGGCGCAGACGACAACAGGAGCGGCAGCCTCTCCACCTCGCCCGGCCATCGCTATTTCCGGGTTGATGGTGAGAGAGACGACGCGCGGCCCGACGCCTTTCGCTAAAGTGCGACGATCTACGGGCCCAAGGTGCCGCTGGCATGGAATTTCTGATCGATGGACGGCATGGGTCTTAAACCGGCGCTCTCAAGCGCGGTTGCCGCTCTGGTGGCCGGCATCCTCGCGGCGGGCCTGATGGCGATGGCCAGTCTCCTTGCCGGCACGCCTTCAGCGGCCGGCGACAAGGCTGCCGCACTCGGCTCCGGTGACATTGGAGAACTGACGTCCGCGGCGCCTGCCGGCTTTATCGGCTCAGCGGCATGCGCGACCTGCCATGCGGCGGAAACCCGCGACTGGCTGTCTTCCCAACATGCCCATGCCATGGCGCTGGCGACGCCCGAAACCGTGCGCGGCGATTTCAGTGACGTGCGCCTCGAACACAAGGGTTCTTCCGCCCGTTTCTATCGCGACGGCGCGCGTTTCATGGTCGAGACCGAAGGCGCGAACGGGAAGAGGACGGCCTTCGAGGTGACGGATACGTTCGGGGTGCATCCACTCCAGCAGTACCTCGTCACTTTTGCCGATGGCCGGAAGCAGGCCCTGCCTTTCGCCTACGACACACGCGCCAGGGAGCAGGGCGGGCAGCGATGGTTCCCTCTCTATCCGGACGAGATGATCGCCCCCGGCGATCCGCTGCACTGGACCGGCCCGCAACTGAACTGGAATTTCATGTGCGCGGAGTGCCATTCGACGGCGCTGCGCAAGAATTACGACGCGGCCACCGACCGTTTCGACACCCGTTTTTCCGAAATCAGTGTCGGCTGCGAGGCCTGTCACGGGGCCGCGCGCGGGCATGTCGACTGGGCGAAGGGCGCCCGTGACGCCGCCGTTCCACACAAGGGTTTTGCCTCCGTCGCGGCCACGCGCCCGCCGGTGGACTGGGAGATCGATCCCAGGACCGGCAGTCCCGCCCATGGCGTCTCCCGTCCCGCCGGCGACGAGGTCGAGACCTGCGCGCGCTGCCATTCGCGGCGCGGCATCCTTGCGGAGACGTGGGTGCCGGGTCGGCCACTCACGGCAACCCATCTGCCGACGTTTCTCTCCGAAGGGCTCTTCGAAGCCAATGGGGTGATGCAGGATGAGGTGTTCAACGATCATTCCTTCAAGCAGAGCCTGATGTATGCGCGCGGTGTGACCTGTTCGGACTGTCACGCGCCTCACTCGGCGAAGCTTCGCGCGCCCGGCGCCGCCGTGTGCGGGCAGTGCCATCTGCCCGAGCGCTTCGAGGCGACCTCCCATACCGGCCATGTGCCCGGACCGAAGGCTCCGGACTGCATTTCCTGTCACATGCCCGCACGGACCTACATGGTGGTCGACCGCCGGCATGATCACTCCTTCCGCGTTCCCCGACCGGACATTTCTGCGCAACTGGGCACATCGAACACCTGCAACGAATGCCACGCGGATAAACCGGCCAGCTGGGCAGCGGAGGCCATCGAGCGCTGGCATGGGCCGGAACGCAGGGGTTTCCAGAACTGGACCGCAGCCTTTGTCCACGCCCGGCAGGGCGAGCCGGCAGCGCGCGACGAATTAATCGCCCTTGCGAACACCTCATCCGTGCCAGCCATCGTGCGCGCGACGGCCGTTTCGGAACTCCAGGGCTTCCCCTCTATCGACAGCGAGGAAGCCCTGCGCAAGGCGCTCGCCGACCCGGATCCGCTGGTCCGGATCGCCGCCTTGCAAGGGCAGTCGTATCTGCCGCTCGACATGCGGTGGCGTCGCGTTTCGCCGCTGCTCGCGGACCCGGTCGCGGGTGTACGCATAGAGGCAGCGGACCAGCTCGCGGACCAGCCGCTGGCCCCGCTGGCGGCTACCGACCGTGCGAGGCTGGAAGCGGCATGGCGGGAATATGAGGACGCGCAACGCCTGAATGCCGACCGCGCCGACGCTCGGGCTAATCTCGGCAATTTTCTGCTGCGGCGTGGCAATGCGGCAGGCGCGGAAGCCGAGTTCCTCGCGGGGCTGAAGCTTCAGCCCGCCGATACGGCGCTGTCGGTCAATCTGGCGGATCTCTACCGGGTTCAGGGGCGCGAGCGCGAGGCGCAGGAGATCCTGCGCCGGGCCATCGCGGTCCATCCCGACGCTGCGGCACTCCACCATGCGCTCGCGCTCGCGCTTATCCGCCAGCGGAACTATCCCGAGGCCATCAGCGCGCTGGAGCGCGCCGCGCGGCTGGCACCCGACAATCCCCGCTATGCCTATGTTTATGCCGTCGCGCTCAACTCGATGGGGCGCGTCGAGGAAAGCCAGGCGGCCGTAGCCGATGCGCTGCGGCGCGCTCCCAATGACGCCTCACTGCTGACGCTGGCTTTGAACGAGGCGCTGCAGGCCGGCGACATCGCCCGCGCCCGCCCGCTCATTGCCCGGTTGGTACGCCTACGCCCGGACGACGCCGAACTCGCCCGGCTCAACGCGCAGTTGCAGTGAGGCCGCACGTCCTTCGCCGATTGCTTCCGCCGACCGAACAGATCCCGTTCCGACAGGCACATAACGGCCGGCAGATCGACAGCGTCGCTCGCTTCTTTTCGCGAGCTGTGCATAAAGATCGGCAGGCAAACCCGGTGCATCAAATGACGAGTTCCGACGACACGGCATTCTTGGGCAACGGTGAAGGGATGATTGCCGCCGTTCGGGCGTTCAATTGGGCAGCTACCCCTCTAGGGCCTCTTCAGGAGTGGTCCATGTCTTTGAAGACCGCCATCGGAATGGCGCTCAATTCGGGGTTTCCGAAAGCGGTCATCTGCGGACCAGATCTTATTACCATCTACAATGACGCTTTCATTCCGATCCTCGGCCAAAAGCACAACTGTCTGGGCCGCCCGTTCAACGACATCTGGGCCGAGGCGTGGGACGAAATTGCTCCAATGCAACAACTGGCCTACGCAGGGCAATCGACGTTCATCGAAGATTTTCCGTTGATCGTTGATCGCAACGGGCATCCGGTGCAGGCCTATTTTACGTTTTCCTACAGCCCGATCAGAGATGGGACGGGACAGGTCATCGGTATGATGGACACTGTCATTGAAACAACTTCCAGAGTTGTAGCCGAACGCGACATCAAACTGATCAATGCCGAGCTGCAGCACCGAATAAAGAACACGTTCGCCATGGTGTTGGGCATTGCGCGCCAGACATTTCAGGCCGCTGACTCTGTCAGCGGTGCAGAAGAGGCGCTTACCAGGCGGCTGCTTGCCCTCAGCGCGGCCCATGCCTCTCTTGGTCATTTGAGCGGGACGCAGGCGGTCATCGGGCGGGTGATCGAGGATGCACTTGCGCCCTACGCCGTCGAGGCGGGACGCATCAAGCTGGAGGGACCGCCCATCGCGTTGTCGGCCCGGCAGTGCCTTTCGCTGGCGCTTGTGACCAATGAATTGGCCTCCAACGCCTTGAAATATGGGGCCTTGTCGGCAGGTGAGGGGTGTATTTCCGTCCGCTGGACGGCGGGGCGGCCGGGAACGGACGACGCGTTTCAAATTGTCTGGGATGAAACGGGTGGTCCTGATGTCCAGCCATCCGGGCGGGTAGGGTTTGGAACACGCCTCATCCGCGCGCTCGGGCGGGAATTCGGCGGGTCGAGCGACCTGAAGATGCGCCCTGAGGGCATTGTGTTCGAGGTCGCAACGACGATGAAGCATATCGACATCACGGATCAAGGTGAATGACGATGGCTCGGGTCTTCCGAGAATGTAGAAGCGAAGAGTGTGATCGAAACGGACGGAAGAGCCGGTAACGAGCCGCCTCTTCGTGCTTTGACGGCAAGGTTAGGGTCGGCAGAGGCGCGTTGCGACTGTCGCGAGGAGCGCGGTCTCGCACAGCCCGCATTTAACCCTCTTGTGTCCGTCGTCAGATAGATAATTCGAGACAGTTTCCCCATGCGAGGCCCGGATCCAAGGCCAAAAAGGGGCGGCGTCGAGCGGTGGGCGGCCGGCACGGCCGATCGCGGGCCCAAATGGGGCGGCACCGTGATGGCGGTCCTTCTCCGAGGAGCAAGAGGGAAGGGCGTGTGAAGGATTATGCACCCTTACAACACGTGAAATACCAGAGGTTTGGACTGTCTCCGGATGAGGAGGGAGGACGACGGATGTGAAACCCAGCGGACGATATGGTATCTAACGTCGCCCTAGGACGGCCATTCCTCCGCCGTTAAGTTTCCGCAATCCTATTCGGATCACAATGAAATCGGTTCATATTCGTGTTGTTCTACGGGAGGGTGTCGGGCTGATGCCATCATATGGGATGTGCCATGCGGTTCGGCGTGGATCCGTCGTAAGGGGGACAGCGTGAAGTCGAGGGGAATTGTCGGGTTGCTCGCCGCAGCTGTCCCGGGAGCCGCTTCCGCCGGGAGTTTCCTTGAGCCTGCCGGGCCTATCGCATCGGCGCAGCTCTCGCATTTTGGCGTTATCAGCTCTTTGATGCTCATCGTCATCGTGCCGATGTTCGTTGCGTTGCCGATCGTGCTGTTCCGCTACCGCCGGGGCGGCAAAGGTACCTATCGGCCGAACTGGGAGTTCAGCTGGGGTCTTGAGATGCTCATCTGGGGCATCCCGGTGGCTCTCATGGTCATCCTCGGCACGGCGCTTTGGAAGCACACGCTGAAATTCGACCCGTATCGGGCTCTCGGTCCCGAGCCGCTGGTGGTCGAGGTCGTCGCCCTGGATTGGAAATTCCTGTTCCTCTACCCCGAACAGGGGGTGGCAACGCTTGATCTGCTCGCTCTGCCCGAAGGGCGGCCGGTGACGCTGAAATTGACCAGCGGCACGGTGATGCAGTCCTTCATGATTCCCCGCCTTGCCGGTCAGATCTACGCGATGGGAGGGATGCAGACGCAGCTCAACCTTCTGGCCGACGCGAGTGGCGACTTCACCGGGCGCAACACCCAGTACAACGGTCTCGGCTTCGCGACCCAATCCTTCACCACCCGCGTGATGAGCCAGGACGCTTTCAATGGCTGGGTCGAGGCGACGAAGACGCAGGGCGCGGCGCTCGATGCCGCAGGATACGCGAAACTGCTCGAGCCCTCCGTGGTGGACAAGCCGGTACTCTATGGCCAGTTCACTCCGGGCCTTTTTGGCCAGGTGATCGCGAGCTTCGCGCCGGGCATGCCCAAAGGGCCTGCCCATGCGGGAATGGCTATGCCGACAGGCCCCCAACAGAAACATGATCGCATGCCGGAGGCCGGACAATGAGCTGGGAGCTGATATTCGGCCAGCTGAAGTGGAGCTCCCTCGTTTTCACCGGGGCGATCGAAAATCCTTCGCTGAGCGAGTTCATCGCCTCGGGGGCGGGAACCGTCGCCGTGCTGGGCGCTGTCGCCAGCGTCATACTGCTCACGGTCAAGGGGTGGTGGGTCCCGCTGTGGCGGGACTGGCTGACCAGCGTCGACCACAAGAAGGTCGGTATCATGTACATCGTGATCGCGCTGGTGATGTTCGCCCGCGCGGTCATCGAGGCGGCGCTGATGCGCGCCCAGCAGTTGTCCGCCTATGACAGCACCGGCTTCCTGTCCGCGGACCATTTCGGGCAGCTCTTCAGCACCCACGGCACGATCATGATCTTCTTCGTGGCGATGCCCTTCATCACCGGCTTGATGAACTACGTCATGCCGCTGCAGATCGGCGCGCGCGATGTGTCATTTCCTCTGCTCAACGCGATCTCGCTGATGCTGACCCTTGCCGGCGCGATACTGATGATGGTTTCGCTGGTCGTCGGCCAGTTCTCCACCGGCGGCTGGACCGCCTATCCGCCCTTCACCGGCATCCAGTTCAATCCGGGCGAGGGGGTCGACTACTGGATATGGGCGGTGTCGCTGGGCTCGATCGGCTCGACCCTGACGGGCCTCAACTTCGCCGTGACCATCTACAAGAAGCGCTGCCCCGGCATGACGCTGTTCCGCATGCCGCTGTTTACGTGGACGACGCTGTGCACCTCGATCCTGATGATCTTCGCCATGGCGCCGCTTACCGCCGCGACAGCCATGCTTGCCCTCGACCGTTATGCCGGCTTCCACTTCTTCACGAACGGGCAGGGAGGCAACATGATGAACTACGCCAACCTGTTCTGGCTGTTCGGTCATCCTGAGGTCTATATCCTGATCCTGCCGGCCTTCGGCGTCTGGTCCGAGGTGGTCGCCACGTTCTCCAGCAAGCGCATCTATGGCTACACATCGCTGGTCTACGCCACCATGTGCATCGCCGTGCTCTCCTTCGCGGTGTGGCTGCACCACTTCTTCACGATGGGCCAGAGCGCGAATGTGAACGCCTTCTTCGGCATCGCCACGATGGTGATCGGCGTACCAACGGGCGTGAAGGTCTATGATTGGCTGCTGACCATGGTCGGCGGGCGCATCCGCTTCAGCACGCCGATGCTGTTCCACATCAACTTCCTGCTCACCTTCATTCTCGGCGGCATGACGGGCGTGCTGCTCGCCAATCCCAGTGTCGATTTCCAGGTCCACAACACGCTGTTCCTGGTGGCGCACTTCCACAACATGATCATTCCGGGCGTGCTGTTCGGCATGTTCGCGGCAGTGCAGTTCTGGTTTCCAAAAGTATTCGGGTTCCGGCTGCACGAAGGCCTGGGCAGGGCGTCGTTCTGGTGCTTCGCGCCGGGCTTCCTGCTGGCCTTCTTCCCGCTCTACTGGCTGGGCATGATGGGAGCAACACGGCGCACCTATATGTGGGCCGATCCCGACTACCTGCCCTGGTTCGCCCTGGCCATGGCGGGCGCCGCGCTGATCTTGGCGGGCTTCACCCTGATGGTCGTGCAGATCGTCGTATCGGTTCGCCGGCGCGCGCAACTGGCCGCGCCGCTGGGCGATCCCTGGGACGGCCGCACGCTGGAATGGGCAATTCCCTCACCGACGCCGGAATGGAACTTCGCCGTGATCCCGCAGGTGGTATCGCGCGATGCCTTCTACGAGGCGAAGAAAGCCGGCCACGCCTACCGTTCGCCGGTGGCCTATGAGGATATCGAGGTTCCACGCAACACGGCGACGGCGCCACTCATCGGCCTGTTCGCCTGTGCATGGGCATTCGGTCTGGTCTGGCACATCTGGTGGCTGGTTGCGGTCTCGTTCCTGATGATGTGGGCGGTGGTCATCGTCCGTTCCTTCGAGACCGACACCACCGAGACCATACCCGCCGAAGCGGTGAAGGCCGCAAACGAAGCGTTCCTCGCCGCCGCGCGCGCCGCGCCGGGTGTGTCGCGCGAACGGGAAATGACATCCGACAACCGGGGCAAGGCCCTCCCGGAAGGATTGGAAAGCCTCTCCGGCCCCGTCTCTTCCGGCGCTGCCGTGGAGGTCCTGTCATGAGCGTATCCGAGCGCCTGCATCCCGGACTGAATCTCGCTGGCACCGATCCAGAAGCCCATGAAGCGGCCGAAGAGGTCATGTTCGGCTTCTGGATCTTCCTGATGAGCGATCTGGTGCTGTTCGCAGTGCTGTTCGCGACCTATGCGGCGATGAGCGTCCAGGGCATCGCCGATGGTCCCAGGCCCGCGGAGGTCTTCGACCTGACCGCGGCATTCGTGGAAACGCTGCTGTTGCTGCTTTCCAGCTTCGCCTTCGGTTTCGCCATGCTGGCGATGAAGTATCGCGAAAGCGGGCGCGGCGTACTGGCATGGCTCCTCGTCACCGGCGTGCTCGGTGCCGCCTTCGTCGGCATGGAGCTGCACGACTATTACGTCATGGTCACCGCGCATGGCGCGCCTCCGCAGGCGAGCGGCTTCCTGTCGGCCTATTATCTGCTGACCGGCACCCACGCGCTGCACGTGTCGTCCGGGCTGGTGTGGATGGCGGTCATGGCCGTTCAGATCTCGGTGATGGGCCTGAACACGACGGTGAAGCTCCGGCTGATGCGCCTGGCGCTATTCTGGCACATGCTCGACGTGGTCTGGATCGCCATATTCACCTTTGTCTACCTGTTCGGGGTCGTGTCATGAGCAACCAGGTTCCCGCTGACATGCCAGCGAGCGAGTATGAGGATGAGGGGCGAGAGCGGCTCAGCTATATGGTCGGGCTTGGCCTTGCCTTGCTTCTGACGGGCGCGGCGTTCGCTCTGGTGTGGTTCGAACTTCTCAAGGGCGGCGCCGCCCTCGCCGCGCTGGGGCTGCTCGCCTTCATTCAGGCGCTGGTGCACCTGCGCTACTTCCTGCACATAGACCTTGCCAGATCGCATCGCGACGATCTGAAGCTGATCCTGTTCACGGTACTGATCCTGCTGCTGATGGTGTCAGGCACCATCTGGATTCTCTACGATCAGCACATCCGCATGATGCCTTGACGAACGGAGCCGTCGTCGCGCACGTGACGACCGAGGCCTGTGCCGACAACCGCCGCGGCTCTTGAACGCGCGCGCCGTCGCGTCCGGTGCGCGCAGTCTGGGCGAGGACGTGTCTGTCATCCCGCACGTCTTAGTCCGTCCTTACAGGAGCTGGAGATCGCGGCGGACCCGGGGTGGTCCCGTTGCAACGCCGTTTCGTACCCCGGCGGCCTTACGCTGAGGCAGATGTTGAAGGCGCTACCCAGGAGCCGACATCAGGGGTAATGAGTTTGTCAGTGGGACCATAGGCCAGCAAACTCGTGTCAGCAGGTTCGCCTGCGGGCAGCAAGGAAATCCATAATCATGTTCATGGACGGTGCAGATGCCGATGCCGCCAGGGTGAACGATATCGCTCTGTCCGGGCGACGGACGGGGCTGCTCAATCGGCGGTCGTTTCTGGTCGGTTCGGCCGTCGGTCTCGGCGCGCTGGGACTGACCGGTTGCGCGACGCTCGACGGCATGAGCCTCGCGGACGCGAAGAAACTGTACGGGCCAATGCCCGATGAAAAATTCCCGATCCCGGCTGTCGATGTCGCCAAGGTCGACCGGAAATATTATCGCCGCACCGTCCGGTACGACACCACGGAAGAGCCCGGCACGATAATCGTCGATCCCAGTAACTACTACGTCTACCGCGTCGAGGACGACGGAGCCGCCACTCGCTATGGCGCCAATGTCGGCCGCGAGGGGTTCCTGTGGAGCGGAGACGCCTATGTCGGGCGCAAAAGCGAGTGGGCGACCTGGACACCGCCCAAGGAGATGATCAAGCGCCAGCCGGAGGCTGCACAATACGCCGGCGGCATGCCGGGCGGCCTCGACAATCCGCTCGGTGCCCGAACGCTCCATCTCTATCAGAATGGCGTTTACACGCTCTATACGATCTACGCGACCAGCGATCCTGAATCGATCGGCTCAGGCGTTACCAGCGGTTGTGTTGGCCTGCTCAGCCAGGACATGATCGACCTTTATGATCGCACCCCGGTCAAGACCAAGGTGATAGTCCTGCCAGCATAGCCGCGGTCCGCCGCCGACCCGGCGACGCTGCGCCCGTCAGTCATCACAACACCTGGGACAGGAATTCTCGGGTGCGCGGATCGCTTGGTGCGCTGAAGAAGGTGTCGGGCGGCCCGTGCTCCACGATGACGCCGCGGTCGGTGAAGTAGATGTGGTCAGCAATGTCGCGGGCGAAATTCATCTCGTGGGTCACGAGCAGGCAGGTCATGCCGTCCTCGGCAAGCTCGCGGATGGCGAGAAGCACCTCCTTCACCGTCTCCGGATCGAGCGCGGCGGTGACCTCATCGAACAGCATCACGTCGGGCAGCATGGCGAGCGAGCGGGCGATGGCGACGCGCTGCTGCTGGCCGCCGGACAGCTCGCCCGGATAGCTGTGCTCCTTGCCGACGAGCCGGACCTTCTTCAGCAGGGCGCGGGCGCGCTCCTCGACCTCGCGCTTGTCCTGATGAAGCACGTGGATCGGGGCCATCATCACATTCTGCAGGGCGGTCTTGTGGGGAAACAGATTGTACTGTTGGAAAACCATGCCGACCTTGCGGCGTAGCGCGAGTTTGTCGAGCTGCGGGTCCGACACTTCGATATTCTCGACGCGGATCGTTCCCGAGGTCAGGGGCACCAGAGCGTTGATGCAGCGGATCAGCGTCGACTTGCCCGAGCCTGACGGGCCGATGATGCAGACCACTTCGCCCTTTTTCACGTCGAAACTGACGCCCTTCAGCACCTCGAACGTGCCGAAGGATTTATGGACGTCGATCAGCTGAATGATGGGCTGGTCGGGGGTCCAGGGGCGGGTATCTGTCGCAACGGCCATACGCGAATGGTCTCTCACCGGATGTGGAATCGACGTTCGAGCCGGGCAGTGAACCGGTCGATCGGGTAGCAGTATAGGAAGAAACAGAGCAGGGCGAAGCCATAGAGCGGCGCGAAAAGTTCCGGCCGGCCGCCCTCGGCGGTGTGGACCTGGGCCGTGAGCGTCAGCATCTCGGAGACGCCGACGATCGAGGCCTGGACGGTCGCCATGGTGACGAGCGAATAGAGGTTCATCCACGGCGGCAGCATGCGCTGCACGCATTGGGGAAGAATGATCCGCCACATGGTCTGGCGCGGCGTGAAGGCGAGCGATTCCGCGGCTTCCCATTGCGTCGAGGGCACGGAGCGTACGGCGCCACGGACGATCTCAGCGACGTTCGCCATCACCGGCAGGGAAAAGCCAACGGTTGCCTTGGCCCAGTCCGGCAAAGGGATCTTGATGCCGAAAACCGTGATCTGGAACGGCACGAGGAACATCACGAAGAACAGCAGGACAAGCCATGGCGCATTGCGGAAGAACTGTGTGAGCGCCCAGGCGCTGCGGGCGATGAGCGGCTTCTCGGACAGCATGCTGAGGCCAACCCCAAGGCCGGCGGCAGTGCCGAGTGCCATCGCAACCATTGAGATCACGATGTTGAACGCGAAACCGGACAGCAGCAGCGGCGCCCATTTGATGATGACCTCAAGCGGAGACAACTGAGCCGCATCCGCCTGAGCCCAGGCCGTCCCCGCAAGCAGGGCGAGGCCCGCACCGAACAGCAGGGCATGGACCGGTGCCAGACGAGGCACGGACAACCGGGTGGGCTCGATCCGGAACGGTAACAGCACTGGCAGCGGCGAGTTTGCGCCCGTTTCCGTTGTCTTCGTGCTCATCGGCCATACCCCGGGATGCGCAGGGCTTTCTCCCAGCGGTGCATGATCCAGACCAGCAGGCCCACGAGGACGCCGTAGGTGACGAACAGCACCAGCATCATCTCGAACACGTTCTGCGACTCCGACCAGATTTGCTTCACGGCGTAGAGTGTCTCCGGCACGGCGATCGCATAGGCGAGGGTCGTGGTTTTGAGCAGGTTGACGAGGTTGTTGTTGAGAGCCGGCAGACACACCCGCAAAGCCAGTGGCAGGATCACATAGACGTAGGCCCTGAGCCGCGTATAGCCGAGCGCTTCCGCAGCCTCCACGGTGGTCTTGGGCACGGCTTCGACGCCGGACCGGAAGATCTCGATATTGAAAGCGCCCGCGAAGAGCGAGAGCGCGATGATGGCCCACTCCACATTGTCGATGAAAGGCTGGCGTAGCCCGAACTGGTCCTGGCCCGCGGGAAGCATGGCCCCCACGCCGAAATAGAAGAAGAAGATCTGGACCAGCGGCGGGGTGTTGCGGAATACGACGACGTAGACGTTGACCACACTGCGGACGATGCGCGAGGGGGCGGTTTGCAGGAGCGCGCCCACCGCGCCGATCAACAGGCTGACCAGGATGGTCGTCACCGCGAGCAGACAGGTCATCCTCAGACCGTCAACATAGCGGTGCCAGTCGTAAGGGTCGTAGAAGACCGTGAAGTTGAGGCCCGTCGTTTCGTAGAGTTCTTGGAACCAGGCGGGTATGACGTCCATCGCGCTATCCGGTTGGCGATCCGTGTAAGGCGCGCCGTCTCAAAACGTCAAAAGAACGCGGCCGATCCGATAAAGGATCGGCCGCGCTATGCGATCAGTTCGTCGAGTTCTTCATCTTCTCATACATGGCCTTCGAGTACTCCGTCGGCTCGATACCGAACTTCTTCTCCTCGGAGACGATGAAGCCGGTCTTCATCCAATCCTTGGTGACGTCCTCGAGGTATTTCATGAGGCTTTCGTTGCCGGTGGCAACGGCCATGATCCACGGGGCATCCAGAATGCCCTTCAGCGGCATCTCGTAGTCGGCGCTCCACGCGTCATCGAGCAGCTTGCCCTGAATGAACGTCTGATCATAGACGTAACCGACGCAGTTGCCCTGCTTGAGTGCGAACAGCGGCTTCTCGGAACCGTCGAACGCGACGATCTCGGTTCCGTAGGTCTGGGCGACCTCCTTGTTGTACCAGGCGCCCGAAGTGGCGCAGAGCGGCTTGCCCTTGAGCTCGGCCCAGGTCTTCACGCCAGCCTTCTTCGGCAGCAGCACGTTGACGAAGTCGGAATAGTAGGGCGGGTCGATCGCCTGCACGACCTTCCGGCGCTCGGGCTTGTCCGACATGGTCGCAATCAGCATGTCGACCTTGCCCTGCTGCAGGAACTCGATGCGGTTCGACGAGACGACCGGCACCAGTTCGAGCTTCACTCCGAGTCGTTTGGCGACATCTGCCGCAAGATCCGGCTCAATGCCGACCACGGCACCCGACGGGTCGCGGAAGCCGAAGGGCTTGTAGTCAGCCTTCACGCCGACAACCAGCGTGCCCCGCTGCTTGATGGCGTCGACGCCATCCGCCGCCTGTGCGGCGAATGGCACAAGCACGCCGGCCAGGAAAAGGGCGATCATCGATTTGCGCATGCGGAGAAACCTTTCATACAGGTCGGGATCGCTGGTCCCGTTTTCAGGTGATCGCAACCGGCGAAAGCGAGCCGCCGGACGCCTATTAGTGGGTCATGTAGAGCTCACTTGGAAGCGGGTAAGCGAAAAGGGGGCCAAGTCGAAGGTGCTGGGTAGGCCCAACACCGCTTCCGCCACGGCCTGGCCGATGCCGGCGGAGTGCTTGAAACCGTGGCCGGAGCAGGCGGAGACCACCATCACACGGTCCTGCTGTGGATGGCGGTCGATGATGAAGCCGTTGTCGGGGGTGACGGTGTAGAGGCACGCTGCCGCCTGGGCGACCTCAGCCGTCACACCGGCGACGCGGCCGGCGACGTGCGCCTGCCACATCTCGGCGGATTCGGCGGGAGATACCTCCCGATCAAGAGTCTCGGCCGTCGTCGTAGCTCGATACTGTTCGCTCGCCACCTTGAACCGGTCGTCGCCGGGCAGCGGGGGGAAGCCGTAGAAGTAATCCTCGTCGCCCGCGCCGTGCATCCAGATGAACACCGGGGCTCCGGTGTGCGGTACAGGATCTTCCAGCCGGAACCAGTGCAGCACCTGCCGGCTCACCGTGAGCAGCCGGTCGAACGGCGGGCCGAGCAGCGGCGCCGTCCAGGCGCCGGCCGCTACCACGACCTGATCCGCGACGATCTCGTCCCCGCCGACGCTGATGTGGACCCCATCACCCTCCTGCCGGATCGATGTGACTTCCGCGCCGAGCCGGAGGCGGGCACCCAGGGCTTGCGCCTGGTCCCGCTGGACCGCGATGCAGCGCTCTGGCCGCACATAGCCGCCACCCGGCTCGTAATAGATCTTGTCGTCGCTCGAAATGCCTTCCAGTTGCGGAAACCGTCGACGCGC
Organism: Ancylobacter pratisalsi; assembly: GCF_010669125.1. Classification (NCBI taxonomy): domain Bacteria; kingdom Pseudomonadati; phylum Pseudomonadota; class Alphaproteobacteria; order Hyphomicrobiales; family Xanthobacteraceae; genus Ancylobacter; species Ancylobacter pratisalsi. Next base: position 2,934,016 of record NZ_CP048630.1, read on the forward strand.
TTCGGCCCCGTCGAGGACCTCATGGGCAATGCCGAACGCCCGTGCCATTTCGATCGAGCGTGCCGCGAAATCCGGCTTGCCGTGATGGGAAGACACGCCTGAGCCCGGAGCGATGACAAGCGCGCCGCATTCCTCCAACAGGGTTTCGCCGGACGCCGCCTCAAGTTCCCGCCAGATCGAATGCGAAGCAAGAACGAAAGGCACATAGTCGCGGCCTTCGCCGACCGCCTGACGGGTGATTCGCGTTTCGCCGTGGCTGGAGCCGAGTTCATGCGGCGGCTCGAAGCGATCGATTCCGATCACGTCGATGCCGCGCCGCGCCAGCTGGTAGAGCGTTGCCATGCCCATGGCACCAAGACCGACGACGGCAAGCTGCGTCCGCTCCACGGCTCTAATGCCCTTTATCTGCACAAAACGAGGTCATGTCTCAAAAGCGATCACGCCACGGTGCCGGGGTCAACCAAAATGCGGTATATTCAGCGTATCTGCAAAGAATCATTAGTTATGGTGATAATGTTGTGGGCGAGCTCGATTTGCAGACATTCCGCCTTGTCGCCGCGGTCGCGGAGACGGGCAGTGTGACCGCCGCGGCCGAGCGCGCCGGCGTCACCCAGTCGGCTGTCTCGCAGGCTCTGAGGCGTGCGGAAGCGCTCATCGGAGCGCCATTGTTCGACCGCAGCCGGCGGCCGCTCACGCCAACCCATGTCGGGCGAATGGTTGCCAGTCGAGCGGATGAACTCGCACGCGCGGCCGAGCGACTGCTGGCGGATGCGCGGGCTGCCGCCGAACGGCCGGGGCGCATTGATTTGCGCATCGGCCTTGTCGATTCACTGGCCGGCACCATCGGCGCGCGTATCGTGAGGGAACTCGCCGACGGGGCCCTTGCCCTGACCGTGACCGCGTGGTCGGGCCTCGCCTTTTCCCATACACGGGCCCTGATGCGTCACGACATCGATGCCGCACTGACCTGCGATCCGATGGAGGGGCTGGGCAGTGTCGAGCGGATCGTGATTTTTCGAGAGCCCTATGTGCTCATCATCCCGCGCACCGAGATCGATGCGGTGCGCGGCAACGATCTGCAGGCCGTCCTCGAACGCTATCGGCTGGTGCGCCACAGCGCTCGCTCCTATGCCGGCCAGCATATTGAACGGCATCTCGGCCGGATGGGGCTTCGGCCGCCACGGGCGTTCGAATTCGACACCTCGGACGCTCTTGTCGCCATGGTCGCTACCGGGATGGGCGTCGCCATCACCACGCCGCTCTGCATATTACAGGGGGCGGCGCATGCCGCAGGCGTCGCGGCACTGCCGCTGCCGGGCACCGCCTTCTCGCGCGAACTGCTGCTGACGACGCGACGCGGCGACTTTGACGATCTGGCACCGCGTATCGCGGAAGTCGCGCGCAGCATGGCGCTGCTCCACGCCCTCCCGCCGATGCTCGCAATAGCGCCCTGGCTGACGCCTGAAGCGCTGGCGCTCGGCTGAGGCGTTGGCGGCATCCCGCGAGCAGGCCCCGGTCCCTTCACACCGGAAATCGAACAGGCGGCTGTTATGAGCCTGCGCCCGGCGTGGTGTTCCGCGAACGGCCAGGGCCGAGTAGCCCACGGCGGAATGGGATCGGTACTGCTTGCAGATTGTATCGATAGATCGCGGAAGGAGCGTGGCACCCTCCTCGAAGCCGCGAAGCGCCTGCCGATAGACGGGCGGACCGAGATGTGAATGCCCGCTCAGCCGCCGCCGCCCGCGAGAAATGGCTGCTTGTTCACGGCACGGATCAGAATAGGGGGCGGGGTCGGCGAGACGATCGATGCCATTGTCCGCCCCATCCTTGCAAGGCGCGCGCTGTTTGCTCCGATGCAAGATGCCCGATGGCGGACAGCACTGGCGGCGGACGCTAGGTTCTGGCGCGAAATCATGCACACGCCGTTGCTTCGTTTCGCCTCATGAGGACGGCCGCGCGCGAATGAAGTCGATGAACGCGCGAAGCGGCGGAGGTACCAGCCGCCGCCCTGAATAGTAGAGGAAAGGCCCGGGGAAGCTTGGCCACCAGTCGGGGAGAACCGGCTCCAGCGCGCCGCTTTTCAGGAGCGGCGCGAGCCAGGCTTCGAAGAGATAGATGATGCCCGTACCCGCGATCGCCGCTTCGACCGCAAGGTCGATCGCAGGCCCTAAATTGACGATCAGCGGGCCATCCCCCTCGATCATCACGGTCTCCCGCTCGCGCTCGAACTCCCAGGCGGGGGACGCGCCGCTCGAGAAGCGTCCGCGAAGGCAGGCGTGGTCCAGCAGGTCACGCGGATGGCCGGGGCGCCCTCGGGCGTCCAGATAGGCGGGCGCGGCGGCGCAGGCAAAACGCTGGATACGCGGACCGATCGGGACGGCGATCATGTCCTGTTCGAGCCGCTCGTCATACCGGATGCCGGCATCGGCTCCGGCGGCCAGCACGTCCACGAAGCTGTCCTCCGCCGTGATCTCCAGCCGGATCTGCGGATAGGCCGCCAGGAAAGCCGGCACGAGATCAGGCAAGATGAGACGCGCCGCACTCACCGGCACGTTCAGCCGCAAGGTCCCGGCTGGTTCATCGCCAACGCGCCCGACCCCCGACAGGGCGGCGTCCACCTCGCTGAGGGCCGGCTCCAGTCGGGCCATCAGCCGGGCTCCGGCCTCTGTCAGGCTGATGCTTCGCGTCGTCCGATGCAGGAGGCGCGCGCCAAGTCGCCCTTCAAGCCGTCTCACCGCATCGCTGAGAGCCGACGCGCTTGTGCCCTCGATCCGGGCCGCGTTGCGGAATCCACGCGCCCGCGCAACCGCGATAAAGGCGTTCACGTCCGCCAGATTGTGCGCCATTGTTCGCCATTCCGCACAGGTCGTTCGGATTGTGGACGATTATCGTCCACCGCCGCAAGGATTAGATGTCTCGCGTCCTCAAGGAGAACGATCATGACAACCCCCACCTATTCCTTCGCTGGCCGGACGGTGAATCGTCTGGGCTACGGCGCCATGCAGCTGGCCGGTCCCGGCGTGTTCGGCCCTCCAAGGGATCGTGCCGAAGCCCTCGCCGTCCTGCGCGCCGCGCGCGACGCCGGCGTCAATCACATCGACACCAGTGACTTCTACGGCCCGCACGTCACCAACCAGCTGATCAGGGAGGCGCTTCATCCCTACCCGTCGGACCTGCTCATCGTGACCAAGGTCGGCGCCGTTCGCGGGCCGAACGCCGAGTGGCTGCCGGCCTTCTCACCCCAGGCCCTCGCGACCGCAGTCCACGATAACCTGAAGAACCTGGGCACGGATGTCCTGGATGTGGTCAACCTGCGTGTCATGTTCGACATCCACGAGCCCGCCGAAGGGTCGATCGAAGCACCATTGACGGCACTGGCCGAGCTGCAGCAACAGGGATTGATCAGACATATCGGCCTCAGCAATGTCACGCCCACGCAATATGCGCAGGGAACCGCCATCGTTCCGATCGCCGGCGTGCAGAACCAGTACAACCTGGCCCACAGAAGCGACGACGCCTTCATCGACCAGCTGGCCGCCGAGGGCGTCGCCTATGTGCCCTTCTTCCCCTTGGGTGGCTTCTCGCCGCTCCAGTCCCACGCCCTGACGCAGGTCGCGACCGAACTCGGCGCCAGCCCCATGCAGGTCGCCCTCGCCTGGCTGCTGCGCCGCTCGCCCAACATCCTCCTCATCCCGGGCACCTCATCGAGCGCCCACCTCGCCGAGAACCTCGCGGCGTCCCGCCTCGATATCCCCGCCGCCGCCATGGAGATCCTGGACGCCATCGACGGCCCGGCAATGCGCTGATCGCCGGCGAAGGCGGCGCTGTCCTCCTTAGACTGGCTCCCCTCGAAAGTGGTCCTCCGCGAAGGAGGGGTCGGGTCTTTGGAGGATGGCGCGATGGCGCAGAAGAAGCGGAAGGCGGAGGAGATCGTCGCGGTGCTTCGGCAGCTAGGGTTCGGGTGCCGAAGCCATCCGGGCGACGCCGTTCACGGATTACCGCTGGCGCAGAGAGTTCGGCGGGCGGAAGAGCGACTAGGTCGAGCGGCTGAAGGCACTCGAAAAGACGAGTTCATGCGGGAGTGTCTGGCGAACCGCATCGACCGCAGGCTCAACGCGGCCACGGTCATTGACGGCCTGACGGAACTGATCGTGCTGTCGAGCCGGCACGGCCTTTGCCGCGCCGGCCGCGCTACGGCGCCGTGGAGCGGCGTTCATCGTCCAGCGATGCTCACCATGGCACGGTATGTCCCTTGCGATCGAGATAACGGAGGCCGGGCTTGCCCCGCTGCGAGAGAAGTGTGGCGACGATCTGCGGCACGGTCTCTTCCACGGTGTAGGGCGCATCGGGTCCGCCGAGCCCGGTGCGGATCCAGCCCGGCGCCATCAGGACCAGGGCGCGTGGTTCGCCTGCGTGGCGGGCGGCGTAGCTGCGCATGTACTGGTTCAGCGCCGCCTTGGAGCCTCGATAGACCTCGTGACCGCCCTTGATGTTGTTGGCGACGCTGCCCTGTCCCGAAGACATGATGCCGATCATTCCAGTCGGCAAGACGATAGCCTGCAAGGCTTCCACGACCCGCATCGGGCTCAGCGCATTGGTGACCATCACGCGGGTGAACTCCTCGGTCGAGACCTCTGCGATGGTCTCGGCCTGATCGGCGTTGGCCGTCCCGGCGTTCACGAAGAGGATGTCGATGCCGCGCCCGGAAAGGCGTCGACGCAGAGCGGCAACCTCGTGCGGTTGGGTGATGTCGAGGGGCTCGATTTCAACGCGGCCGGGATGAGCCAGCGCCAGGGCGTGCAGCGGCGTCCGGTCCGTCCCGCGCACCGTGGCGATGACCACCCAACCCCGTGCCGCGAATTCAGCCGCCATGGCATAGCCGAGGCCACGTGACGCGCCAACGAGCAGGAGGGTTCCCGCGGATGTGCTGAGATCAGTTTGGGTCATGACGGCGCCTTTCCTTTTCAACTTCCAAAAGGAAAATGAGCGCGATCCGGTGAGTGCACCAGACGCACAGAATGCAAACTATTGTTGCGTCGGACGCTATGTATTATCCTCCCGGCGGTCTAAAGTCCGGGGATGGATGTTGCTGATCTCAACCTGCTCCCCGCATTGGACGCGCTCCTCTCCGAGGGGAGCGTGACGCGCGCGGCCCGGCGCCTTGGCCTCAGCGCTTCGGCCATGAGCCGGACCCTGGCACGACTGAGGGCCGCGACCGGCGATCCGCTGCTCGTGCGCGCCGGTCGAGGGCTGGTGCCGACACCGCACGCGCTTGCGTTGCGCGACCGGGTGCACGCGCTTACCCAAGAGGTGCAGGGAGTTCTGCGCCCGACGGATGATCGCCTTGACCTCGCCACGCTCGACCGAACCTTCACCATTCGCGCCAATGAAGGGTTCATTCGGCTGTTCTCCGCGGCTCTGGTCAGTGCCGTCCTCGACGCGGCTCCACGCGCGCGGCTGCGCTTTGTGGCCAAGCCGGTGAAGGATGCAGGACCTCTTCGGGAGGGCGCCGTCGACATCGAGATTGGGGTGCTGGGCGACTTCGCGCCTGAAGTGCGCACCTGCCTCCTCTTTCGGGACCATTTCTTGGCCGTCGTGCGAGCAGGGCACCCGCTGGTGACAGCTCCGATGACGCCGGAGCGCTATGCCGCGGCCAGGCATGTGGTGGTCTCGCGCAAGGGCAGCTTTACCGGGCCGGTCGACGAGGGGCTGGCGGCGCTCGGGCTCCGTCGCGAAATCGTCGCTGTCGTGCCAGGCTTTCCGGATGCCGTGCGCATTGCCCGTCACTCCGATCTCGTTGCCCTCATACCTCGCTCATGCCTGGGTGACACCTCGCTCATGGAGGGCTGCGTCAGCTTCGAGTTTCCGGTCGCCACGCCCGACATCGTCGTCTCGGCGATGTGGCATCCCCGCATGGAGGCGGACCCGGCGCACCGATGGCTACGAAACGTCCTTATGTCGGTCTGCCGTCCGCCAACGGTTTGACGGGGACGCGCGTGGGCAATGTCGCCTTGGGTCCGGTAGCGATAGCGACGATGCCGGCCCGAAAGGAATGTCGGCGCCGACCGAGACTCCAGCCATCTTCAAAATACATGATGAAAATTAGATGATTGAGTCAATATAAATGTATTGGCTCATAGCGGATAGGGTATCCGCAGTACTATGTATAGTGTTAGTTCACTTCGTTTCATCAATTCGTTTAGATGTCGGGCTGTTTCTCCGCGCTATGTTGCCGAAGCCCGTCGCTGTTAACTAGAGTGACGATCAATGGTGGCGGGCTTTGTTGCCAGCTTGCAGGCCAGTCAGGTGTATCCGCGCGAGCCTTGGACTTCCTGATCCTGACGGCTGCTCGCTCCGGCGAGGTCCGGGAAGTGCCGTGGGGTGAGTTGGATCTCATTGCAAAGGTATGGACTGTGCCCGCTGTCAAAATGAAAGCTGGCCGGAAACACCGTGTTCCTCTCTCATCGCGAGCTGTGCAGATCGTTGCGGAGATGGTGGAAAATCGATCGGAGGTTGTTGAGGGGAGCTATGTCTTCCCTGGCGCCAAGCATGGCAAACCTCTTTCAGTGATGGCGCTTGATATGCCGTTGCGCCGTTTGAAATCGAGCGACACCGTTCATGGCTTTCGATCATCCTTCCGCGATTGGGGGTAGGAGGCGACCGCATTCTCTCGCGAACTGATCGAGACCGCGTAGTCCCAGTTGTCCCATTGGCTCTGCACCCGGAATTCGAACAATGATCTCCCCTAAACGGACGCACCATATGTCTGAGAAGGGTCAATGGCGCCCGTGCCGCTTCGCGCGGGAAGCGGCCCTTAAGGCCCCTACACAAAGCAGACATTTTCAGAGCTTGGCGAAGCAGGCCACCACTCTGTGTCAAACGGCACGTAATATTGCCCCCGATCGGCGCCCAATATTGACCCCCTGATGAGCTGAGGCGGTCAGGAGGCGGCGCGGCGGAGCTGGTCGGGGTCGCGCAGCCGTGCCGGCTCCGTGTCGTAGGAGCGCGTGGCCAAGGAGTGGATAGAGGCCACCTTGCCCACCGGAACAAGTCTGTCCGAACTGGCCCAAGCCTGCGGTCTCGGCGTGAGCCGTTTCGCACGCGCCTTCCGAACCTCGACTGGCGTTACATCCTATGGTTGGCTCATCGCCCGACGGATCGAAAGGGCCGAAGATCTGCTCGGAGCTTCCCTATCGCTGGCGCACATTGCTCTGGCATGCGGCTTCGCCGACCAAAGTCACATGACGAGGATCTTCAAACGCGCAACCGGCCTGGCCCCCAGGACGATGATCTAGGGCGGCACCGCGCCAGGGGCGGTCGTTAGCGCTCCGCCGAGATGCGGCCATTGTGCGAGGCGGAGGTGCCGTCGAAGCCCTCGATCCACGCGCAGACCCGATCGCGGGCGGCGCGTAGGGGCGAGTCGCGTGGCGTGTAGGCGAAATAGCTGCGCGAGGGCAGCCAGATGTGCGGAAAGGGCGTCACCAGTCTGCCCGCGCGCAGGTCGTCCTCGATCAGTGTGGACGGCGCCATTGCCACGCCGAGCCCGTCCATGGCGGCCTGGATCGAGAGATAGAAGTGGTCCAGCATCAGCGTCGCCGCTGGTTCCAGAGAGCCGTGCCCGGCCTTCGCGAGCCAGTCGCGCCAGAGCCGCGGCATGCTCGCGACCTGCAGAAGTGTGTGTCGCGCGAGGTCCCCCACCTCGTCCAGCGGCTGGCGTTGCAGCAGCGCGGGGCTGCAGGCGGGCAGTCGTCTCTCCGGGAGCAGCAGGCGCGCCTCGAAGCCGTGGAAGGCGTCCGGCCCGCCGCGAATGATCAGGTCGTAGTCGCCGGCCAGCCCGTCAACCGGCTCGCTTCCGGTCGTCAGTTCGATGGTGATGTCGGGATGCGTCTCCCGCAGCCGGCCGAGCTTCGGCACCAGCCAGCGCAGGCTGAAGGTGGCGAGCGCATTGACCCTTACAACCACGGTGCCGCTGGCCTCCCGGCCGTGACGTGCCGCTGCCCCGGCGATGCGCTCGAGCGCCGGCTGGATGTCGGCGAGTAGCGCCCGGCCTTCGGCGGTGAGGACAACTCCGTGGCTCAGGCGGCGGAACAGCGCCGGCGGACCGAGCCACTCCTCCAGAAGCCGGATCTGCCGGCTGACCGCGCCATGCGTGACGCCGAGCTCCGCAGCGGCGTCCTTGAAGCTCGACCGACGCGCGGCCGCCTCGAACGCGCGGACGGCGTTCAGAGGCGGCAGAGGTCGGTGTTTCGAGGGGGCAATCATGTGAGTTTTTCTGACATCAAAAGGGCGAATTAGTCGTTTGCACCCCACATTCTAGCAGGCGCACAGTCGTGAGGTGATAAATTCATCCAGCATTACCTCCACCACCACATCGCCGGCGCAACCCTGTGCGCGCCCGACCCGCCGACGCACGCTGGCCCTTTCCGGACTCGCGCACGCGTTGCACGACGGATACACCGACGCCATCTACGTGCTGCTTCCGGTCTGGCGGGCCGAGTTCGGGCTCGACTATGTCGCGCTCGCGCTGCTGCGCGGTCTCTATGCCGGCGCCATGGCGGCGCTGCAGGTGCCCGCGAGCTGGCTCGCGGACCATGTCGGCGGACGGGCGGTGTTGATCCTCGGAACGGTGCTCGCGGCGGCCGGCTATGCGCTGGCCGGCTTCAGTGGCGGGGCGATGGGCCTGTATGCCGCGCTGCTCGTCTCGGGCGCCGGCTCCAGCGTCCAGCATCCGATCGCTTCCAGCGCGGTGTCGCGCGCCTATGGACCGGCGGCGCGCGGGCCGCTCGGCACCTATAATTTCACGGGCGACCTCGGCAAGGCCATCATTCCGGCCGCGCTGTCCCTCGGCCTGTCCATCGCGCCATGGCGGTCGTCGCTCTGGCTGCTGGCGCTCGCCGGCATCGTCGTCGCTGCGCTGCTCACCTTGTTCATGCCGAGGATCGACCCGGCGCCCCCGCCCTCCGCCTCGCTCCCCCGAACGTCGCGGCGCGGCGGTCGTGGCTTTCCGCTGCTGCTCTCCATCGGTGTGGTCGATACCGGGGTGCGCATGGGCTTCCTCACCTTCCTGCCGTTTCTGCTGCAGCTGAAAGGCGCGTCGCAACCGCTCATCGGGACGGCGCTCGCCCTCGTCTTCCTCGGCGGCGCGGCGGGCAAGCTGGCCTGCGGTTGGCTTGCACAGCGCTGGGGCATCGTCGGGGTCACATTGTGCACCGAGGGGGCCACGGCCCTTATGATCGCCTTCGCGGCGGTCCTTCCGCTGGCACCGCTACTGGTTCTCTTGCCGCTCCTGGGGCTAGCCTTGAACGGCACCTCCTCGGTGCTCTACGGCACCGTGCCGGAATTGGCGCCGGCTGACCGGACGGAGCGCGCCTTCGCTATCTTCTATACGGGCGTGATCGGCTCCGGGGCGTTGTCGCCGCTGTTGTTTGGCGTGGTAGGCGATCAGGCCGGCCCTGTCGTCGCGACGCTGGGCACCGCAGCCGCGGCGCTCATCACTCTGCCGCTCGCCCTTGCCCTCGGGCCACGGCTGACAAGGCGGTGAGCGGCGTGCCTATACATGCTTGCGCCACGTGAGAATTCGACAAGGAACGACATGGCAAGAGATGCGAATGCCCGGACTGGCGGGTGCCATTGTGGGGCCGTGCGCTTCGAGGTGGCGCTAAGCGATGGCTTCAACTCGATCCGACGCTGCACCTGCTCCTATTGCCGCATGCGCGGGGCTGTCGTCGTGATGGCTGAAATGGGCGGGATCCGGATCCTCGAGGGCGAGGAGATGCTGACGACCTACCGCTTCCATAGTGGAGCCGCCCGGCACTTCTTCTGTTCGCGCTGCGGGATTTACACCCACCATCAGCGCCGCTCCGACCAGCAGCTGTACGCGGTCAACGTCGCCTGCCTCAACGGCGTAAGCCCGTTCGATTTCCTCGAAGTTCCCGTCATGGATGGGGTCAATCATACGAGCGACACCGGAAAGCCGACGCGCCGAGCCGGCATCCTGTGTTTCATTCCGGCGAGCTGAGGCCACCGTCGACGTTGCGTGGGTGCCTCGGGGCGGGGAGCGAAGCGGCGCCCTGCGCGAGCCGGCGGCCAGCATGCGCCTTCTCTCCTTCAGGCTTATTCCTTGCCGATGCGGGGCCAGTGCATGGCGACGTGATCGACGAATCTGCTCAATTTTGGTGAGGCCATGCGCGCGTGCTGGAACAGCAACTGTACGGGCGTCGGCTCGCGCTGGAAGGCGCCGAGCAGCGCTTGCAGACGGCCGGCGCGCAGATCGTCCGCGACATACCAGGATGGCGCTCGCGTGATGCCAAGTCCCTCGCGCGCGCTCGCCACCGCCACGTCCAGATCGTTGACCGACAAGCGCCCGTTGAGGCGGACGATCCGGCTGCGTCCATCGACATGGAAACGCCAGTTCACCGGTCCCGGACTTTCGGAAAATGTCAGGCAATCATGCGCCTTTAGATCCTCGGGCCGGGACGGCGCATCCCGCCTGGCGAGGTAATCGGGTGAAGCACAGACAATGAGGTCGATCTCGTCGAGTTTGCGCACCAGCAGCTCGGAATCCGGCAGGTGCCCGATCCGTACTGAAAGGTCGATTTCCTCCTCGATCAGGTTTACCGCGCGATCGAGCAAGACAAGGTCGATCGACATGGAGGGGTATCGGGCGAGAAAATCAGCTACCAGCGGCGCCAGTATCCGGCGCCCGATGAGTGTCGGGGCGCTGACGCGTAGCCGCCCGACAGGCTCGCTTCGGGTGGAGGCGACAGCCAGATCCAGTTCCCGTAGATCGCCCAGGATCGCCTTCGACCGCGCATAGAAGAGCCGCCCCTGTTCGGTAAGAGCGAGGCTGCGCGTCGTTCGCCGGAGCAATTGCACCCCCAGCTCGGTCTCCATCGCGGCGATGCTCCGGCTGACCGCGGTGACGGATTTCGAGGTCTCACGCGCGGCGGCCGACAGGCTGCCGGCCTCCACCGCCCGTACAAGCAGTGCCATGGCTTCCAGGCGGTCCATCTTCGCTTTCCCAAAAATCGCAAAAGTGCTTGCTGTTGGCTCAGGATACTCCCGATCCGCGCAACTTCTACAATCGCCGCCACTCGCCTCAGCCTCGCTCCAAGAGCGACGGCCGGACCGCCATGAGAATGAGGGCAGTGTCGTGCATCGCATGCGAACCGAATTGATGTCGCCGACAGGGCGCAAGGGCGGCGTTAAGAGCGCGTCATCGCGTCTGTCCGCCGCCGTGCGTGAGCGCGACGTGCTGACCGGTGTGTCGATGGCCTTCGTCGGCGGTTTCGTCGATGCCGCCGGCTTCATGGCGCTGGCCGGCCTGTTCACCTCGCACGTCACCGGCAATTTCGTGCTGATCGGCGAGCAGCTTGCCACCGGCACCGGCGGTGTCATCGCCAAATTGGTCGCGCTGCCGATCTTCGTGCTCTCGGTGGGCAGTGCCCGGCTCGTCGCGCTGGCGATGGAGCGACGGAAGATTGCGCCGATGCGGCCGCTTCTGCTCATGGAAGCGTTGCTGCTCTCGGCTTTCCTGCTGGCCGGCATGGTATTGTCGCCGCTGCGCCTGCCGGATTCCATCGAAGCGATCTTCACCGGCATGTTCGCTGTCACGGCCATGGGGGTGCAGAACGCGATCGGCCGCTTGTCGATCGCTCATCTCGCGACCACCACGGTGATGACCGTGAACGTCGCGCAGGCGACGATCGACGCCCTCGACATCTGGCTCGGCACCGCGGCGGATCAAGGCAAGCCGGCCAGGGCGCGGCTGTGGCGTATGGCTCCGGCAATCGGCAGCTTCGCCGTCGGCGCGCTCGCTGGTGCCTTCGGCTTCGCACTCTTCGCCTTCGCCTGCGTCGCGGTGCCGATCGTGGCGCTATTGGCTCTGTTCGCGCTGCTCGGGACGCAGGCTGCCGGCAACATGCCCGGCTGAAAGCGCACCCCGTGAAGCGCGCTTGCCGTTCTCACATCGCAGCGCGGGAAAGTCGAGTTCGGCTCCGCGACGAAGGTAATAGGGGAGGGCCTACCACCCGCTGAGGCACTATTTTCTTCCGAACTGTTGGCGAGGAGCTGCTGCGCAGAAGTTCGAAGCCCGTTGGGGTGAGGTCAGTTGGGCGCCACGTGCGGGCATCGGACCTTTCACGGAAACCCGACCTTGGAGCGGCGCCCGATATCGGGCGCACGCGAAGGCTCGGTTCCTAGTTCTGCTCCGATGCCGCGAACTCCTGCGCCCAGTTCGCTCTCACGAAGCGTGGGCCCATCTGGTCGTGGACTTCCGGCGCTTGCGTGTCGACGGCACCCGACCAGCCGCCTCCCAGCGCCTTGTTCAGGGCTATGTAGTCGCTGGTGATCGCCACGCGGCTCTGGAGTTGCGCGTCTTCGGCCGAATAGAGCGAGCGCTCGGCGTCCAGCACATCGAGGAAACTGCTGCTGCCGCTCTGATACAGCGTGCGGGCAAGCGAGGCGGCCTGCCGGTAGGACTTCGCCGAGGCCGCCAGACTGCGATTGCGGCGCTGCTCCTGCCTGAGCGCGACGCTGGCGTTCTCGACATCCTGCAGCGCCGTCAGAACCGTCGAGCGATAGGCGATGAAATACTCGTCGCGTTCGGCCTGCGCGTACTGGACCGCCGCCTCCAATTGTCCGGCATTGAAGATCGGCACGCTGACACTCGGGCCGAAGCTCCAGCTGATGGACGAATTCTTGCCCAGGTCCCCCACCTTTGTCGCCGAGGTTGAGACCTCGCCGACGAGGCTCACATCGGGATAGCGCGCTGCCTCGGCCTGGCCGATCTTCGCCGTGTATTGTGCCAGCTGGCGTTCGGCGAGGCGGACATCGGGGCGCGACAGCAGAACGTCGGCCGGTACGCCCTGCGGCACGGCCCGGCGGGGCGAGGGGATGGGCGCACTGCGCTTCATGGTCTCGTTGAGCGAAGCCGGCGGGCGACCGAGCAGGATGGCGAGCTGGTGCACCGACTGCTGATAGGCGGATTCGAGCTGGGGGATGTCGGCTTCCGTGCTCTGCGCCTGTCCTTCGGCATTGGCGACGTCGACGGCCGAGGCCGAGCCGGCCTCCAGCTTGTTGCGTGTCAGCGCCGCGGTCTCGTGCTGGGAGGCGGCGGTCCGGCGGGCCAGCGCCGCGCGGGCCTGATAGCCGCGGGCTTCGACATAATTGGTCGTGACGTCGCCGATCAGCACGAGCAGGGTGTTGCGCAGGCTTTCCTCCGCGCCGTCGAGCCCGTAGGTCGCGGCTTCGGCCGCGCGGCGGTTCTCACCGAACAGGTCCAGCTCCCAGCTTGCACTCAGGCCGCCGTCGAATGAATCGAACGGGCCGGAGACGGTGACATCGCCGCTCTGCGCGGAGACGTTGCTGCCATTGTCGGCGCGGGTGTAGCTCGCATCGCCGGTGAGCACCGGCGACAGCGCCGCCAGCGCCTGGCGCCGTAACGCACGCGCCTGCCTCACCCGCGCCTTGGCCGTCGCCACGTCGAGATTGCCGGCCACCGCCGATTCGACGAGGCCGTTCAGCGTCTTGTCGTTCAGCTGCTCCCACCACCGGGCAAGGTCCGGCGGCAGGCTGGCGACATCGCCAGCCTTCGTGCTGATCGTCTTGCTGCTCCCCCACCCCGTGGGCATCTGCATGGCGGGTGCCTTGTAGTCGGGACCGACCGCGCATCCGCCGAGAAGACCGGCCAGCAGGACGAGCAGGACCCGTGGAAGTGCCCGTGGCGTGACGTGGGACATGTGATTTCCGGGAGCGCGAGGATGCCGAGCCGCGCCCGTCGGGCGATCGGCGGGAGATGTGGCGATGAGGTTACGAGGCATGGGCGTCGCCCGCTTCGTTGGCCGCCGGCGACGCTCCGCCGGGTGCGGCCGTTTTGCCGCGGAATACGCGGCGCACGGCGACGAACAGCAGCGGAATGAAGAATATGCCGAGCACGGTGGCGGCGATCATGCCTCCCATCACGCCGATGCCGATCGCATTCTGCGCGCCGGAGCCCGCACCGCTGGCGATCGCCAGCGGTGTCACGCCGAGGATGAAGGCGAAGGAGGTCATGAGGATCGGCCGGAGGCGCTGGCGCGCGGCGTCGAGCGTCGCCTCGACGAGCCCGCTTCCGTGCGCCTGCCGCTCGATCGCGAATTCGACGATCAGGATGGCGTTCTTGGCGGCAAGGCCGATGGTGGTGAGCAGGCCGACCTTGAAATAGACGTCGTTGGTCTGCCCGAACAGATGCGCGGCGGTGACGGCGCCGAAAACGCCGATCGGGACCGAGAGCATCACCGCAAAGGGGATCGACCAGCTTTCATAGAGAGCCGCGAGGCAGAGAAACGCCACCAGCACGGAGATCGCATAGAGCGCCGTGGCCTGATTGGTGGACAGCCGTTCCTGATTGGACAGGCCCGTCCATTCATGGCCGTAGCCCGCCGGCAGGGCCGCCACGATCTCGTCGATCGCCGCCATGGCATCGCCCGAACTGACGCCCGGCGCGGCCTGACCTTGAATCTCCAACGCCGAGACGCCGTTGAAGCGCTCCAGCCGAGGGGAGCCGTAGGTCCAACGCGTCGACGAGAATGACGAGAACGGCACCATCGCGCCGGCACTGTTGCGCACATGCCATTTCGCCAGATCGGCCGGCTGCATGCGGAACTCCGCCGCCGACTGCAGATAGACCTTCTTCACCCGTCCACGGTCGATGAAGTCGTTGACGTAGTCGCTGCCCCAGGCGGTCGAGAGCGTGTCGTTGACGTCGGCAAGCGAGACCCCGAGAGCGCTGGCCTTTTCCTGATCGATGTCGACCACGAATTGCGGCTCGTCCTCCTGCCCGTTCGGGCGGGTGTTGGCGAGCCGGGAATCGGCGCCGGCTTTGGCCAACAGTTGGTTGCGGGTGGCGATCAGCTTCTCGTGGCCGGCGCCGTTGATGTCTTGCAGATAGAAGCTGAACCCGTTGGTGTTGCCCATGCCCTGAATGGCTGGCGGGGCGAGCGCGAACACCATCGCGTCGTGGTAGTGCGAGAACGCACCCATCGCCCGTCCGGCCACGGCACTCGCCGTGAGATCCGCCGACTTTCGCTCGTCGAACGGCTTCATGCGCACGAAGGCGGTGCCGACATTCTGGCCCTGGCCGCCGAAGCCGAAGCCGGAGATGGTCATGACGCCTTCGACGGCCGCTTTCTCATCGTCGAGATAGTGGCGGGTGACCTGATCCAGCACGTTGCGCGTGCGATCCACGGTCGCCCCCACCGGCAGCTGGACGCTGGTGATCAGGATGCCCTGATCCTCCTGCGGCAGGAACGAGGAGGGGAGGCGCAGGAACATCCAGCCCATGCCCACCGCGATGATGACGAAGACGAGCAGTGCCCTCCCCGAACGCGCGATGATGCCGGCCGTGCCACGCCGATACGCGTCCGTTCCCCGCTCGAAGGCCCGATTGAAGGCGCCGAAAATGCCGCGCTGCCTGGCACCGTGCGCGGCCGGCTTGAGGATGGTGGCGCACAGCGCCGGAGTGAGGATCAGCGCGACCAGCACGGAAAGCACCATCGCGGACACGATGGTCACCGAGAACTGGCGATAGATGACGCCGACCGAACCACCGAAGAAGGCCATCGGCACGAACACCGCCGACAGCACCGTGGTGATGCCGATCAGCGCGCCGGTGATTTCGCCCATCGACCTACGGGTCGCCTCGCGCGCCGACAGGCCTTCTTCCTCCATGACGCGCTCGACATTCTCGACCACGACGATGGCGTCGTCGACCAGCAGGCCGATCGCCAGCACCATGGCGAACATGGTGAGCGTGTTGATCGAGTAGCCGAACAGCGCCAGCACGCCGAAGGTACCGAGCAGCACCACGGGCACGGCTATGGTGGGGATGAGGGTGGCGCGGATGTTCTGCAGGAACACGAACATCACCACGAAGACGAGTACGATGGCCTCGGCGAGGGTGCGGACCACCTCTTCGATCGACAGCACGACGAAGGGCGTCGTGTCGTAGGGATAGACAACCTCCATCCCCTCGGGAAAAGTCGCGGAAAGCCGCTGGATGGTCGATTTCACCGCCTCGGCGGTGCTGATCGCATTGGCACCCGTGGCGAGATTGATCGCGAGACCCGCCGCCGGCCTGCCGTTGTACATCGTGGACGAGGTGTAGCTTTCCGCGGCGAGTTCGACCGTGGCGACATCGTTCAGCCGCACCAGCGAGCCGTTCGTCGTGCTCTTCAGGATAATGTTGCGGAACTGCTCGACAGTCTGGAGCCGGCTGCGCGCCGTAACGCTGGCGTTGAGCTGCTGGCCACGCACCTGCGGCAGGCCACCAAGCTGACCCGCTGAGACCTGGGTGTTCTGAGCCTCGAGCGCGCTGGCGATATCGCCCGGCATCAGCTGGTACTTGGCGAGCTTGTCGGGGTCGAGCCAGATGCGCATCGCATAGCCCGAGCCGAACATCTGGGTCGAGCCGACGCCGTCCACGCGCCGCAGCGTGTCGTTCAGCGTCGAGTCGACATAGTCGGCGAGGTCGACCGACGACATCTTGCCGTCGGTCGAGGCGAAGCCGATCACCATGAGAAAGCCGTCGGAGGCCTTGTCGACCTCGATTCCCGACGTCTGCACGATCGTCGGCAATTGCGACGTCACGAGCTGCAGCTTGTTCTGCACCTGCATCTGCGCGACGTCGGGGTCAGCGGAGCTGGTGAAGGTAATCGTAATGCTCGCCTGTCCCGTCGAGGTCGAGGTCGCCGACATGTAGTCGAGATTGTCGATGCCGGTCATGCCCTGCTCGATGATCTTCGTCACCGAGTTCTCGACCGTCTGCGCATCCGCGCCGGGGTAGCTGGCGGTGATGCGCACCGTGGTCGGGGCAATCTGCGGATATTGCGCAATGGGAAGGGTGTAGAGCGCCAGCAGCCCGCCGAGCATGACGAGGATGGCGATCACCCAGGCAAAAACCGGGCGGTCGATGAAGAAGCGTGACATGGCCTGCCTCAGTTCCGCGTGCTGCCGGCACCGGCATTGCCGGCGGCAAGAACGTCACCGCCGCTTGACGGGGACGCCGATTGCTGGCCGCGCTCCCGGACTTCCCCGGTGGTATCGTCGATAATGACCTCGACGGTCGTCACGTCCTGGCCGCTGCGCACGAACTGGCTGCCTTCCACCACGACGCGGTCGCCATCGCCGATTCCGGCGTCGACCAGCCAGCTGTTACCCACGCTGCGGCCGACGGTGAGCACGCGCTGTTCGATCTTGCCCTCGGCATTCACCACCAGCGCCACCGGTTCGCCCTTGGTGTTGCGGGTTACGCCACGCTGGGGGACGAGATAGCTGTTGGGCGCGACGCCCTCCTCGACGATGGCGTGCACATACATGCCGGGCAGCAGCAGGCGCTCCGGATTGGGAAACTGCGCCCGCACCGAATAGGTTCCCGTCGTCTCGTCGACATAGGCTGAGGAGAATTCCAGCGTGCCCGCATGCGGGTAGGTCGTACCGTTGTCGAGCTTCAGCCGGACCGACACGTTCTCGCCGCTGATCTTGACGCGTCCCTCGCGGATCGCCTGGCGGAGGTCGAGCAGATTGGTGCTCGACTGGGTCACGTCGACATTGATGGGGTCGAGCGTGCGGATCGTGGTCAGCGCTGTGTCCTGGCTTGCTGTCACCAGTGCGCCGGGGGTAAGGGCCGATTTGTCGATCCGGCCGCCGATCGGCGCGGTGATCCTGGTGTAGTCGAGATTGATCCGCGCTGTGTCGACGCTTGCTCTCGCTGCCGCAACCTCCGCGCGCGCCTGCGCCAGCGAGGCGATGGCATCGTCATAGTCCTGCTTGCTTACGGCGTTCTGCTTGATCAGTCCGGTGTAGCGCTCGACCTTTGCCTCCGCACTCGGCACCGCCGCCTCGGCCTTCTGGAGGCTGGCGACAGAGCTGTCATAGGAGGCCTGATAGCTCGCCGGCTCGATCTGGTAGAGCGGATCGCCGGCGCTGACCTCGCCGCCCTCCTCGAAAAGCCGTTCCTTGATAAGGCCGCCGACCTGCGGCCGGACTTCGGCGATGAGCGAGGCCGAGGTGCGACCCGGCAATTCCGCCGTGATCGCCACCGATTGCGGGTGCACGGTGACAACGCTGACCTGCGTGCGCCCTTGCGCGCCCGGAACATTCAGGCCCGCATTGTCCTTCCCATCGCACCCCATCAGCGCCAGCGCGAGGAGAGCGGGCATTGAGAACTTGACCAAACGACTCCGGGGACGTGACATCGCAACCGATCTTATTTATGGTACCTATTAGTACCCATATTTCGTGAACGGCTGGATTGTCAATTGTGTTAGGTCAGCCACACTGGTCGTCGGCTGCGGGAAGCGTTGCTGTGTCATCCGAAGAAATGGAAGTTTCCACCGTCCCCCGTACGCGCGGGCGCCCCAAGCTGGCCCCTGACGCGGAGCGTCGGGACGAAATCGTCGCAACGGCGATGCAGATGTTCCGGCAGTCGGGCTATGCGCAGCTGACGACGGACGCAGTGGCGGCGCGATGCCACATCTCGAAGCGCACGCTCTATAAGCTTTTTCCCAGCAAGGCGGCCCTGATCACAGCGATCATCGACCAACATCGGCAGCTCATGCTCCGCCTGCCGGCCAATTATGACGATGTCCCGCTCGACCAGGCGCTGGACCTGATCTTCGGCAACGAGATCGACGACGAAGCTGACCGGGAGCGTTTTGCCTTCCTGCAATTGCTATTCGTCGAAGCGATCCGGCATCCGGAGCTCGAAGAGATCTCCGAGCCGCACGGCAAGGGCGTGGTGCTGCAGTTGCTCGCCGACTGGATCGCCCATGAATGCGCCCGCGGCCGTCTCAACGTGCCCGATCCACAGGACGCGGCGCGCATGCTGATGGATATGGTGGCGGGCTCGATCACGCCCAGCCGCGACGGACGGATTGCTTGGGTGGGTAGCGAAAGGCGCCGGGCCTATGTCCGCGAGTGCATCCGCCTGTTCCTGAGCGGGGCGCAAGTGGCTCGCTGACACCGCGCTCTTGCACGCCCTGTGACAGGTTTTCAGCGGATAATAAAAATATATAAGGCGATTATCTCATTTGTGCAAGTATAATCATTCAACATACTGTTAACAATAGAGATTGTTGTCAACAATTTCCGAAAAAATCATATTTGTTTCAAGGAAATAGTCTCCAAATATTACGTCTCATCTACAATATATATTTCTATGCGGCTGAGGGCATCCCCACGCTTCATCGGGATTCAAGATGTGGGTCCCGCTGGAGTTTTTTGAATAATGGCAGGTGAATTGGATGCGGTAGCCGCACATGTTGTGAAGGCGGTAGTTCGTCGGAGTAGTCCGCACCACTTCTGCGCAAGGGCCTGCGGCAACCCGTGGCCCGGACGGTCCACTACCACCGGGCCGTGCGGTCCCACTCGCGCGGCGACGCGCGTTCTCCGCTCTCCTGCGCTCGGCGGCAGCGGCGTCCTGTTGGCGTTGAAGGCTCGCCGGGCCCTGCTGGACCTGCGTGAGTGCCGCCATTCTCTGCTCGCGCAAGACAGACGCATCGAGCCCCGGCGAGCGGGCCACATCGGTGCCCGTCGTCACGACGCCGCCTTCGGATCCGGGAGCAGCCAGTGCCTCGCCCACATCCATCGACCAGAACGGCTCTGTCAGCGTACCGTTGGCGCGGTCCTCGGCGAGTTCGGTGAGGTATTGTGCGCGGCTACCCTCGACCGCGCTCTCGCCGCCAAAGGGTAGCTGGCCTTCCATCGCGGCGGTGCGCGCCGCCTGCTGGAACGGCTCGTCAATCTGCTGCCGTACCTGCTGGTCGAGGGGATAGGGCTTCTTGCGCGAATAAGGGCCGCTGGCCGGCGTGCTCGCATTGCGCTGCTGGTGCTCCGCCGCCTCGACCGCGGTGAGGCTCGCCTCCAGCATGGCGAGGGTCTGCTGCTGGACGGATTGCAGCACACGGGTGCCTTCGAGAGTGAAGGCATTGGACAGGTGGAGCGCGCCACCATGGGCGAGCACCGGGATGCCGGCGGCCTGCGCACCCGCCATACCGCCTATCATCGCCCCGCGCTGTGCCCGCGCGGCAGGGTCGAAGACCTTGGAGACACCGCCCGGCGTGACGGCCCGTGCGGACGCTCCCCGCATCAAGGCAGCCTGCTCTTCGCGCGCCTGCGCTTCCTGGCGCTGGCGTTCCTGCTCCCGCTGCTCGCGCTCCGCCTCGCGGAGCTGGTGCAGCCGCAGCCGCGCGAGGCAGGCGTCGCGGATCGCTCGCATGCGGTTGTCGAGTTCGCAGCGCTGCTGCTCCAGCGACGCGCAGTCGCGTGACCCGCCCCAGCCGCAGACCGGGACGCGGATCCAGTTCGCACCGCTCGCGGTCCGCAGGCAGCGCTGGATGCTGTTGCTGAGTTCGGCGCGCTGGCTCGAAAAGACGTAGTTGCCGGAATGGATGTTGCAGTCGGCGGCGGTGCGCGGGTCGTTATAGTCCGCGAGGGTCGGCGCGGTGGGGAGCGTCAGCAGCAGGACCGGGAGGACGAACCCTAGGCCGCCGGTCTTCACCTGTCTTTTCAGCATGAGGCGGTGCTCCCTCTGGCTAGGGTACGGCGGAAGGTTGGATCGGCTGGTTCTTCTGCGTAATTCGCAGCTTCTGGAATTCCTTGGATGGCGGCCCGGACGGCGTGCCATTCTCGGTGATGGACAGCGTTGTGCTGTCCCGCTCGCGGGTGACCGTGAGCGTGCGATCGAGAAACGGCACACGGAGCATCCGCCGGACGCGCGTGACATCGATCGTCTGGAGCAGCGCGGCCTCGAGATAATCGTCGCCGGGAAAGCGATAGGCGTAATAGAAAGCACCGGCGAAGCTATCCAGTGCCTTGTTGCGCATGTAACCGGCGGGCAGGGGGCCGTTGACCTCGCCGATCGCCAGCAGCGTCTCGGCATAGCCCGGCCCGGCATTCTCCTCGCTGGTCTGGCCGGTGCCCCGACGCGCGGCCTGTTCGCCCCGGTCGGCGAGCAGTTTCTCCAGCGGCGCGACATAGGCCAGCAGGGCGGCCAGCGTCTCCTCACCCGGTGCCCCGTCGATGGCGCCGCGATACAGGCCTGCGTCCCGCAGCACCTTCTGCGCCTTCATCCAGCCCTCGCGATCGGAGGCGATGCTGAAGGGCAGGTCATATTCCAGCGCCGGCAGGGAAGGCGGGGGATCCGCGCCGGGAAAATGAGCATCGATGAAGCGCGGGTCATAGCCGATGTTCCGGGCGATTTGCCGGTAGCGCTGGCGCTCATCATCGGTCAGTTCGCGCTGGAGCACGGACGCCTGCAGTGCCTTCAGTGTCGCCGCGACGCGCCCGGTGTCGCCGCCGCCCTCGCCAACCAGCGCGGCCTTGATTGCGTCCATCTTTCCGGCATCCGTGACGGCCGTGCGCGCCTTCTGCGACGGATCGGCGATGTCGCGCGCCAGGCGTTCGACGACGGCAGCATGTCCGCCCAAGGCGGCGAGCATGACGGCCGACCAGCCATTGGCCGCGCGCGCGTCGGTCGCCCCGCCCTGCGCGATTGCTCTGTCTACCGCCTCGATGTCGCCGAACTCGCTGGCGAGCAGCAGCAGGCGGTTGGCGGCGACCGGCGGCATGGGCGCCGCTGCCAGGGCAGGACCTTCGCCAAATCCTGAAAGGCCTGCCATCTTGGCAAGGGCCGCGGGTGACAGGCCATCCTCGGCCACGACATCAAGGCGCGCCCCGAGATCCTTCAGTGCGAGCGCGTTGTCGATGCGCCGCTCCTCCAGCGCGCGCATGATCGGCGTGTAACCTTGCGCGTCCTCGCGATCGATCTCACCGCCCATGTGATGCAGAAGCCGGAGCGTTTCGGGCGTCCCCATGCGTGCGGCGAGGGCTACCAGCTCTGGTCCCGAGGGACCGAGATCGGTCACGCGCAGCCCCCGCCGCGCAAAGGTGGCAAGTGCGGTCTCGTCATGGCCGCGAATGGCGAGCTGGATCGCGATCAGCTCCGGTCTGGGCGTATCGTCGGCGCGCGCGCACGTGCCCGGCATTGCCGACAGCATCGCCAGCGCGAAGAGTGTACGTCTCATTGGCGTTTCCCGTCATCGCGCCACCAATGTAATCGCACGAGCACAGCTGTCAGCCCCCGACATCGCGTTACGGCAACAGGGGTGGCGTGCGGGGCGTGTGATACGAGCGCGTCAGCCGATGCATACGGAAAGTACACGAATGGTCAGCACTATGGAGACGCTGCACAGTGACGGAGAGGAATGAATGACCGTTTCGCTTGCGCGTCTCTTTTGGATCGCGAAAGAACTTTGTGTTGTCGCCTGTCTCTACCTGACGCTCATGATGATTCCGGCGCTTTATCTTGTCGATGCGGTCTGGAATGGCGGCCGGCTCGTAAGCACCGTGTGGCCATGAGGGGCTGCTGAATAGGCGGCCAGTTCACTGTCGCTATACTTCTCCAGGTCCGAATAGATAGCGTCGAAACCAGGCGTGCCGCTGGATACACATCGGTTGTTTGGCATCGGCTTATGCCGTCGCATTCTTGGGGATGGCCAGAAGCTTCTCTTCACGTCAGTCCACCTCTGCGCGCGGATGTTCAGCGGGCCGCTCGCCCGACAACTGAACCGCCCCTAGATTCCTGGACGCCTTACTTCCCTAAATTTTGAGGCAAGGAGGCCCCGATGGGCAAAGCGAACTTCACCGAGGACTTCAAGCACGACGCGGTCCCTCAGATCATCGAGCGGAGCTATCCGGTTGCGGAGGTGGCGGCCCGGCTGGGTATCAGCAAGTACTCGCTCTATGAGTGGAGGAAACGGTAGGGCAAGCCTGCCGCCGTGGCCCGCGATGACGATCAGGCCGCCGTGGCCCGCCGGCTGAAGCGCGAGCTGCAGCGCGTGATGGAGGAGCGCGACGTCCTTAAAAAGCGGCCGCGTACTTCGCCAAGGATGCCAGGTGAAGTACACCTTCATCGCCGAGCATCGCCTGCTGTTCTCGATCCGCGCCATGTGTCGGTGCCTGCGTGTCCTGCCCAGCGGCAACTGCCATGACAACGCTGTGACCGAGAGCTTCTTCAACCTGCTCAAACGCGAACGCATCGGCCGAAAGCTCTACCGCACACGCGACGAGGCACGCGGGGACGTGTTCGATTACATCGAGATGTTCTACAGCCCCACCCGCAAGCACGCACGGAACGGAATGCTGTCGCCCATCGCGTTCGAACGGCGGCACAAAGCCAAAGCCGAGGGCGTCCAGAAAACGCGGGGGCGGCGCAGCTTGTCCAGCTCACAGCGCTTGTGGGGATGGGGTGCTAAGGCTCCACATTGCATCGAACATTGAAGCTTGGAAGGCGGCGAATTCGGCGCTGTCGATGATGAGGCCGTAACTCTCGCGGGCCGATGAGATTAAGCAAACTTTGTTGCCATAGATGATACAGGTCATCGCCAGCGTGTGCTCGTTCGGCGCGTAGCGCAACTCGCGCAGATGCTCTTGGCTCGACGGCCAGATGGGCACCACATCACGTTCAGCCGAGCGTATCACCTTGAGCCAGATGCCGCGACGCGCGCGCTCGGTCAGATAGCGCTCCATCTCCTCAAGGCCGGGCTCCGCCATCAGCTCCTTCATCGAGAGCGTGGCGCGCAGTACTTTCTCGTCGCCCGAGAGCGTGTCCCAAAGGGTGGTCCGGATCCCCTCGGCGCCGGGATGAAACTGGACATTGGGCTGCCCGCTTTCGTGGTGGTACATGGAGCGAAGTACCGGCATCACGTCTTCCAGCATCTGTCGCCGAGACTCCAGGCGCTCCAGCAGGATGCCGGGATCGCGCGCGACGACGAAGCGGCGCTTTCCCTGATCGACGAACTTGACCAGACCTTCCGCCTCCAGCTTCAGGAGTGCGTCATGGGCGGTGGTGCGCGCGAGTCCGGCGCGGGCCGCCACCTCTGTCACCGAGCCCCCACCGAGGCTGATTGCGGTCAGATAGAGCTTGTAGAGCGTGCCCGTAATGCCGATCCGAGCAAGCTTCTCCTCAAGATTCACGGGTGCCTCATTATCTGCTGCCAGCGGCGACAATGTCAGATTCGCGCCCTGTCGGCTATTATCGGAAAATGCCGACATATAAAATTATGTCAGACGAGAAATCTCTCAAAAAACAGGCCATTTGCCTATATATTATACACAAATGCATGATTTATGGCCATATTTTGCGTCTGAATCGATTGACGGAAAAGGCCGACAAATACACACTGCTCAGCATCGACGGTCACCTGCTGATTGCATTTCTGGCTGGGCAGATGAGGGAAAATCATGGACGTGAAAGCCAGCGCGGAGGCGCTTCCCGTCTCGACGAGCGGAAGCGGGCGGGTTGTGTTCGCAAAGCTGTTCCAGAGCCGCTCGGTTCGCGGTGGGCTGGGTCTGTTGGCCTTCTTTGCCATCTGGCAGGCGCTGACGGGGCTCGGCGTTGTTGACGGTTTCCTGCTGCCGTCTCCGATCGCGGTCGGAGAGGCGCTGTGGCACATGGCATTGGACGGCACGCTCTGGATCCACCTCGGCGCCAGCCTGCGCCGCGTGGCCGTGGGCTTCCTGCTTGCCTGCATCGTCGGGATCTTGCTTGGCCTGATCTGCGGCTGGTGGCGGCCGGTCGCCGACTTCATGCGCCCGGTGATCGAGGCGCTGCGCCCGATTCCGCCGCTGGCATGGATTCCGATCACTATC
The DNA here is from genome assembly GCF_010669125.1 of Ancylobacter pratisalsi. Taxonomy (NCBI): domain Bacteria; kingdom Pseudomonadati; phylum Pseudomonadota; class Alphaproteobacteria; order Hyphomicrobiales; family Xanthobacteraceae; genus Ancylobacter; species Ancylobacter pratisalsi. Next base: position 2,958,703 of record NZ_CP048630.1, read on the forward strand.
CTCTGGTTTGGGCTCGGTGATGCCTCGTCCTATTTCCTTGTCTTCCTTGGCGCGGTGTTTCCGGCGTTCGTGGCTACCTATACCGCCGTGCGCAGCCTCGACCGGAATCAGATGAACGCCGCTTTGTGCCTCGGGGCGACGCCATGGCAGTTGATGTGGGATGTCCTGATCCCGGCCTCGCTGCCGATCATCCTCCCGGGCCTGCGCATCGCGCTTGGCATCGGCTGGATGTGCGTGGTGACCGCCGAACTCATCGCCGCCCAGACCGGGCTCGGCTACCTGATCCAGCAGTCCCGCATGCTGTTCCAGATCAACAATGTCGTTGCCGGCATGGTGACGATCGGACTCGTCGGCTTCGCGATGTCCGCACTTCTCGAACGGGTCGAACGCCGGGTGAATGCCTGGGCTCCGTCCGAACGCAACTGAGGTGAATGCAATGATCTCTAGTCTTGCGATAACCCTCCCGGTCATCCCGGAACAGGCCGCCTCTGTCCCCGTGACGGCGACCTCCGATATCCAGATGGACATTCGCGATGTCCGCAAAGTCTATGGAGGGGATGCCGACAATTCGGTGGTCGCCCTTGACGGGGTGACGCTGCGGATCCGGCGCGGCGAGTTTATCTCGCTGCTGGGCCCCTCCGGGTGCGGCAAGTCCACCCTGCTCAACATCCTCGCCGGCTTCCAGCCCGTGTCGAGCGGCCAGATCCTGCAGAACGGCCGGACCATCACCAAGCCCGATCCCTCCCGGACCGTGGTGTTCCAGGACTATGCGCTGTTCGGTTGGATGACAGTCCAGCAAAATGTCGAGTTCGGCCTCAAGGCGAAGGGTATGCCCAGGAAGCAGCGCGCCGAGCTGGCGCGGTCGCTGATCAACATGGTCCGGCTTAACGGCTTCGAGGAAAAATACCCCCACCAGATTTCCGGCGGCATGAAGCAGCGCGCCGCTATTGCCCGCGCGCTGGCGCCCGATCCCGACATCCTGCTGATGGACGAGCCCTTCGGCGCGCTCGACGCGCAGACCCGCGTGCTGATGCAGGAGGAAATCGCCCGCATCTCGTCGGCGGCCGGCAAGACGGTGGTCTTCGTGACCCATGGCATCGACGAGGCTGTGTTCCTTGCCGATCGGGTCGTGGTGATGAGCCCGCGACCGGGCCGGGTGCGTCAAGAAGTGCATGTCCCGCTTCCTCGTCCCCGTACGGCGGAGATGCGGTCCGATCCATGGTTCGTCTCAACGGTCAACGACCTTTGGGAAACGCTGAAGCCCGAGTGGCAGAAAGGGGAATAATCGTGACCTCAAGGATTTCACGCCGCCGTTTCGGCCAACTGGCCGCAGGGCTCGCAGCATCGATACCGCTGGCGACGCCGTCGATCCTGAGCGCGCAGGGCGCCGATACCGTCCGCATGGGCTGGTTCAACACGACGACGGTCTCGGCGCAGATCGCCCATGTGTTGATGCGGACCGACATCGCCGCCCGCAACGGCTTGAGCATGGAGATGATCCAGCTTGCGGCCTCGCCCGCGATCACCGAGGCGCTGGTGTCCAACGCCTGCGATGTTGGCACCCTGTCCGATTTCGCTGCCGTGACGACGATGGCGATTGGCGCGCCGGTCATGACCGTGGCGTCGCAGGCCCGCTTCCGCTCGGCCATTCTCACCACCAAGAAATCCGGCATTACCGATCTCGCCGGGCTCAAGGGCAAGCAAGTTTACGGGACGTTCGGCATCACCGCTTTCCAGAACGCACAGGAAGCCGTGATCAAGGCGGGTCTCGTGCCCGGCAAGGACATCACCTTCGTGAATGTCGGGCCGGCGGAGATCGCCGACGCGGTCGGAGCGCAGCGCATCGACGCCTTCTTCACCTACGACCCGTTCGTCAGCTTCTTCGAGAATGCCGGCCTCGCGCAGGTGATCTCGGAAAATCCCACGCCGGTCATCGTGCTGTCGGTGAACAATAAATTCTTTCAGAACAAGCCGGACGTGCTCAAGCGCTTCCTGCTTGCGAATTCCCAGGCGCTGTTCTTCGCCAGCCAGAACCAGGATCTGGTCAATGGCTGGTTCCGCTCTCTGGAGCCCGCCAAGAACATCCCGCTTGAGGTTCTGCAAAAGGCGTCGAGCTACGACCCGGCCTGGAATGCCAAGAAATTCACCGATGTCCGCGTCGCTCTCTCTCCGGAGCAGATCGCGAAAATCGAACTGCTGGGTAAGTGGGGCGCTGAAGTGGAGCTGCTGCCGCGTGTGCCCGACGTGCCCAAATTCATCAACACCAGCATCGCCAGTGCTGTTGACGCCGAGGCCGCCGCGCAGGGCTTCGACCCGGCCACGGTGAAGATCCTCGGCTGATCGAGGCGGTCCTCCTCTCGGAAGAAATCGTCGGAAACAGAGCTCCGCCTCCGCAGGAGGGCAGGGGCGAGGAAAACCGCGCCCGGCGTCACAGAGATGCCGGGCGCGACAGGGGCACCATGGGCGCAACGGCAGACGATCTCCCCGACACGATGGCACGCACGGACGCCCCAAACACCGCCCGCGACGCCTTGTCGGAGCCAGCGGCGGGCCGGGCGACGGTGCATTTCGACTTCGCGGCGATGTCGGGCCCGGAGCGCTATCGCCTGCTGGCCTCGGCCGTGGTGCCTCGTCCCATCGCCTGGGTCGTGACCTGCACGCCGGACGGCACGGTGAACGCCGCACCCTATTCGTTCTTCAACATTTTCGGCGCGGACCGCCCCGTGCTCGCGCTCGGCATTCTCGCCCGTCCGGACATACCAAAGGACACCGCCACCAATATCCAGGCCACCGGCGAATTCGTGGTCAACCTCGTTCCCTTCGATCTGGCCGAAGCGATGAACATCACCTGCATCGATGCGCCGCCCGATGTGGACGAGGTCGAACTCGCCGGGCTGGTGACCGTGCCCAGCCATGCGGTTCGCCCGCCACGCATCGCGGCCTCGCCGGTCGGATTTGAATGCCGGGTGATGCATGTTCTGGAGACGGGCCCCGGCCAGCTTTTGGTGGTTGGGGAAATCCTCCACGCGCATTTCGCGCAGGATGTGTTGACCGGCCCCGCTGAGCACCCGCGCATCGATGTCCGCGCGCTCGATCTCATCGCGCGAATGCACGGGCCGTCCGCCTATCTGCGCAGCCGGGACATGTTCGACCTGCCTCGCCCCATCTGGGGGGAGACGCGGGCCCGGCACAGCCCCACAGAACAAAAGGAATGACCCGCATGCCCAAGATCAAGGTCGCCGCCGTGCAGGCGGCAACGGTTCCCTTCGATGCGGCCGCCGCCACGGCGCGCACCATCAAGCTGATCGCCGACGTCGCCGCGACGGGCGCGGCAGTGGCGGTGTTTCCTGAGGCGTTCATCGGCGGGTACCCCAAGGGGCTCGATTTCGGCTGCAGCATCGGCCGGCGGACGCCCGAGGGGCGGGTCGATTTCGCACGTTATGTCCGCGGCGCCATCACAGTTCCCGGCCCAGAAGTGGAGCAACTCGCAGCGGCCTGCGCGCAGCACAACATCTACGCCGTGATCGGCGTGATCGAGCGCGACGGTGGAACGCTCTACTGCACGGCACTCTATTTCGGACCCGAGGGACTGCTCGGCCTGCATCGGAAGGTCATGCCCACCGGCTCGGAGCGGCTGGTCTGGGGGTTTGGCGACGGTTCGAGTCTGACGGTCGTCGACACGCCGTTCGGCAAGCTCGGCGGCGCGATCTGTTGGGAGCACTACATGCCGTTGATGCGCGCGGCCTATTACGCCAAGGGCGTGCAGATCTGGGCGGCGCCGACCGCCGATGACCGCGAGAGCTGGGTCGCCACGATGCGCCATGTCGCGATGGAAGGGCGCTGCTTTGTCATCGGGGCCTGCCAGGTGATGCGGCGCTCGGATTTCCCGGAGGACTATGCCAGCCGCATCGAGGCCGGTCCGGACGAATGGATGATGCACGGCCGTTCGGTTATCGTTGGGCCGCTCGGTGAGGTGCTGGCGGGTCCGCTGGTAGACGAGGAGGGAATCCTTACCGCCGACATCGACATTGATGATCTGGTCGGCGCCAAACTGGACTTCGATCCGGTAGGCCATTACGCGCGACCCGACCTATTTCGCCTGACCGTCGATGAAAGCCCACGCCTGCCGGTGTCCACGCTGAGGGATCCTGTCGTCGTAGCCGCCCCGGTGCGCGACAGCTCCGGCATCGGGGGGTGAAAGGGACCTTGAGTTCCCCCACTTGCCTGTAGGCCGAGCAAGAGGGGCCATTGCGGCAGCGATCCTGATGGTGCCCGTTTCAACGCCGTCGGACAGGGTCGCAACGCCAAGCATGCATGAGGTCCGAACTGGCCCCTTCAATGGGCGCAGGTCACGCCATCTATGGCAGCGAGGGCGTTCTCGAGAGTGGCGACGGTCGGGCCTTCAGTCCATGTGGTTCCGCCATCGCCCCCGACCATGATGGCGATGAACGCCTCGCCGTCAGTGTTCGAGGGGCATGTTTCGCCACAACGAATGTGAAGCCCCACTCTTCTGTTTCGAGGGAGCGGAGCCCGAGGGCAAAGGGATCGAAGGCAGTGGGATTGTTCTGGGACCGGAGGTGCGCGCCGGCAGGGCCCGGTGGAATTCTACACTCTCGAGCACCGTAAATGGCGAGAGCTGTAGCCTCTTGACCTGCTGATGCATCTCGCGGGCCCGTCATCGACGGGAACGGAGTATGGGGCTTTCCTGCGGGTTCTGTTGGCACGCATCTTCCTCCCTGCATCCATTGGGTTCGCTGACACTCGACCGGTCACTGCAGCCGTGTAGGCGAATGGCTGGCATCAGACATGAGACCAGAATGGGCTTATGGCTAACGGCGGCCATTTCGGAGGTTTGGCAGGGTATTTTCGTTTCACCCGCAGATTACCGACATGCCGTCGCTCTTTGGATCGGCCGGTTCGTCGAACCTGCGCGACCGCTTAATCAAACGGCAATAACTGGGACTTTGCTGCCGTTCGGGAGGATGATAGCGAACGGTCGATTTCGGATGAAGCGGCCGTTCGCGCAGCGAGGAGTTGTACCCGAGGAACGAGCAGGTCCGGGCCGGCTGCCGACAGTCTGCGTTTTGCGTCCGAACTGGGTTTAGGCGGACGTTCCGCCTGCCACTCATACACGGACGCCCGCCGCCGCAATCCGCGTCGCCGATAGCCGCCGTCCGTTCAGCGCTACTGCCCGCATTTGCCTCTATCGAGATCCAAACCGAGCCTTAGTCGCATCCGTAAAAGGCATGAAGATGCTGACGGCCGAGCCTTCGGGATCGCGGACCTGGAAGGTGCGGTTTCCCCACGGCATCAGCTTGCGGTCGTGCACCAGCTCGGCCTTGCCGCTCAGGCGTTCGAAGGCGGCATCGAGATCCTCGACCATGAACTCTAGGATAGCGGTGCGATTGGCGCCCGGTTCGGCGCTCCCTTCAGCAAAAGCCGCGACCGTCTCCGCGCTGCCGACGGCAAGCGTCGCGCCCGGCGTGACGATCTCGGCAAACTGCGGCGCCAGCCAGTCGGCGGTTTGACCCGTTACCAACTCGTAGAAGGCGACCAGCGCCTTGATGTCGGAGGCGATGAGGCGGACAGAGGCGAACTTCATACTTATTTCCCGGTTGGTGGCTTGTATGCGCCGGCCCTGTACCGCACTCCTGCTGACAGCGTGGTGTCAGCAGGAGTCATCAGCCGGTGCGTCGTGCCGAACGCCTCTTTCAGATCATCCAGCTTCTTCGGCGATCGACGCGGCCCCTGACCGGCGCCGCCCTGGCCGCCGAACTGGAGGTTTCACTCCGCACCGTGTACCGCGACATCGCGGCCCTTATGGCGCAGCGGGTACCCATCACGGGTGAAGCAGGCTTCGGCTATCTGCTGGCAGCCGACTACGACATGCCGCCATTGATGCTTACCGAGGCGGAGCTGGAGGCCATCGTGCTCGGCGCACAGTGGGTTAGCGGAAGCGGTGACCCGCTTCTCTCCTCTGCCGCGTGCGATGTTCTGGCGAAGATTGCCACGGTCATCCCCGCGCATCTGCGGCCATATGTCATGGCGCCGAGTACGGGTGTTCCACCGCGTCTCAACCCAATGGAGGAAGCCGTCGACGCGGCAACGCTGCGCGATGCGATCCGTTCGCGATCGAAGCTGCTTCTCCACTATTGCGCGGAGGACGGTACTCGGACCGAGAGGACAGTATGGCCGGTCATCTTGGGTTACTCGGATACCAACCGCATCCTGATCGCATGGTGTGAGCTGCGACAGGGGTTTCGCCACTTCCGTACTGATCGGATGGTCGCTGTCGAAACCCTCGATCAACCCATTCCAGAGCCGAAATCGAACCTACATCGCCGTTGGGAGGCTTGGCGGGCTGCCGAACTCGGCAAAAGCCAGTAGTGGATTTTCGTACTGTCGTTTTTCAAGGGCAGCTATCCCGGCCTGCCACCCCAAAACGGCCCTTCTGCTCACCACCCCGTTTCTCGGACCTAGACGGAGATCGCCAGCGCCGCATAGCTGCCGGTCCGCTTTTGCCCCATAGCGGTGGTTCGGGGCGTCCGCTTACCGGTGGCTAGCGCCTCATCTCACCACTCCCCGCCGATATAGGTTTGGATCGAGTCATGAGGAAATACTTAGGGTGTTAATTGTTTATAGATACATTAAATAGTTCAATTTTTGATCAAATATAAGCAGATACATTCGTATATATTAAAAGTACTTTACTGTGTTCTAAATGGAATCCGTCAGGCGGCGATAACTGCCCTGCCAATACACAAGAGGATCCTGTGCGTCGTAGGCCTTCACGGCTCGTACGAGGCCGATGAGAATGGCGTGCGAGCGATGGGCGATGACCTCCTCCAGCGCGCAGTCGAAGGCCACCATGGCATCCTCCGGCAGCCAGACACCGCTTGGCTGGTGCGACCAGCGCGCACCGTCATAGCGCGCGCCGCCCTTGCGCCCATCGAAGCCGGAGAATGCCTCTGCGACATGCCGATGGCCTCCGGCCAGGATGTTCACCCCGAAACAGGGGGAGGCCTCGATGGCGGACCAGGAGGACGATGATTTGTTCAGGGAGACCAGCAGGGTCGGACCGTCGGCGGACAGCGCGGTGACCGAGGTTGCCGTGAAGCCGGTACTGTCCGCGCCATCGCCCACCGTTATGACGCAGACATGGCCGGCCAGCAGGCGCATGGCCTGCCGGAACCGACGTGAATCCACAGACCCCGGCGCCGCGTCAGCAAGGCTGTTCATCGCGATCAGGCGGAATGCGGGTTCAAACGACGCCTCGCGGTGTAGCGGTTCTCGGGCATGGAAATGCCGAGGTTCTCTCGCAGCGTGGCACCCTCATAGTCCTCACGGAACAGGCCACGGCGGCGCAATTCCGGCAAGACCAGCTTCACGAAGTCGTCGAGGCTCGCCGGCAGTGTGGGGAACATCAGGATGAACCCGTCCGCGGCGCGGGTCTCGAACCATTCCTCCATGAAATCGGCGATCTCGGTGGGCGTGCCGGTGATGCCGTTGCCGGTGTGCTTCTCGGCATAGTGCCGCACCAGTTCACCGACGGTCCGGCCTTGCTTCACGAAATCGACCAGCTCTTCGAACATCGCCTTGGAGCCCTTCGGCGATTCCGGCAGGCGCTCCATCGGGAAGGGCTTGTCGAGCGGCACGCCCGAGAGGTCGGCTTCAAGGAATTCGCCGAGCATTAAGAGGCCGACATCGGGGTGCAACTGGTCGATCAGGAAATCGACCTTGGCCTGCGCCTCCGCACGGGTTTCGCCAACATTGATGACGACACCGGGCATGATCTTCAGATCGTCCGGGTTGCGGCCGAAGGCGGGCATCCGCCCTTTGACGTTTTGGTAGAAGGCGCGATTGCGGTCGATATTGGAGGCGAGCGAGAAGACGATCTCGGCGGTACGGGCGGCAAGCTGCATGCCCGCTTCCGAGGCGCCGGCCTGCGCGATGACGGGCCGGCCCTGCGCGGACGGGGCGATATTGAGCGGGCCGCGCACCTGGAAATGGCTGCCCTTGTGGTTCAGCGTGTGAACCTTGTCCTTGTCGTAATAGACCCCGCTTGCCCGATCGAGCACCAGCGCGTCGCGCTCGAAGGAATCCCACAGGCCAAAAACCACGTCGACGAACTCGGCGCCGCGCGCGTAGCGAATTGCATGCGGGTCGAGGCCCTCGCGGTTGAAATTGTAGCCGGTCTCGTCGTGATCCGACGTGACGACGTTCCAGCAGGCCCGCCCCTTGCTGAGCTGGTCGATGGAGGCGAAGATACGCGCGACGTTGAACGGCTCATAATAGCTGGTCGAGACGGTCGCCACGAGGCCGAGGCGCTCTGTCGCGACCGCAAGTGCGGAAATCAGCGAGAGCGGCTCGAAGCGGTTGGCCTTGGTCGGGCTCCGCGCCAGCGCGTCGGGGTCGCCCACGCCAGCGGCCGGCGAATCGGCCAGGAACATGAAATCGAATTTCGCCGCTTCCGATTTCTTGGCGATGTCGCGAAAATGTTCGAATTCATTGGCCGCATGGACGTCGCTGGCCGGATGTCGCCAAGCAGCGGGATGAAAACCATAGGTATAACAGAACGTTCCGAGCTTGATCTTGTCGGCTCTGGCCATCGATAGTCCCTCTGCGTGCTTACCGCGCACTTCTTGCCGGGACCGACGATATGGCTAGGCGTAGGGACCGACAATCCAATGAAAGCTGGGGTTTGGTTTAGTAAATCTAAAATAGGATCTCCGTCTCGGACGTCCGGCGGTCGGCGCCTTCAGCCTTTTCCTGCGCCATAGGCCTCGTCCTGCGCCTTGCCGAGCGCGGTGAGCCAGCGGTGAAAGGTGCGACTGTGCGGTTTCTCGAACGCCGACGCCGACCAGGCCAAATAGTAGGGCTCGGGCATGCGCATGCGAATGTCGAAGGGCACGATCAACCGTCCCGCCGCGATATCGTCAGATACCATGGAGAATTGCCCCAGTGCGCATCCCTTGCCATACAGCGTGGCATCGAGAGCCGCATTGGAGAAGGAGAAGGTCATGTGCGGCACGACCTCCCCCATCTCCAGCCCGACATGCTGGCTCCATTGGGTCCAGTTCGGCGATTGGCCCGCGGGATTGGGCCATTCAATGCCGATCAGCGGCAGGAGGTGAAGCAACTCGGCAGGGGTACGCGGGGCGCCGTCGCGCAACAGTTGAGGCGCACACACCGGAACGACGTAATCGGTGAAAAGCACGGCGGTCTGGGCATGCCGGGTGGCATTCGGGCCATAAGTGACCCGGTAGTCGATGTCCTCGCGATCGAGGTCCGGCTCGGCGGCGTCGCCGATCAATCGGACCTTCGCCTTCTTGTTCTGTCCCTGCCAGTCGAAAACCTTGGGTCCAAGCCATTTGGTGGCGAGCGACCGCAGGCTGCTTACGGTTAGGACCGCATTCGACTTGGCCGCGCGAATGATGTCCTGCGCTCCCCGCAATGCACCGAAACCCGTAGAAAGCTGCGCGTGATAGCTATGCCCGAGCAGGGTGAGGCGCACCGAATTGCCATGGCGATGCACCAGCTTCACGCCCAAAACACCTTCGAGATTGCGGATATGCTGGCTGATCGCGCCCGTCGTAACCCCAAGCGCGGCCGCCGCGTCGGTCATGCTGCCGGTGCGCCCGAACAGTTCGAATGCCAGCATGGCGCGAAGGTGGGGCAAATCCTATCCGGCGAACCTGTCCGGCGGTCAGCAGCAGCGTGTCGCCATCGCCCGCGCGCTGGCGATGGAGCCGCATCTCATGCTGTTCGACGAGCCGACCTCCGCGCTCGATCCCGAACTGGTCGGCGAAGTTCTCCAGGTCATGCGAACCCTCGCCAATGAGGGCATGACGATGGTGGTTGTTACCCATGAGATGGGGTTCGCGGCGGGCGCTGCCGACAAGATCGCCTTTCTCGACAAAGGCCGCATCGTCCAGTGCGGCCCGCCCGACATCCTGCGCAAAAGCGACGAGCCGAGGCTGCGGCAATTCCTGCAGACCTATCACGAGCGCAACGACTTCTAGAGTGGCCTAATCTCATGCCCTACCCACACGTGCAGATAAGCGACGTCATCCTTCGCGATGGGTTGCAACTCGTACGCTCGGTCCTTCCGACGGAGGACAAAAAGCGCATCGTCGATGGCCTCTACGGGGCCGGGCTGCGTCATCTCGATATCACCAGTTTCGTGCCGCCGGCGCGCTTCCCGCAATTCGCCGATGCGTCCGATATCGTCGCCCATGCCCGCCGCTACGCCGACCTCGACCTGTCGGCCTTCGCGCCAAACCCTAAAGGCGCCGAGCGCGCCGCTGCGCTCGGCGTGACATCCGAGGCAATTTCCGAGGCGGTCAGGGTGGCAACGAACGGCGATTATTCAGCGTCGATGGCAAAGCTGAACCTGACGCAGCGGAAGGTGGCGATCCGGGTGCGGCTTGACCCCGAAAATAGTGCGACACTGGACGATATCGCAAATCGACGGGTGGCTGGCACCAATGGCAGCGTCGATCTCGGCTCGATCGCGGACATCCGGATCGGCAGCAGCCCGTCCGAGATCAACCGCATCGACCGGTCGCGCAACATCACTTTGTCGATCGAACTCAACGGTCGAGCGCTCGGTGACGTCAACGGCGAAGCGCAGGCGCTGCCTGCCCTCAAAGAACTGCCGCAGGAAGGTCCGGCGGATCGAGCAGGGAGAATTGCAGCGAAGCTCGGAGCTGTTCGAGAGCTTCGGCATCGTCATGGCTATCGGTGTACTCTGCATCTACGCTGTGCCGGTACGGCTATTCCACGATCTCCTGCAGCCCGTGACGATCCTGATGGCGCTGCCGCTGTCTCTCGGGGGCGCCCTGCTGCCGCTCGTCCTCACCGGCGCCAGCTTCTCGATACCCGCGGTCATCGGGCTGCTCATGCTGATGGGCGTGGTGACGAAGAACTCCGTTCTGCTGGTTGAGTACGCGATCATGGCGCGCCGAGGTGGCATGCCCCGGTTTGAAGCACTTGTAGACGCGTGTCACAAACGAGCGCGGCCGATCGCCATGACCACCATCGCGATGGGCGGTGGCTGCTGCCAGTGGCATTGAGTCTGAGCGGTGGCGTGTCCAGCTTCCGCCAGCCTTTGGCCATCGTCGTGATCGGCGGGCTGCTGGCCTCGGCATTCCTCGGTCTCCTCGTCAATCCCGTCATATTCACATTTGTCGTCGACTCCCCTTCTCTCCTCAAACGACCGTTTCGCACGAAAAACCAAGCGAAAACAATTCGCTAACAATCAAAAACGAGCGTCAATCCTATTTACTATAAGAAACAAGAAGAAACACAACGCATTTAATTGTAACTACCAAGTTGTCGATTCCAATTTATATTTAGTTTGTCTGATGAAGGCGCAACCTCGTCAGGCTTGGCTGGAGCGCCGAGACAAGACTTCACCGGTCAACAGGCGCTCCAGCCGCTCGTGCCTATCTGACGCAATCACGAAGTGAGGACTCATGCCGGCAGGTGCCGGAGAGTCGTTGATGGGTGGGCTTTGCGGCCTATCGCCGATCTCGCCGAGCACGTGACCTTCGTTGCCTCCCTCGTCTCATCGAAGCTCATGATCCAGGTGCCCTGCCGCTCTACTCAATACTGCCGTTGAATAAACCGATGAAACCCGTGTCGGCCGGCTTGCCGGTCCGGGCATGCACGCGCCTCGCACGTCTGGCGAGCCCGCCGGTCGAGGCCCCGAGACGTGAATTCCGAGGCTGAATCGGCCTGCACGCCACACGTGAAAAGCCACCCCATCCCATCGCGTACGCAAAACGTTGCATTACAGAAATTTTAGGAAACAGAAAGGCGACAAGATAGACAAATTTCGACCGCAATATATCGATTATAATATTAATAGAATGAATACATATAATTCATATGTATTACGTTCGATGACAAGTGGCATAAGATGAGCGTGATGGGTCGTTTCGCAGAATGCTATACTACCACAAGGATAATAATTGCATTCGCGATGCTGCTGTTTGGAGGCTTATCCGATATTTATGCGTCATCATTGAACGCTAAAGGCCTTGCGTCTCAGACAAGTTATCCCATTGTGGTCGAAGGCAATCGTCGCGTGGACGCGGATACGATCCGCTCCTATTTCGCGACTCAGCCCGGTCAGTCGCTGACCCCGGCGAAGATCGACGAAGCCCTCAAGTCGCTCTATGCGACTGGGCTGTTTTCCGATGTCACGATCACGCATCGTGGCGGTCGTCTCGTTGTCTCCGTGCAGGAGAACGAGGTGATCAATCGCGTTGCCTTCGAAGGCAACCGCAAGATCAAGGACGACCAGCTCGCCAGCGAAGTTCAGTCGAAGGCGCGCTCTCCCTTCTCGAAGACCACGGTTCAGGCCGACACCCAGCGCATCATCGAGCTGTATCGCCGCTCGGGCCGCTATGACGTGCGCGTGGTTCCCAAGACCATCGATCGCGGCCAGGGTCGCGTGGACCTCGTCTTCGAGATCACCGAGGGCGACAAGCTTGGCGTCGCGGCGATCCGTTTCGTCGGCAACAAGGCGTATTCCGCCTACAAGCTGGAAGACGAGATTACCACGACCGAGAGCAACTGGCTGTCGTGGATCAAGAACACCGACGTCTATGACGTCGACCGCATCAACAACGACCAGGAGCTGCTGCGCCGGTTCTATCTGCGCAACGGTTATGCCGATTTCCGCATCGTGTCGGTGACCGCCGACCTCGATCGCGCCAAGGACGGCTTCATCCTGACCTACGTTCTCGACGAGGGCCCGCAGTACCGCGTGGGCACGGTCGATGTCGTCTCCGGCATCAAGGATGTCGACGCGAACCGTATTCGCTCGGCCCTGCGCGTCAGTCCCGGTCAGGTCTACAATGCCGAGCTGGTCGAGAAGTCGGTCGAGAACGCGACCATCGAGGTGTCGAAGAGCGGCTACGCCTTCGCCCAGGTTCGTCCCCGCGGCGACCGCGATGTTCAGGCCCGCAAGGTCAATCTTGTCTTCGCGGTCGAAGAGGGGCCGCGCGTCTACATCGAGCGCATCGAGATCCGCGGCAACACCCGCACCCGCGACTGGGTTATCCGGCGCGAGTTCGACCTTGCCGAGGGCGATGCCTATAACCGTGTGCTGATCGATCGCGCCGAGCGTCGGCTGCGCAACCTTGGCTACTTCAAGGACGTGAAGATCACCAACGAGCCGGGCACCGCGCCCGACCGCGTGATCCTGGTCGTGCAGGTTGAGGATCAGCCGACCGGCGAGTTCTCGGTCTCGGGTGGTTACTCGACCTCGGACGGCTTTATCGCCGAGGTGGCGGTCTCGGAGAAGAACTTCCTCGGCCGCGGCCAGTATGTGCGCCTCGCCGGTTCACTCGGGGACGACACGCAGGGTGCCGATTTCAGCTTCACGGAGCCCTATTTCCTCGACTACCGCGTGGCTGCGGGCTTCGACCTCTACTGGAAGGAGACAGAAGCGACCAGTTCCAGCCCTTACGACACATCGACCGCCGGCGGCACGCTGCGCACCGCGCTTCCGCTGACCGACGAACTGACGCTCGGCCTGCGCTACAGCCTATTTCAGAAAGAGATTACGATCGACGACGAGACGATCGAGGACTACGGCACCCCGTCTTGGGCGTTGCTCGAGGTGAATAACGATCCCGCGATCACCTCGCTGGTCGGCTATACGCTCACCTACAATATGCTCGACAACAATGCGCAGCCATCGAGCGGCTACCTGCTTGAGCTGAAGCAGGACTTTGCCGGCGTCGGCGGCGACGTGAACTACATCAAGTCGACCTTCGACTCGCGCTGGTACCTGCCGGTCCACGGCGACTTCGTGCTGATGCTGCGCGGCCAGGCCGGCAACATCACCTCCTGGGGCGGAGAGGACCTACGCATCCTCGATAACTTCTTCAAGGGTCCCGATATCGTGCGCGGCTTCGAGTCGAACGGCATCGGCCCGCGCGACCTAGCCTCTGGCGGCGACGACTCGGATCCGGATGCGCTGGGCGGCACGCTGTATTGGGGCACGACGGCGGAACTGCAGTTCCCGCTCAGCTTCCTGCCGAAAGAATTGAGCATGACGGCGGCGGTGTTCGCGGATGCCGGTTCACTGTGGGGCTATGAGGGCGGGACGACCTTCACAAATATATCCGGCTGGGAAGACAGCCTGACGAACTGCTCGGCGATCGCGGGCTCGAAGACGCAGGGCTATAACAATGTCTGCGTCGCGGACAGTGACTCGGTGCGCTCATCCGTCGGCGTCAGCCTGATCTGGAAATCCCCCTTCGGTCCGCTACGCTTCGACTATGCCTGGGCGCTGACCAAGGAAGACTACGACCAGACCCAGGCTTTCCGCTTCAGCGGCGGATCTAAGTTCTAACCGATCATCGCGGCTCAAGGCCCTCGAATGGCCGTTGTTGTACGGGCGCGCGTCAATAGCGAAACTTGTACATTCCGCCGGCAACGGTAAATTAGTGTAGTGGCTCTTCCTATGACGTGATTGCCGAGCTGCCCGTTTGTGCAAAAGGAAGCACTCCGCTGAGGGAAATGGACGTCTCTGAGCTCAAAAACGGCTTGCCGCTGATAATCGGTGGGTTGCTTGGCTCGGCATTGGGTTTGCCTGCCCTTCCGTTCTATACGATTGGTGTCCTCGCACCCATCTTCGCGGAGGAATTTGGCTGGTCATTCAGGACCATCTTCGGCGGGTTGTCCTTGCTCGCGGGGTCCGTTCTCGTTGTCGGCCCGTTGTTCGCGACGTTCATCGACAGTTTTGGCGCGCGGCTGGTGGCTGCAGTCTCGCTGATAGGGTTGGGCCTGAGTTACATGACGCTCGCGGCGTCCAACGGCTCGATCGAGCGATACTATTTTTCGTGGACGGCTATCGCGATTTTCGGTCTGGGGGCCACGCCGGTTGTCTTCACACGGGTCATCAATGGTGCTTTCCGAGAGCGGCGGGGTCTCGCGCTCGGCATCGTCCTGTCGGGCGCTGGCCTCTTTGCATTCCTCGTGAAACCCCTGGCTTTCCTGCTGATCGGAGCTGTGGGATGGCGCGTCACCGTTCTGGTCGTCGGCGCCCTGCCCATCGTCTTTGCGTGTCCAGCCACCCTCTGGGGTTTTGCCAGGCTAAGAGGCAAGGATGACGGTGCAGAGCCAGTTTCACCTGATCCCTCGGATGGCATGACCGTCCGAGAGGCGTTTGGCTCACGATATTTCTGGCTGCTCGCCATCGTCTTTGTACCGATGTCTCTCGCCGTGGCTGCGCCACTGCCCAATATCGAGAATATCCTGCGTTCGCTGCGCATGACCCCTGGCGACGTCGTCCAGCTTGCCTCGTTGGTAGGGATAGCGGCCGTGGCCGGGCGATTGATCGGTGGGGTATTGGTAGACCGCTTCTGGGCGCCAGCTGTCGGAACCGTCATTTTGACAATGGGCGCCGCCGCCTGCCTGATCTTTTCGCTTGAGGATGTGAGTTTTCCATTGGCCTTCGTGGCCATTATTTTGCTTGGCCTTACCTCCGGCATCGAGTTCGAGACGATGATCGCCACCTGCTCGGGAGTGTCCAGGCGTCGACGCTTCTAATCGTCGGCGCCGTCGGCCAAGAGGTTCCGACCGACGTTGGCCTTTTCATCCGCCAGAAAATAAGGAAGGCGCGCTTGATTGAACTGCCGGGCGTCGACCATTTTTCCTTTGCCACGCGCCCCGACCTCATCAACGCGATCATCGACGACTTCCGGCTCGAACTTTCGACACCACGAGGCGGCCTTGCCAGGAGGTAAGTCTTTCTGAACTCGGGACGCGAAATGCGCGCGAGGAAGCGAGCGCCCGGAGCGGGCGTGATCGGTTGCTCGGGAATGTTCCAGCAGGGGGTCGGGAGAAAGCCGTGTTTGGGCTCGCAGTGGCAATCACGATCGTAAACGTGCCGGTAAAGCGCGGGATTCGCGATAGCCGGAGTGTTGGCGTCCGGTCTCGTCTATGGATCAGCTGAGCAGTTCGGAACGCCCGTCCTCGTATTCGCACTCTATGCCGCGGCACGTTCAGTTCCACTGGCGCTCGCGGTGATCATCGTTAGCGTCGTCGAGTATGGCCGGTATTTCTGGCACCTGGCGCGGTGGCGGCCTTTGTCCAGATCTGCGATGCGGGCATCGGGATGATCGGAGGAGATCTGGTAAAGATTGCCGGTCCGGCGGCAACGGCTTTTCTACAGCTCTGGGCTTGTCTGTTTCTGAGCGCGACCGTGCGCGCAAAGGCCTCCTAAGCTACACGATGAGATTTCGCACGAGCTCGCGTCTTGAGCGTGCTGAGTTCATCCAAGTGCTTCTTCATGAACTCCGCTGCCGCGTGACGCCTGTCTGCGAGCAGCAGATCGAGAAGCTCGATATGCTCCATGCAGCGCCGGCGGGCGCTGTCCCTGTCGAGCATCTGGCGATAATCGATTAGGCGACGGAGCCGGTCGATACGTTTCAGCGCGTCGATGAAGAAGCTGTTCCGGCTGCACTCGATGATGGCCTCGTGGAGACCGCTGTTCAGTTCAAACAGCCGAGCGTCGGATACCGCGTATATGCCGCCATCGATGAGCCACTTCTGCTGCTCTCGACACCTCTCCAGAGCGGGCCGGTTGAGCATGAAGCTCGGTTCCATGATGGCGGCAGGCTCGATCAGCAGACGGAACCGGTAGCTGTCCTCATAGGCCTGAAGCGATGTGAGCACCGGCAGGAAGGCCCATCCATTGCCCGGCAGCCGCTCGATCCATCCCTCGTTCGTCATCCTGCGCAGGATATGGGTCAGCCGGCCGCGTGTGAGTTTGTAGCGACGCAGAAGCTCGTTCTCGGTGATCCGCTCGGGTAGCCGCCCCGAAACGCGATCATCGGCGATGTCTAGATAGATCTGTTCATCTTCATAGCTCGACGCGGACTCTAACGCCTGAATCTTCTCCCCATCTGTCTTGGCGATGATGAAGCCGCCGCGGTCCCCCTGCCGGACGATGCCCGATGCCTCCAGCACCTTGAGTGCATTGCGCACCGGCGACCGGGACACCCGAAACATCTCGGCCAGCCGCCGTTCAGCGAGCCGCTCGCCCTCGCTCAGGCGCTCGGCGTGAATGTGCTCAACGATCTGGGCGACCAGCTGATTGATAAGTGGGGTCGTCTGCATGCTCGGAATCCAAGGGGCACCCCCCTTTTGCCACACGGACATCCGTATACCAAATCACGTTGGTCTTTTGCCATTGCAAAGTACCAAACATGCTCCTATAAGGCATTTCACAACGATAAAAGACCACGCGGCAACGTCCGCGATCTGGGAGCGGCTCAAGTGCGAATCCTTGTTCTTCCAGGCGATGGAATTGGCCCGGAAATCACCGAGGCCACGCTGCGAGCGCTCGACGCGCTCAGCGCTCGCCTCGATCTCAAGTTCGATTTCGAGGAGGGGGCCATTGGCCTCAAGGCGCTGGCCGAGCGCGGCACAACCCTGCCGCTCGAAGTCATCGAGCGAGTGCCGGGGGTAGATGGCGTGATCCTCGGCCCCGTGTCGCACTACGAGTACCCGTCGCGACGGGAAGGCGGCATCAACCCTTCCGGCGAACTGCGCACCAACTTCGAGCTGTTCGCGAATATCCGCCCCTGCCGCTCGCTCAGCGATCTCAGCATCCTACGCCAGCCGATGGACCTCAACATCGTGCGGGAGAACACCGAGGGCTTCTACTCCGACCGCAATATGGTCGCCGGCACCGGGGAGTTCATGCCGGACGAGAGCATGGCGCTCTCGGTGCGCAAGATCACCGCCAGAGCTTCCGAGCAGGTGGCGCGCGCCGCATTCGACCTCGCCCGCGGGCGGCGAAAGAAGGTGACAGCGGTTCACAATGCGAATGTGCTGAAGCTCTCCGATGGCCTGTTTCTGAGAGAGGTGCGCAAGGTCGCTGCCGACTATCCGGACGTTGTGTTGGAAGAGTTGATCGTCGATGCGACCGCCGCCCACCTGATCCGCACGCCGGACCGCTTCGACGTCATCGTCACCACTAATATGTTCGGCGACATCCTCTCGGGTGAGGCGTCCGAGCTTTGCGGCAGCCTTGGTCTTGGCGGCTCCATCAGTGTCGGCGACGGCATCTGCGTGGCCCAAGCGCAGTATGGCTCCGCCCCCGATATCGCCGGGCGCAACGTCGCGAATCCGACGTCACTGATGTTCTCCGCGGCCATGCCGCTGGACTGGCGTGGGCGCCGCGACGGCAACAAGGCGCTGATCGAGGCCGCTGCCGTGCTTGAAAAGGCGATAGGCAAAGTTCTGGGCAACCCGGCGACGCGCACCGCTGATCTTGGCGGCTCACTCTCCACAGATGCCCTCACCGACGCTGCGTGTGCTGCCGTTACCCACTCGTCCGCCGCTGGACAGGCGGCCTGAGTTCCAACGCTCAACCGAACGGTTCCGAGATGCTCGTATCCATCAACCCCGCCGATGGCGCCGAACTGGCGCGTTATCCGCTCCACAGCGCGCAGGATGTGGAAGACGCGCTAGCCGATGCCGTGACCGCACAGGCGGCATGGCGGCAGGTCCCCATTCTCGAACGCGTCGGCTTGCTGCGCCGCATGGCGAGCGTGCTGCGCGCGAACAAGTCCGCCTACGCCCGCATGATCACGCAGGAGATGGGCAAGCCGCTGGTCGAGGCAGAGGGCGAGATCGAGAAGTGCGCGTGGAATTGCGACTTCTATGCAGACGAGGCGCCGGTTTTCCTCGCTGATGAGATCATCGCCTCGTCCGCATCCCATAGCGCCGTCGTGTTCGACCCGCTCGGCGTCGTGCTCGCCATCATGCCGTGGAACTACCCGTTCTGGCAGTTCTTCCGTTTTGCCGCGCCTGCCTTTGCTGCGGGAAATGGGGCGATCCTCAAGCACGCCAACAATGTGCCGCGCTGCGCACTGGCGATTGAGGACGTCATGCGCGAAGCAGGGTGCCCCGAGGGGTTGTTCCGCACGCTGCTCATCGAGCCGAGTTCCGTCGCCGGGCTGATCGCCGACGACCGGATCGCGGCTGTCACGCTGACCGGCTCGACCGAGGTTGGCGCGATCGTCGCGGCGCAGGCCGGCAAGGCGCTCAAGAAGCAGGTGCTGGAGCTCGGCGGCTCCGATCCCTTCATCGTGCTGGCCGATGCGGACGTGGAGGCCGCCGCCGCCACGGCGGTGAAGGCACGCTATGTGAACGTCGGGCAGAGCTGCGTGAACGCCAAGCGTTTCATCGTCGACAATGCGGTGGCGGACAGCTTCGTCGAGGCCTTCTGCCGCCATGCCGCTGCCCTCAGGATGGGGGACCCGCTCCAGCAGGGCGTGTCCATCGGGCCCATGGCGCGCGCCAATCTACGCGCCACGCTCCACGATCAGGTGGAACGCAGCATCGCGGCCGGCGCGATCCTGAAGATGGGAGGCCAGATCATCGATGGGGCCGGTTTCTTCTATCCCGCAACCGTGCTCGACAATGTCACGCCGGAGATGGCGGCTTTCCGTGAGGAGACCTTTGGGCCGGTCGCCGCCATCATCCGCGTCGACGGTGCTGATGAGGCGATCCGCTTCGCCAACGACACCGAGTTCGGCCTCGGCGCGGCGCTTTGGACCGGGGATGTCGAGCAGGCGCAGCATCTCGCACGACGTATCGATGCAGGCGCGGTTTTCATCAACGGCATGGTCGCGTCCGATCCCCGTCTGCCCTTCGGCGGTATCAAGCGGTCCGGCTATGGCCGGGAACTCGGCTCCTACGGCATCCGCGAATTCGTGAACCTCAAGACCCTCTGGGTCGGCCCCTTAAAGGCAGCCTGAAATGCCCAATATCCATCCGGCCGGCGCGGTGCTGCGCCCCTCCGAAATCAAGCCGCGCGAGCGTGGCGGCGGCGCGCGCACCGTGCCGCTCGTCACCCGCCGCATCGGTTCGACCAGCCTGATCAACGGCATCACCGCCTTTGAGGGCGGCGCGTCGATCCCGATCCACACCCATAATTGCGAGGAAAGCGTGATGGTGCTGGAGGGGCATGCCATCGCGACCCTCGACGGTGTCGAGCACCACCTCGGTCCACAGGAGACCACGTGGATCGCGGCGAACGTGCCGCACAACTTCCGCAACGCGTCGGCGACCGAGCCGATGAAGATCTTCTGGACCTACGCGTCCGTCGACGCCACCCGCACCATCGTCGCCACGGGCGACACCCGCACCATTGATGCAGAACACGACGCCAAATAGGCGCGAGTGACCGGAGGTCCGCCTGACGGAGCTCCCAAGAGAAGAAAAGACGCCAATTCAAATAATCACATACCCCCAGGGAGGGAATAATGATCACTATGGATCGCCGCCAGTTCTCCTTTCTCACGACCGCAGCCGTCGCATCGCTGACGGTAGGCGCTTCGCCGCTGCTGGCGGAGGAGGTGAAGGGGCTTGAACTCCTCGCCCCCAGTGCTCCGGGCAGCGGTTATGACCAGCTCGCGCGCAGCATACAGATCGTGCTTCAGGAAAAGAAACTTGCCTCAGGCGTTCAGGTCCAGAACGTCGCCGGCGGCGGCGGCACGGTAGGTCTGTCGCAGTTCATCACCAGTCGCAAGCGGGCACCGAGCATTCTGGTGTTCGGTTTTGCGCTCGTCGGCGGCATCATCACCACCAAATCGGCGGTGACGCTGAACGAGGTCGTACCGCTCGCCCGGCTGATGGGCGAGGCGAACGTCATCGTCGTTCCCGCGAGTTCAGACATCAAGACGATGGCCGATCTTGTGGCCAAGCTGAAGGCCAATCCGCAGGCGGTGTCGTGGGCGGGCGGTTCTATCGGTGGCATTGACCATGTGATGGTCGGCCTGATCGCCAAAGCCGTGGGCGTCGATCCGACCAAGGTCAACTATGTCGTGCATGCCGGCGGCGGCGAAGTGCTCGCCTCCACGCTTGGCGGCCATGCCACGGTCGGCATCAGCGGCTTCGAGGAATTCCGCAGCCAGATCGAGGCCGGCAAGCTCCGCGCGCTGGCGATCTCGTCGAGCGAGCGCATGCCAGGCGTGAAAGTGCCCACGCTGAAAGAGGGCGACGTCGATCTCGCCATCATGAACTGGCGCGGCCTTGCCGTTCATGCCTGGACTTCGGAGGAGGAGAAGAAGGCGCTCGCCGAGATGATCGCGGCAATGGTCAAGACCGAGGAATGGAAGGCGGTGCTGCAGAAGCGCGGCTGGGTCGACACCTATCTCCCCCCTGCCGAGTTCACGAGCTTCCTGAAGCAGGAACAGGTTCGCGTGGCGACGGCGCTCAAAGACGTCGGCCTGACCCAGTAGTCGATCTGGAGAACCGGCGATGACGACAGAAAAGGGCCTGCGACTTGGAGAGGTCGCCTTCGGCGTGGCGGTACTGGCGCTTGGCGTCTTCATCGCCTTCGAAACCTGGACAATGCCTGTGGTGGGGGCGGCGACAACCGTTGGCCCCCGCCTGTTCCCCGGCCTCGTTGCCGCAGGACTGATCCTTGTCGGCTTGTGGCTGCAGCTTGAGGCCGTCACCACCGGTCCGGTCGAGGCCGATGGAATCGAGATCGACTGGCCGGCCTTTTCGCTGGTGGCGAGCGGCCTGCTGCTCCAGATCGTTTTGCTGGAAACGCTCGGCTGGATACTTGCCGGCACGTTGCTGTTTGTCATGACAGCGCGCGCCTTCGGCAGCCGCAGCTATCTCACGAACGCCCTGATTGGTCTCGCGCTCACGACGCTGACCCTCGTGGTGTTCGACCTGGGTCTGGATCTCGAGCTTCCCGTCGGTTCGCTCTTCGAGCCGCTGCTCGACGCCCTTCAGAAGTAGATCATTATGGAAACGCTCAGCGCCCTCTTCCACGGCTTCTCCGTGGCGCTCACGCCTTACAATCTGATGTGGTCCGGCATCGGCGTCACGCTCGGTACCGCGATCGGCGTCCTGCCCGGCATCGGCCCGGCGCTCACCGTCGCGCTGCTGCTGCCGGTGACCTACAATCTGGAGCCGACCAGCGCCTTCATCATGTTCGCCGGCATCTTCTACGGCGCCATGTATGGCGGCTCGACCACGTCGATCCTGCTCAACACGCCCGGCGAGAGCGCCTCCATCGTCACCGCGCTCGATGGCCACGCTATGGCGCGCAAGGGACGCGGCGCTCAGGCACTGGCGACAGCGGCGATCGGCTCCTTCGTCGCCGGCACAATCGCGACGGTCGCGCTGACCTTCGTCGCGCCGCTGATGGTGCGCATCGCACTCGCCTTCGGACCGGCGGAATATTTCGCCCTCATGGTGCTGGCGCTGACCACGGTCACGGCGGTGCTGGGCGACTCCCTGCCGCGCGGACTCGCCAGTCTGTTCTTCGGCCTCGCGCTCGGCCTCGTCGGCATCGACCTGCAGACCGGGCAAGCACGTTTCGCGCTCGGCGTACCGGAACTGCTCGACGGCATTGACGTCGTCGTAGTGGCTGTAGGTCTCTTTGCGGTCGGCGAGACGCTCTACAACGCCGCGCGTCATCGCTTCGAGCCGGAGGAGATGTACGATATCAAGGGCTCGAAATGGATGAGCCGCGAGGACTGGAGCCGCTCCTGGAAGCCTTGGCTGCGCGGCACCCTCATCGGCTTCCCCATCGGCGCGCTACCGGCAGGCGGCAGCGAAATTCCGACCTTCCTGTCCTATCTGATCGAGAAGCGGCTCTCCAAGCACCCTGAAGAGTTCGGTCACGGCGCCATCGAGGCCGTCGCCGGTCCGGAAGCCGCCAATAATGCTTCGGCGGCCGGCGTGCTGGCGCCTCTGCTGTCGCTCGGTCTGCCGACCTCGGCCACCGCAGCCATCATGCTCGCCGCCTTCCAGCAATATGGCCTGCAACCAGGCCCGCTGCTGTTCGAGAACAACGCGTCGCTGGTCTGGGGCCTGATCGCCAGCCTCTATATTGGCAACGTGCTGCTGCTGGTGCTCAACCTGCCGATGGCCGGCATCTGGGTGAAGCTGCTCGCGATCCCCCGTCCATGGCTCTATGCGGGGATCCTCATCTTCGCGACGATGGGTGCCTACACGCTCAACAACAATCTGGTCGACCTCGTGATCCTCTGGGTCATCGGACTGATCGGCTTCGGCATGCGCGTGCTCGACATTCCGGTCGCTCCCTGCATCGTCGGCCTGATTCTCGGGCCGATGGCGGAGCAGCAGTTCCGTCGGGCGCTCGCCATCAGCCAGGGCGATCTCACTGTCTTCGTCACCCATCCGATTTCGCTGGGGCTGCTGCTGATCGGCGTCCTGCTGGTGGTGGTACCGGTGCTGCTGCGCCGCCGCCGCGCGGCGAGCCAGCCCGCAACAGATCTCGCACGAGAGGCCCAATGAAGCCGTCCCATCTCATCAAGGCCGACGATCTGCTGCACTTCTCGACGGCAATCTACGTCGCCGCCGGGCTTGCGGAAACCGATGCGCGGCTGTGCGCCGACACGTTGGTGCAGGCAGATCTATGGGGGCACCAGTCCCACGGCGTCATGCGCCTGCCCTGGTATGTCGCGCGACTCAGATCGGGCGCCGTCAAGGCGGACGCCGTTCCCGAATGCCTTGTCGATGCCGGCGCGATCGCCGTCATCGATGGCCACGACGCCATGGGGCAGGTCCTGGCAGAGCGCGGCATGCGCCAGGCGATCCGCCGCGCAAAGGCGCATGGGGTCGGCGTGGTGGCGCTGCGCAACTCCAATCATTTCGGCACGGCGATGTATTTCACGCTGCTGGCCGCAAACCAGGGATGCGTCGCCTTCCTTTCGACCAACGCCAGCCCGGCCATGGCGCCGTGGGGCGGTCGGGCCAAGACGGTGGGGACGAATCCCTGGTCGTGGGCGGCTCCCGCAGGCCGGCACGCGCCGATGGTCCTCGACATTGCCAATACGAGTGTGGCCCGCGGCAAGATCTATCTCGCCCAGCAGAAGAGGCTCGCCATTCCCGAAGGCTGGGCCATCAATGCCGAGGGAGATCCGACGACCGATCCTGCCGATGCGCTCAAGGGCGTCACGCTGCCGATGGCGCAGCACAAGGGCTACGCCATCGCCGTGATGATGGACATGCTGTCTGGCGTGCTCACAGGCAGCGCCTTCGGCACCGGTGTGAGCGGCCCCTACCAGGCGGAGCGTCGAGGCGGAACGGGTCATTTCATGATTGCCCTCGACATTGCCGCCTTTCAACCGCCAGCCGAGTTCGGCGAGCGCATGGACCGGCTCATCGACGAACTGAAATCCGTGCCCCTGGCAAGGGGTTTCGACGAGATCGTCTATCCGGGCGAGCTCGAGGCGCGCAACGACGCGATGCACCGGGCGCGCGGCATCCTTCTCCCGGCGGACACGGTGAAGGACCTCGGGCGTCTCGCTGACGAGACCGGATGCAGATCTCCATTCGCCAATTGAGGACGGTTCGGTGCCAGCACGCAGATACAGCGCTCATCTCGGTTACATGTTCACCGAGCGTCCGCTCGAGGAGCGCTTCGCGGCAGCTGCAGCAGCCGGCTTCCGAGAGGTCGAGCATCCGGGTCCCTATGGGCTCGCGGCGGCGCGCGTGCGCGAGCTCTGCGACCAACATGACCTCTCATTCGTCCAGATGGCGCTGCCGGCCGGCGATGTCGCACGCGGAGAAAAAGGCATCGCTTGCCTTCTCGGCAGGGAGCAGGAATTCCAGCAAAGCGTCGAGACGGGGCTCGACTACGCGCAAGCGATCGACAGCCGCTTCGTGCACGTCATGGCCGGCGTCGTTTCCGAGCCTGAGGTCTTCGATGCCACCCGGGAGTGCTACATCACCAATCTCCGCTTCGCATGCGACGCCGCCGCCGCTCGCGGCATGACGCTGCTCGTCGAGCCGATTGGGGGCGCCACGATCTCCGGCTATCTCGTCGACCATCCGGCGAAGGCGCTTCGCGCGATCGCCGACGTCGGCGCCCCGAACCTGCGGATGCTGTTCGACGCCTTCCACGCAACAGATGCCGGAGTCGACGCCAGCACCTTCGTGCAGCAGCATCCCGAGACGATCGCGCACATCCATATTGCGGATCATCCCGGGCGACACGAGCCTGGAACAGGGATGTTCGACTTCATCCGCTTCTTCGAAGCTCTCGATCGTGTCGGCTACCTGGGTTCGGTCGGGCTGGAATACATCCCGGCCGGCGACACACGGGAGGGCCTGAGTTGGCGCTCCCGGTTCTGAGCCTTCAGACCAATAAACACGAGGGAGTGGGAGGATGATGAGGATCGTTCGTTGGGCGATGGTGGGCGCATGCATGGCCATCGCCACAAGCGCCGGAGCGCAGACGAAACTCTATAATGGCGAAGTGTCGGTCACCGCCGCAGGCTTCCCCGCCGTGGCCTATTTTAGGAAGGGTGATCCGGCCAAGCCGCTCGTGGTCTTCTCGCCTGGCGCGCACCACATGGCGCGTATTGCCTATGGCGGACATTCAGGAGCGCGCCGCGAGGATTTCCTCGATCATTGGCTGGCGCAGAAAGGATACAGCTTCCTCGCTGTCTCCTACCCCATCGATACGCCCGCCTTCGCCGAGAAGCGCCCGGAATTCACGGCACGCGACTGGGGCAAGCAACTGATCGAGATAGCCCGGACGAAGATCCAGCAGAACGGCCTCTCCAACAAAATCGTGGTCGCGTTGTGGAGCATGGGCGGCAAGGCGGTCCAGCCGAGCTACGCCGCAGCGCGGGACGCGGGCGTTGAGGTCGAGACGACGATCTCGTTTGCCGCCACTCCGGGAATTCCCGGCCTGATCTCCTATACGACCCGTATCGACATGGCGCCCTCCGGATATGCATCGCGCACGCCTCTTTATGCGGGCTGGCTGAAGCAATTGGCCGACAATGCGAAGAACAATGGCGGCCGAGCGATCATTCCAGAGGAGATTTTCCGTACCGAGTATGTAGGGGACATGTCGGTCAATCTCCAAGGCTATGGCGAGGTCTATCGCGAGGGCAAATTCGAGCTCGATCACATGGCCCAGGCGACGGATTACGGCGCCTTCAACTTCGACGCCTACCCCCTCGTGACCGTCTTCGAGAATGAGGAAGTTGCCGATGCGCGGCACGTTCTCGCCGATCGGGCCAACTGGACGATCTACAACGTCAACACGGTCGTCAATCGCTACATCGCCGGCAACAAGATCAAGCTCGGCGAGCTCGGGGACGAGCGTTGGAAGAAGCTTGTCGCGTTGACACGAGACCTCGACGACCGGCTTTCGATCGAGGTCGGTGGAAACCACTTCTTCTTCGTCGGTGAACGCGGGGCGAAACGTACGGCTGCGGCGATTGACGAAGCCGTCGCTCGAACCAGAGCCGTCAGGGCCGAGTTTGAGGAGATTTTGAAGATACCTCTGGAGTAGTGGCCCGTCGCCACAGAGCCGGGGTCTCGAGTTCAGGTCAAGAATACGAATAATGACTTAAATATAGGGAGGAATAGGTGTCTGGGAATATGGACCTCAATCGTCGTCACCTGATCATGGCCGCCGGAAGCCTTGCAGCCGCGGCTACTGCCGGAAGGGTCTCGCAGCCCGACGAGGCGCAGGCGGCAGCTAGACGGGGCTATGCCTATGTGGGCTGTCGAACCACCAAGGAGCGCAACGCGCGTGGGGAAGGCATTGGCGTTTATGAGATTGACGCCAGCTCCGGCGAATGGAGGCAGGTACAGCTGCTTCGGGATCTCGTGAATCCATCGTTCCTGGCAATAGATCGACGAAAGCAGTTTCTTTACACTGTTCACGGCGACTTCAGTGAAGTCAGCGCCTTTAAGATCGATGCGGGCACCGGCCAACTGAGCTTCATTAATCGGCAATCCACACAGGGGAAGAACCCGGTTCATCTCACGATGGACAATACCAATCGATTTCTCACGGTAGCGAACTACGCGACGGGTACGTTGGCGGTTCTGCCCGTCGGAGCTGACGGCGCGCTGGGACCTCTTGCCAGTCTGACAGGGCTTACGGGATCTACGGGCCCCCACAAGGTGGAACAATCGGCGTCGCACCCACACCAGGTCCTATTCGATCCCGGCCGACGCTTCATCGTCGTGCCGGACAAAGGCCTGGACCATATCTTCATTTATCGTTTGAACCCCGACACTGGAACGCTTCTGCCAAACAACCCACCTTCGATCAAAACTCGCGAGGGGGCAGGACCGCGACATATTGTTTTTCATCCGACCAAGCCCTTCGCATATGTCGTTAACGAGCTTGACTCCACTGTGGCGACTTATCGATGGGACGGCGAGCGCGGTGCGCTCGAGCCTTTACAGATTCTGCCCTCGACGCCATCGTCGTATGTCGGAAACAACCGAGCGGCAGCTATCCAGATCGCGCCTTCAGGTCGCACTCTCTGGGCCTCCAACCGAGGTCACGACAGTATTGCCATCTATGCAGTGGATCAGGGCACGGGACTGCTGTCACCTGCAGGATGGGAACCCACTGGCGGACGCGGGCCGCGATTCATGACATTAGAACCATCTGGAGCCCGGCTTTACGCCGCGAATGAGCTCACAGACAATATCGTTGAGTTTCGCGTAGACGAGTCCTCTGGACAACTCACCAAGACAGGGCAGATAATAAACACGGGAAGTCCCGTCTGCATCCTATTTTCTTAGAAAAGTAGAATTTCTGGTGCGTAAAAATAGACGGGAATGTCGGAAGTTCAAGTTAAGCGTCACATGAGTATTATACCTTCAATGTGAGGGGATGGGCAATAAATTACATGACCGGAATGATCTTCGTTTTCTTGATCGAGGCAGAACATGTGCGCACAAGTCGTGCGCGTATTGCAAATGCCCGACCGTTCCGACAGCCTTTACAGCGCCATGATATCTGCTTGCCGTTTAGCTGAGTTCTGGCCGATGCATGGTTCGTGAAAAAGAGCAGGTTTGGTCACAAGAGGCTGGACGTACTTTCGCAATATTTACGGCACTGATTGGGGGAATGCTCCTGTAACATGGGTTCAACTCTGATGCGCTTACGTGCGATCTACAGCCATTTTCGGTTCTGGAAACATCGAGTTGTGGGCCTTGCGGAGCTTGGCAGCATCGAGATGAAGGCGAAGCCGTAAGGCCGCTTGCTCTTGGTCTCCGACCTCAAGAAGCCCGAGGATGGTCAGATGCTCTTCGCACTGGCCGCGCACTTGATCTCGGTTAAGTACCTGACGATATTCAACAAGTCGCCGCAGTTGGTTTTGACGGGCAATAATGTCCCACAAGAAGCGGTTCCCGGCCTCGCTGAGGAGCGCGGCGCCGAGCAATACGTCACCCATGGCAGCCGTATCCCGCATGCCCTTGTCGACCGCATGCTCGACAAGGGATGGGCGGGCGATGAGATGGGCGAGCGGTACTATCTGGTCATCGACGGCGTGGATGGTCGCACCCATCATGTCGAGACCATCGACGCCGCCCGGCTGGAGGATATCAAGCGTGGCCACATCGTCGCGCTGGACCCGCTGCCGACAAGGTCTGACCCACGCCCGGCGGACCTCAACATCGCCACCATGGCCGGAAGCGGTGGCATCTACCAGCCGAGCGAGCATCTGGAACTCACACGCCCGGCGATCGAGCAGCAGCGCGGCGATCCAGACGCCTTTATCCGCGCCCATGTGCGGCGCCTGGAAGCCCTGCGCCGTGCCGGCCATGTCGAGCGCATCGACGCGGATCACTGGAAGATCCCGGATGATCTGCCCGAGCGCGGCATCGCCCATGACGCACGCACACAAAGGAAGGACTTCGCGGCCCGCACGCTCTCACCTTCGATCTCGACCAGCAGGTCGCCAGTGATGGCGCCACCTGGCTGGATCGGGAGCTGGCCTCCCGCCGCCGCACCGAGCTTTCCGACGCCGGCTTTGGCGGCGAGGTGAGCGCGGCGCTGGAGCGCCGCCGTCAGAGCCTTGTCGATCAGGGCCATGCTGTCCGACTGGAAAACGGCACCGTCCGTGCTCTGCGCGACATCCTCGCTCGCCTTGAGGCCGCCGAAGTTAACCGTGTCGGCCGTGCCATGGCGGCAGAGCGGGGCGTTGCCTAAACCCCGAGCCAACCGGGCGAGTATGCGTCCGGCCGGCTCGCTGGCTCAGTCAATCTGGTCAGCGGGCGTTTCGCCATGATCGACAATGGTCTCGGCTTCCAGTTCGTGCCCTGGCAGCCCGTGTTGGAGAAGCAGATCGGCCGGCACATTTCCGGTATCTCCCACGATGGCGGCGTCGAGTGGAGCCTTGGCCGCAATCGTGGGCTGGGGCTTTAGGCCTCGCTGCCCGGCGGTGGTGGCGTCTCCAGATCTGGGTCGGCCGGCAGAGGCGCGAACTTATCGACTTCCGGGAACAGCGTGCGCTCGCGCAGCCAATCCCCGAACGAGGCGGGATTTTGCGCCCGCTCCAGTTCGCCGAGACGCTGGCGCGCCCAGCTCAGCATGCGCTGCGTCTCGGCATCCTCGATATCCGCCGCCCACGCGATCCAGAAGCGCAACTGGTCGGCCTTGCGACCCATCTCGACGATCTCGTCGAGCAGATCGTCGCGCTCCTTCTCACGCTTGGTGTGCGCCTCTGTCCGCTTCCGGTTCTCTTCCGCGCGACGGCGGAGGCGTGCGTTGCGCTCGTCTTTGAGACGGTCATCGCGCCGGTAGTCGATCCAGCTTTGGAGTTCCTCGATGATGGAGTCGAGTTGGGCCTCCAGGGTCGCACGAGTGTTGTCCCGCCAGTTGCGGCGGCGCTGGTCCATGCTCCAGGCTTCAATGGAGATCGTCAGCGCACCGCTCGGGATGTAATCGAACTCGGGATATTGGCGTTCGTAGGTGAACGCCCAGTCACGGTAGCGAGCCGAGCGGCGATAGCGCTCCTCCGCCTTCAACTCGTCGACCGTAGGCTCGTGCTTCCGCCTTTTGATGGTCTCCGCCAGGATGAAGGGGACCTTGTCGACGCCCCGGCGGACTTCGACGTGCTTGCCCACCAAGGTGCAGGAAATCTCCCGCGCCTCCAGCCCGCGCGCGATGCTGTCGAGAATGAAGATCGCCCTCTCGATCGAACCGGCTCCCAGCCGCATCGACAGTAAACCTTCCCCGCTAATCGCGATGATGTCGTCATGACGCGGCTTGGCGTGGCGTAGTGTGTGGGCGGTCAGCAACACGGCACGATGGGGTTTGTCGATCCGGCTCCACTCGATCGTTCGCGGGTTCGGCTCTCGCGGCTTCAAAAGCCGACGCGGCGCGATCGCTGCCTTGCGCGCCCGTTCGAGGCGCTCCTCGATGGCGGGGTCTGAGGGGCTCGTCGGATCGAGGCTGATGAGCTCGACAGCAGGATCGGCCGAGGACGCAAAGATCGTCTGCCTCGGGTTCTTGCCGGCCGCTCGGTCACGCCAATAGGCCGCGGTCGGCAGTGGCACGCGATGCTGGACGCAGAGATCTTTTTGGCCGCCAATGCGAAATGCCGAGCTTGGCAGCAACGGCGTCGAGCGGCTCGGCCCAAACGAGGTTGTACATCTCGCGGCGGGTGACATGGGCGATCATGCGGAAATGCGAGCGACGTCCACGGGAAGCCCGCAATCTATCCCGATCGATGACACCTCCGCCGGCCGACCAACGCCATTCACAGAAAAGGACGCCCGCGAAGAACCAACATGACCCGGTAGTCGTCCCGGAGAGCAACGAGGTCGCGACAGTTCAACCGCGCGGCCGGGCGTTATTGGTTGCGGAGGCGAGTGCCGATCAACGGCTCACTCCAAGAAGGCTCGTGTGATCACCGCAGCAGCGCTAGCCGCTACGCAGGTGATGGCGATCACTTTGTAAGATCTGGCATTGAGCCGCCGGAAGAGGTGCGTCCCGGCATATTGGCCGACTATCAGACCGGGAAGCAGGATAAGGGCATCAAGGAGGCTGTCCGCCGAAATGATCCCGCGCCACATCCCGATGACGAGACTGGCGCTGCCCAGAAGCAAGAAGACGAAGGACAGCGTGGCACGCGAGCGGGCATGCGGCCAGTTGGAGCTCAATGCCAGCAGGATCAGCGGCGGACCGGCCATTGCCGCCGCCCCCTGCATGATGCCGCTGAGTGCGCCGGCACCAATGAGCTCGGCGGTGCGCGGGCTTCGGTCGAGCTTGAAGCCCACCATAAGAACAAATGTGGAGAGGAGTACAATGGCGCCGATCATCAGGCGCATGTCGTGCGGCGGCACCAGCGACAGCAGGTAGAGCCCGGGAAGGATGGTCGGCAGACCGGCGATCCAGACGACCAGTGCGAAACGCAGGTCGATGTCTCGCCAGTCGCCGTAGATTGTGTGCACGCCCGAGGGAATCTGCAGCAGCGTGACGATCGGCACGGCTAGGATCGGCGGCATGACGAGCGACAGCAGCGGCATCGCCACGATGGCGAAGCCGAAGCCGGTCAGACCGCGCAGCAAGGATGCCGCGGTGACGAAGAGCGCGGCGGCGAGCATCAGCCAATCCATCTGTGACACCAGCTCCGGGCGAGGCGCGAGTCTGCCGGTGTCCTAGTCAAGGCAGGTCCGCGAGCCGTCCGGAAGAGGAACACCGCTGAGTCCGAGCACGATGGCACCGGAAAAATAGTGCGCGACCAGCGCGCCGAGCTCGACCACGCCGCGCTCCCCCAGCATATCGATGGCGGCTGTCCGCAGGGGCGGCGTCACCTTGCCGCCCCGCAGCACCGAATGCACGAAATCGTAGACGAGCTGATCGGCTGCGTCGTCAAGGCTGGGTGTCCGCGCGGTGCGGATGGCCTCGATGATGTCGGGCGCGATGCCCTGCTTCAGCGCGACGCGGGAGTGATTGAACCAGATATAGTCGCAGCCATAGTGGCGGGCTGTGACGAGGATAGCGAGTTCACACAGCCGTTGCGGCAGGGTGGTTCCCAGCCGGAAGAATTCGCCCAGCTTCTGGGCGCGATCCGCGAGTTCCGGGCTGTGCAGCCACAGCCGCACCGGTCCGCGCACCTCGCCGCGTGGGCCGGCCGCTACGGCTTCCGCCACGCGCTGCTGCTCGGGCGTCAGTGCCGACAGGTCGGGAAGTGAGAGGAAGAGTTCCGACATTGCGGGCATCCATGCGGGGACCGGCTCAACGCCGGGCGAGGTAGTCTTCGAGCGAGAACAGGTTCGGCTCTAGCGCTGGAGCGGTGAGAGGCGCTCCCGCGAAGGACGTCGCTTCGTGCAGCCATCTGCGCGGCGGCGGCAGGTCCCAAGTGAAGCGATTGTTGCTGTGCCAGCGCACCGGCCCGTCTTCGAAATCGAGGATCTGGATCGGCGGCGGCAGAATCTCGACGCGGTGACCGTCAGGATCGCGGAAATAGACGTAGAAGGCGTGACCCTGCCCGTGGCGGCCGGGCCCGCGTTCGAGGTTGCGCGAAAAGCCGATGCCGCCGGCCGTATCGAGCGCGCGGAACAGGCTCTGCACGTCGGCGACGACGAAGGCGAAATGGTGCAGCTGCGGGCCGGGACGCATCAGGAAGACGATGTCGTGCGGGTTGTTCTTGCGGTAGAGGAACAGGCCCTGCGGTTCCTCGTCAGTTTCCTTGTCGACGAAGTAGTCGGAGATGCGGAAGCCGATATCGGTGTAGAAGCGGCCGGTCGCGGCGACGTCGGGCACCAGGCACTGGACGTGATCGTAGCGCAGCGCCGCCGCGCCGCGGTGCAGATGCGGCTTGTCGTGCAGGCGCGGCTGGGTCGGCATGCCGAAGCAGAACTCCAGCGGAATGCCTGAGGGATCGTTCACCTCCAGCGTGCGCAGCTGGTAGGGACGCTCGGCCCAGCGCGCCGCGATGCCCCGCCGATCGAAATAGTCCTTCGCCCGATCGAGGTCCTCGTCCTGGAACACGCGGAAGCCGATGCGTTCGCAAGCGGGTGGGTCCCCGGTATTGCGCAGCACAAGGCTGTGGTGGCCGCTTTCTTCGAGACCGCGCAGATGGATCTCGAACGGAGTTTCGTCGGTGACGACGAGGCCGATCACCTCCGTGTAGAAGTCGCGGCTGTGCGGCAGGTCGCGGGTGGTCAGCACGACATGACTGGCGCGGGTGGTGTTGAAGGCGGGTGAGAAGTTCGTCTGCGGTATGGCCATGGCTGCATCCCTGCGGAGGGCGAGCCGCACCTGCGATGTGCGGCGGCGGGAATTATTCGGCCGCCATCATCGGCTTGTGACCGATGGCGGCCTCGAGCTGGGATTCGAAGGTCTGGAACAGCGGATCAAAGCGGCTGCGCGGGCGCGGCAGGTTCACTTCCAGCTCGAAGGTCACCGAGGCCGGCCGCCCCGCCAGCACCATCACGCGGTCCGAGAGATAGATCGCCTCGCGGATGTCGTGCGTGATGAACAGGATGGTGTTGCGGGTCTTGGCCCAGATGTCGCTGAGCGCGTTCTGCATCGCCTCGCGGGTCTGCGCGTCGAGCGCGCCGAAAGGCTCGTCCATCAGCAGCGCCGCGGGCTCGATGGCCAGCGCACGGGCCAGCGCCACGCGCTGGCGCATGCCGCCCGAGAGTCGGTTGGGATGGTAGTGCTCGAAGCCGGAGAGGCCGACCAGCTTGACGTAGCGCGCGGCGATCTCCTCGCGCTGCCTGCGCGGCAAGCCCTTCGAGCGCAGCCCGAAGGCGACGTTGCCGAGCACGGTGAGCCAGGGGAACAGCGCGAATTCCTGGAAGACGATGCCGCGGTCGAGGCCGGGGCCGCTGATCGCCCTGCCGTCGACGAGGATGCGCCCGCCGGAGGGCTGGGCGAGACCGCCGGCGATGCTCAGCAGCGTCGACTTCCCGCAGCCCGAGGTGCCGATGACGCTGACGAACTCGCCGTCGCGCACCGTGAAGGAGATGTCACGGAAGACGGAAAGCTCCTTGGTACGGTTCCAGCCGTCCTTGACGGAATAGGTCTTCTGGAGATTCTCGATACAAAGCTCGCCCATCGTTCCTACTCCCGCACCGTGCCCCAGCGCTCGATCGTCGCCACCTCGAGGCTCCTGAGCAGGACCCGTTCGATGAGCAGGCCGATGATGCCAACTACCAGAAGGCCGCCATAGACGACGTCCGAATTGAAGTACTCGCGGCCCCAGTAGATGCGGTAGCCGAGACCAGCCCCGACCGAGACCAGCATTTCAGCGACAATCAGGATACGCCAGCAGCGCGAGAAGGCCTGCCGGTAGCCTGTAATGATGGAGGGGAGCGCTGCGGGGATCAGCACCCGCCAGAACAGCGCCGGCCCGCAGGCGCCGAAGGCGCGTCCGGCGCGGATCAGCGAATTGTCCACCGCCTTCACCCCCGCCCAGGTGTTGAGCGTGACGGTGAGCGCAACCTCGTAGATCAGGATGCTGATGATCGCCATTTCGGTGAGACCGAACCAGATCATCGACAGCGGGAACATCGCTGTGCCGGGGATCGCCAGCAGGAAGTTCAGAGGCCCCGACAGGGCCTTTTCCCAGATCGGGAAGTAGCCCATCAGCACGCCGATGATGGTGCCGGCCACCGAGCCGATCGCCACGCTGACGAACAGTCGAGCGAGCGAGGCGAGGATGTCATGCAAGAGCAGGCCCTGCGCCGTGAGCCGCACCAGCGCCGCAAAGATGGCGCTGATCGGGGGCAGCAGGGCCGCCGGCATGCCGCTCAGCCGCGCCACCAGTTCCCAGAGCAGCAGGATGATGACGATGGGAATGGCGAGATAGGCGAGGCTGATAAGGCTGGCGCGGAAGCCTCCGCCGATCTTGATCGCCTCGGCGCCAGGCCCCGGCCCGGACACCAGATCTCTGTCCGGATCGATAGCGGTCATGTGTGAGTCTCCTCGGGCCGGCAAAATCACTTGAACGCCGCGTCCGCGGCAGCGGCATAGGACGGGTCGGTGATCGACTTGAGGTCCGGCACCTTGGAGAGCACGCCGTTCTTGGTCAGGAACTCGGCGCTACCGGAGAGCTCGGACCAGTCGCTGTCGATGAAGCGCACCCCGCCGAACTTATCGACCTCGAACATCATGGTACGCACGATCTCCTTGTCCATCGGCGCGCCCATGCGCGTGATGGCATCGAGATAGATGTCCAGCGCCCCGTCCGGGTTCTGCCGGATCCACTGATGGGCGCGCGAATAGGCGTTGACGAAATGCTGGACCGTCTGTGGATCGTCCTGGATGTAGTCGCGCTTAGCGACCAGGAGGAGCGGATAGGTGATGCCGGCCATCTTCTGGATCTCGGCGGCGCTGATCACCTCCTTGCCGTAGCCTGCCTGGACGATGCGCTGCATCATCGGGTCCCAGCCGAGCACCGCGTCGAACGTCCCGGAAGACGCCATGGCGGTCGGCATATCCGTTACCCGGACATTGGAGATTCTGAAGTCGCTCTCCTTCATCCCTTCTTTGCTGATGAGACGCAGGAAGACGTTGTGCACGCCGGTGCCGACCTGGATGCCAATGCGCTTGCCCTTGAGGTCGGTCAGCGATTTGACGCCGCCGAGGCTCGGGGAAGCGACGATCTTGCCGGTGAAGCCGCGCGAGGCGGCACCTAGGGCGACCAGCGGAATCCCCTTGTCAACGGCCGCAAGGAACGTTGCGTCGGCGACCTCGGCGAACTGCATCGAGCCGGCGACGAGGGCCTCGACCGCGAGATTCCCCCGCTCGACCGGCTTAACCACGACGTCGAGGCCCTCGTCCTTGAAGAACCCCTTCTCCGAGGCGACGAGCGCCGTGACCTGATTGACGCCGCTCGCCATGCCGACGGTGATCGTATCCGCGGCCTGCGCGGCGCCGATGGCGGTCAGGACCGAGAAAAGCCCGGCGAATGCTGTCCTGAGCATAATCCTCCCTTCCTCTTCATTGGCACCGCGTCCCCCTTTCATGTTGGCGTCGGGGGATCGGATGCGTGCGCTCGACGGCGCGATTGGCAGAAGCTTAGCGCCGCTTCGGAAAGCCCGTCAACAAATATCGATATTTTATCGAACGGTTGATTTTTTTAGGATGCAGCGATATCGATTGTTCTTATCGAGTTTATGTCCTCCTGTTCACGCTTCGGAAAATCCCATGCGCTATGTCAGCTACGAGAATAATGGCGGACCCCGCCTCGGCGTCGTGATCGGGTCGGAGGTGGTCGATGTCGCCGCGAACGTGCCGGGCGCGCCGGCGACGATGCTGGAGCTGATCCGGGCGGGCGCCGACGTCAGCAGCAAGGTGGAGGCGGCCTGCGCCCAGGCCGCGGAGCGCGTCCCGCTGGCGCGGTGCCGGTTGCTGTCGCCGCTCTCCAATCCCGGCAAGTTCGTGTGCCTCGGGCTGAACTATGCCGAGCACGCCAAGGAGGGCGGGCACGACCTGCCGGACTATCCGTCCATGTTCCTGCGGGCGACCACCTCGCTGATCGGGCCGGGCGATCCGATGATCGTGCCGTCCTGCTCCAGCCATCTCGACTACGAGGCCGAGCTGACCATCGTGATCGGCGAGCGCTGCCGCCACGTCCCGGAAAGCGAGGCGAAGTCGGTCATCTTCGGCTACACGGTGTTCAACGACGGCAGCGTCCGCGACTATCAGCGGCGGACCAACCAGTGGACCGCCGGCAAGAATTTCGACGGTACCGGCGCGCTCGGCCCGTGGATCGTGACCGCCGACGAGGTGCCGGACAATGCCAAGGGCCTCGGCATCCGCACCCGGCTCAACGGCCAGGTGATGCAGGACTCAAACACCGACTACATGATCTTCAGCGTCTACCGCACCATCGCCATCCTCTCCGAGATCATGACGCTGGAACCCGGCGACCTGATCGCCACCGGCACGCCGAACGGCGTCGGCCATGCCCGCAAGCCGCCGGTGTGGATGCGGCCAGGCGACGTCGTCGAGGTGGAGGTTGATGGCATCGGCACGCTCAGCAACCCGATCGCGGCGGAAGTCGAGGCCCGGGAGCGGGCGATCGCATGATCACCACCGACCTCCATCCCGCGGACGAGGAAGGCGGCCAGGAATTCCGCTCGCGCACGAGCGAGACCTATGCGCGCATCCATGGCGACGTCGTCAGCGGCAAGCTGAAGCCCGGCGTCAAGCTGAAGATCGAGCAGCTGCGGGAAGAATATGACGTCGGCGCCACGCCGGTGCGCGAGGCGCTGAGCTTCCTCGCCGCAGATGGATTGGTGGTGCGCGAGGACCAGAAGGGATTCCGCGTCGCCGAGGTCAGCGCCGACGAGTTCGAGGACCTGCTCGCGGTCCGCTGTATGATCGAAGAGCGCGCCCTGCGGCTCGCCATCAGTCGCGGCGGGCGCAAATGGGAGGAGGGCGTCGTCCTTGCCCGCTTCCGCCTGTCGGGCGTCGGCCGCATCGAAGGCAACGAGGTTGAGTGGGAGCGGCACCACAGGGCCTTCCACATGAGCCTGCTGGCCGCCTGCGGCTCCAGCCTGCTGCTGCGCCTCTCCAAGCAGTTCTACGATGAGAACAATCGCTACCGGCACCTCTCGCGGCTCAACCACGCAACCACACGCGACGTGCGCAATGAGCACGAGGAGATCGCCGAGGCGGTGCTGGCACGCGACGCCGACCGTGCGGTGGGCCTGCTTGTCGAGCACTACACCAAGACTGGCAATCTGCTGCGGATCGCTTTGAAAGATCTGGCGACGGACGGCCATGGCTGAACCGCCGCTCCTCTCTGCCCGAGGATGCCTGACCATGAAACGGCTCACATTTACCTTCGACAATGGCCCCTGGCCCGGCGCGACCGAACTGCTTCTCGACTTCCTTGCCGAGCGCTCGATCAAGGCGACCTTCTTCGTCGTCGGCCAGCGCCTGCAAGAGCCTGGCGGCATCGAACTCGCTCGCCGCGCTCATGCGGAAGGCCACTGGATTGGCAACCATACGCTGACCCATACCAAGCCGCTCGGCGAGGATGGTGGGCTCGCGCGCGTGGAGCGCGAGATCGGCGAGACCCAACGCCTCATCGGCGAGCTGTCGCATCCAAGCCGCTTCTTCCGCCCCAACGGCGGTGGAGCGGTCGGCCGGCATCTGCTGAGCACCGACGCGCTCAGCTATCTCGAGAGCAACCGCTACAGCGTGGTGACTTGGACCAGTGCCCCCGGCGACTGGATCGCCCCGCACCGTCCCTGGCTCGCCAAGGGGATCGGGGAACTGGACGATACCGACTGGACGCTCCTCGTCCTGCATGATCGCTTCATCGCGCCGATGCTGGACACGCTCGACGCATTCCTCCACGAACTCGCCAGGCGCGGGATCGAGATCGTGCAGGAACTGCCGCCAGCCTGTATCGTCATACGCGACGGCGTCCTGACGGGCGACAAGACGACATTCTCCCTCGCGGACGAGCCGGGTCGGCAGGCGGCGACCCCATGACGGCGGCGCACTGCGCGATGCGGGTGATGGCACTTTCCGGCAGTGCCCGGAAGGGGTCTTACAATACGGCGCTGTTGCGCGCCTGCCGGGAATTGGCGCCGGTGGGAATGGCAATCGACATCTATGACTACTCAGACATTCCACCCTATAATGAGGATGTGCGACTGCACGGCTATCCCGAGCCGGCGGTGCAGTTTCGCGAGACCATTCGTGCCGCCGACGCGCTGCTGATCGCTTCTCCGGAGTACAACCGCTCGGTGCCGGGTATGCTAAAGAACGCCATTGACTGGGCGTCGCGCCGTCCCGAACAGCCCTTCCTTCACAAGCCGATCGCCATTATGGGGGCGAGCAACGGCGCGCTCGGCGCGGCACTGGCTAATTATCACCTGCGGCAGATCTTCGTGTACATGGACGCGCGCCTGCTGAACGGAGCCGAGGTGATGATTGGTCAGGCAGGGAGCAAGTTCGACGAAGAAGGCCGCCTCATCGACGGGCCGACACGCGCGTTTGTGGCCGACCATCTCTGCCGGCTGGCGGATTTGGTCGAAGAAGCTGGAGCCAGGCTCAATCGGCAAGATGCTCCGTCCAAGCATGCCTAGAAACCTGGAATGCCGTTATAGTCTAGGCTTCCTCGCGTAGATCATTCCGGTATGATCTGACCTATCACAAGTTTTAACTTGAACCTAGATGCCCACTTTACAAGTTGATTGCCTTACCTCGAAGAACTATTCCCGAAATCCGCTCGGTTCAAGGGCAGGTCTTTGTCGTGCATGATACAGGCCGGCTACTTCCGAGGCTGAGGTGATCAAGTAGCAATACGCCAGAACTGCGCGCTGGCCGCAATCGAGGCCATCCGAAGTAAAGTCGACATGCTCGACAGCGGAGAATGGTCGGCTAGGCTAACTGAGCTGCCACCGCTCATTCGTTCTGCAAACATCGAAAGCCGCAGCGTGCATAACGGCCATTCCGTAAGCCCAGTGAGCCATCCGGACTGACGAGATGCCGAAAGCTCCCACACCGTAAACCCTGCGCTCGCGCCACTGCCGGCACATTGCCGGTGGACCTTTACGCCTACGCGAGAGAGAAGGCACGGACTTCTAATAATCCGCACCCCATCGAATCCGCGCGTGCTGGAATCCACGTAACCGATGACGGACCCGAGGTGCTGCCGATAACGGAAGCCGAACTGCGTGTCATCGAAGCCCACTTCGCAGAGGTGCTCGACGAGCTGTTCGGCCCTGACGGTGCTTCCTCCACCCAGCGTCCAATCGCCGGCAACGCGTCTCGTCGCCCACCAGCCAGTACCAGTCGAAGTCGGCCGGGATGATCGCAGAACCGCGCGGTCCACCAATCTCCAGCCGATCACCGGGACGGGCGGCAAGCGCCCACGTCGAAGCGGCGTGGCGTGTAGTCGCGCATCTGGTCCGCGCCGCCATCTTCGGCCGGGAAGAACAGCTTGATGTGGTCGTCGAACGACAGACTGGTGAAGCCGGCGAGATCATCCGACGTAAAGCCGATCCGCACCATGTGCGGGGTCAGCCTCACGACGGTATCGACCCTCAGCATGCGGCGTCGCGTGTCGTGACGGACGCGCTCGATCCGGCGCTCGGCCATGACTCAGGCCTCGATCTTCGTGGCGCGAATGTCGGCGAGCAGCGTCGGCCCTGCGGGGTTCCAGCCCAGCCGCTCGCACGTCAGCGTGTCGGACGCCGACATGTCCTTGGACGCGAATGCCGCGAGCCAACCGAAATGCGCGCCGGCTTCGTCCGCGCTCACCGACTTTACAGGCAGGCCAAAGGTCTCCCCGATCGTCTCGGCGATCTCGCGGAAGCTGATCGCCCCCTCAGCCGTGCCGTGATAGCGCGCGCCGGCCTCGTTCCGCTCCAGCGCCAGCCGGTACAGGTGGGCAGTGTCGGAGACGTGCGCGGCCGACCAATTGTTGGCGCCCTCGCCGACATAGGCTGAGACACCCTTCTTACGGGCAAGCTCGATCACGTCGCTGACCAGACCCTGTTTGCGCGTGTCGTGGATTTGCGAGTTGCGCAGTGCGATGACATGGATGCCGCGCTCGGCGAGTGCCTGACCCGCCAGCTCGGACGCGACACCCGGATTGGGGCTCTGTGCGGCGAAAACGTCCTCCGACGCTTGCTCACCCGGCTTGGCCGATCCCATGGCGGTGCTGGACGTGATGATGAGCGGCTCGGTGGTGCCTTCTAGCCCGGTGCCCAGCGCCTCGATCGCGCGGGCGTCCTTCTGGCAGTTCGCGACGAAGTTCGCGAAGTTATGGTCGAAAGCCGTATGGATCACGCCGTCGGAAGATGCCGCGCCCCGCATCAGGCTCTCGAAATCGTCGATGTCGCCGCGATGCGGCTCAGCCCCAGCCTTAGCCAGTGCCTCAGCGCCGGCATCTGAACGGGTCAAGCTCAGCACCTGGTGGCCGGCCGCGAGCAGCTCGGGAATGATGTGGGAGCCGATGAATCCGGTCGCACCGGTCAGGAACACGCGCATCTAAACACTCTCCATTGCAGATGCACGTCATGTTGATGCGTAAATTATCCCGTAAAAGTAGTGATCTGTTCCTATTATAATGACTAACAGGCTGACGATGGCGACTACCCCAGACAATCCTCTTGGCCTGTACCTCAGTGATCGCCGCACACGGCTCGATCCCGGCGCATTCGGATTCCCGGTTAAGCGGCGCCGCACCCCTGGTCTTCGCCGTGAGGAGGTCGCTCAGCGCGCCAACATCAGCCCAACCTGGTACACCTGGCTTGAACAGGGGCAGGGCGGAGCGCCGTCGCCCGACGTACTGAATCGCATCGCCGGCGGCCTGATGTTGACCGAGGCCAAGCGCGAGCATTTGTTCATGCTCGCGCTCGGCCGTCCGCCGGAGGTCCGCTACAGGGCGACGGACAGAGGCACGCCCGTCTGCAACGCCTGCTCGACCGGATGCTCGCCAGCCCAGCCATCGTCAAAACGGCGACCTGGGAAGTGGTGGCGTGGAACGGGGCGGCGGCGCTCGTGCTGACGGATTACGGGGGCGTTGCCGCTGAAGGAGCGCAACATCCTGCGGCTCGTCTTTCGCAATGACCACGAAGCGGGCCGGTGCCGTCTCCGAAGTCGGCCAGCTTGTCGCCGAGATGTGCGCGATAAGTCCCGAGTTCGCGGCGCTTTGGGCCGACAACGACGTGTGCTTCCACGGCGAAGGCACCAAGCGGCTGCGCCACCCCGTGCTGGGCGCGATCGAGCTGGAATATTCCGGCTTCGCGGTCGATGGCCGCCCCGACCTCGGCATGATCGTCTACGATCCGGTCGATCCCGACGTAGCCGAACACATCCGATCGCTGCTCGCGGGGTAGTCAGTAAGCATTTACCGATTGGGAAGCCCCGGCGGGCCAACGCCGTTACGAGATACGCCGCGCGTCCCGGCCAGGTCACGCTTTCCCAAAACCTGTTCCCGATTTGAGTTTCTTAAAT
Organism: Ancylobacter pratisalsi; assembly: GCF_010669125.1. Lineage (NCBI taxonomy): Bacteria > Pseudomonadati > Pseudomonadota > Alphaproteobacteria > Hyphomicrobiales > Xanthobacteraceae > Ancylobacter > Ancylobacter pratisalsi. Next base: position 3,000,434 of record NZ_CP048630.1, read on the forward strand.
TGCCGATTGGACATGGGGAAACAGGAATGCGGCGAACGGTGTGAACGGCCGGTTTCGGCGTGTCGCGCGGATCGATTGAACGACTGACAGGGCGATTCCCGCCCTTACGTGCAGACCTGCGTGTTATTCCAATTCCGGTTGGTCGTCCGTGCGGCAATCGGCGGTGTTTGGCGGGCCGCGAGCGACCAAGAACAGAACTATGTGTTCGCTATAGCCCTATGATGCATGCTGCCCCATACCTGCCCCTCGCCGCCTCTCGGCGACGTCCGTTTTGCGCCCCGTTCTCGGCCATTGATCTGGTAACGGCCACGGCCCAAAAGGGACATTAGCGAGGTGGGGCACGTCGGCACCATTGCGCCAGAAGCCGAACTATGCCGCGCGGCCGAAAGAGAACTTTCCCACCCATCCCTGCTGCTTAGAGAGCAAGGTGGGTCAGAACGATTGGATTGATAAGTCAGTCTACTAGGTCCTATCGGTCCTAGCTGGCTAATCTCATAATGGCAGCCGGTTTAGAGTCTTCCGTAACGATAGGATCGTACGGGGTTCACGACTTTGAATTTACAAAAGTATTTGAACGCGCCGCTCATCGCCACAGCTGCCATTCTATGGGCGGCGGGCGCGATGGCACAGGACGCCCAGAAGCAGCCCCCGCTCGTCATCCAGGAGCAAGGCAGCTTCACCGTCGGCGGAACCGTCCTCACCGCGCCGGGTTCGTTCGATCCCAAGAAGCCACTCACGCCGGACGGGCAGACCTTCCACGGCGACCACCTCTATGCGTTCTATCAGATCCCGCCGACGCCCCATCGCTATCCCATCGTAATGTGGCACGGGGCCGGCCAGTTCTCGAAGACGTGGGAAACCACGCCGGATGGGCGTGAAGGTTTTCAGAACATCTTCCTGCGGCGCGGCTTCTCCACCTATGTCGTTGACCAACCCCGTCGCGGTAACGCCGGGCGCAGCACCGTTGAAGCGACGCTGAAGCCGACGCCGGACGAGCAGTTCTGGTTCGGGCAGTTCCGGGTTGGCGTGTGGCCCAAATATTTCGACGGGGTGCAGTTCGATCGCGGCGCGGAGACGTTGAACCAGTATTTCCGGCAGATGACGCCCAACACCGGGCCGTTCGACATCAATGTCGTTTCGGATGGCGTCTCGGCGCTGTTCGACAAGATCGGGCCCGGCATCCTGTTTACCCACTCTCAGGCGGGCGGTCCCGGCTGGCTGGCCGCCATCAAGAACCCTGACGTAAAGGGGATCGTGGCCTTCGAGCCCGGCAGCAGCTTCGTGTTTCCCGAAGCCGAGGTGCCCAGCCCGATCGTGACGAGCTTCGACACCATAGCGGGCGCTCCCGTGCCAATGACTGACTTCATGGCACTGACCCGGATTCCAATCATCATCTTCTACGGCGACAGCATCCCGGCAAAACCTTCCGATATTCCCACGCAGGACGCGTGGCGCGGCCGGCTCGAAATGGCCCGGCTCTGGCGGGACACCGTCAACAAGCATGGCGGCGACGTGACCCTGGTGCATCTGCCGGAGATCGGCATCCACGGCAACACCCATTTCCCGTTCTCGGACCTGAACAACATCGAGATCGCCGATCAGGTCTCGAAGTTCCTGGACGACAACAAGCTCGACTGACGGCGCTGGGTGTAATGCAGACCAGCACTCTCAAGCCTTCGATCTGAAAGAAGATTACGATGAAACACGCTGCGATGAAGGCCACGATTGTGGCCGCGATGACCGGGTTCTCGGCGGGAATGGCCGAGGCCGCCGATTACAAGCAAAACCCCTTCACCCTCGTCTATGACGGTGCGATCACCTCAAACGAGCCGGGCAAGGTCAACATCCACCCCGTCACCTACAAGCTGAACGGCCTGGATATCGCGGCCAATGTTTATACGCCGGCCGGCTACGATCCGAGCCAGCGCTATCCCACCATCGTGGTGGCTCACCCGAATGGCGGCGTGAAGGAGCAGGTTGCGGGCCTCTATGCCCAGCGCCTGGCAGACCAGGGCTACATCACGATCACCGCTGATGCCGCCTATCAGGGCGCGAGTGGCGGCCAGCCGCGCAGCGTCGACAAGCCGGCAAATCGCATCGATGACATTCTCGGCATGGCGGATTTCATATCCCGCTATCCCGGTGCTGATGCTGCGCATATGGGCCTGCTCGGCATTTGCGGCGGCGGCGGATATTCGCTGGCGGCAGCGACCACGGACAAGCGCTTCAGGTCGGTGGCCACGATCAGCATGTTCAACTCCGGACGTGTTCGTCGCAACGGCTACGTCGACTCCCAGATCGAGAGCATCCAGGAACGCCTGCAACAGGCTTCAGCCGCCCGCGCTCAGCAAGCGGCGGGTGGAGAGGTGAAATATTCGGGTGACGCAAACCTGACAGACGAGCAGATCGCCAAGCTGCCTTTCGCCCTCTATCGGCAGGGCTACGAATATTATTGGAAGACGCACGCCCATCCGGGCTCAACCTTCAAATATACCACGAGCAGCTTGATCGACCTGATGCGATGGGATGCAACCGATCAGATCGAACTGATCGACAAGCCGTTGCTCATGATCGCCGGCAGCAACGCAGACAGCCTTTACATGACTGAAGATGCGTTCGCGAAGGCGACCGGGACCACGGACAAGGCGCTGTTCAAGATCGACGGCGCAACGCACATCGAAACCTATTGGGTTCCCAAATATGTGGATGCCGCGATGGGTCAGCTCACGCCGTTCTTCAAGCGAACCCTCGCAACGACCTCCGCAGCATCGGAATGATCCCCATGAACCTCATCGCACGACTCGCCGCACTGCCTTTGCTGCTGGGCACGCTCACGGCCCCTTCTCATGCGCAGGAGCAGGCACCCGCCGCTCCGAACCCGGCGGCAACGGCACAGCCCTCCCGGGCGCAGCAGCTCATGGGCGACATCGCGCCGAAGATGGCCGAACTGACCGACGAGGTTCTGTTCGGCGACATCTGGGAGCGTCCGGGCCTGTCCAAGCGGGACCGCAGCCTCATCACGGTCAGTGCGCTGATTGCGATGAACCGCCCCGATCAATTGCGCTCCCATTTGGCGCTGGCGAAGAAGAACGGGGTGACTGAGCCCGAACTCATCGAAGTCATCACGCAACTGGCCTTTTACTCCGGCTGGCCCAATGCGGTCACGGCGGTCGGCGTCGCACGCGAGGTGTTCAAGCAGCCATGACGACAATTCTCAGAACACTGGGGCGCGGGCTGGTTGTTTCGCGCCTGCTGCCCGTGCTCGGCGCGCTCCTCGCGTCGGCTCCTGGCGCCTTGGCTGCAGACGTTGCGGTTACCCAAGCCGGCTCCCAACCTGCAACCACGGGGGCGCCCGCGAATTTCACCGGAACGGTGCATGTCAGCGGTCGCTTTCAGGGCACCCCGCCGGCCCGGGTCGGAGGTGGAACTGTCAGCTTCGCGCCCGGCGCGCGAACCGCCTGGCATACGCACCCGCTCGGTCAGACCCTGATCGTCACCATGGGGGTAGGCCTCGTCCAGCAATGGGACGGACCGGCACAGGAAATACGGCCGGGCGACACGGTCTGGATTCCGCCGAACGTCAAGCATTGGCATGGTGCGTCGCCAACAAACGGGATGACGCATATCGCCATTTCCGAAACGCTCGACGGCAAGACGGTCGAGTGGATGGAGCATGTCTCGGACGAGCAATATCAACGATAGGACGGGCATCCAATGAATGCCTCCAGGCGCCCTATCGCCATCGCGATACTGTCTGTCGCCGCTTTGCTTGCCATCGGCTGGCAGGTCCATGCCGAAGCGACACGGGTGACGTTCCCGGAAATCAGCAAGCTCACCCACTACACGACGGTTCGTCGTGGCAACGTCACCGAGCACATCATGACGACCCCTGCCGCGATCGAAGCGGTTAAGGATGGCCAGCCTATCCCGGCCGGCACGCACTTCGTGTTGGTCGATTATCGCGAGGGGAAAGTCTACCGCTACTTCGTGATGGAAAAGGGCGAGGGCTGGGGCGCGGATTATGACGAACGTCGCCGCACCGCTGACTGGCAGTTCCAGTGGTTCTGGCCGGATCAGACCATCAACACCAACGAGAACACGGCGCGCTGCCAGTCCTGCCACCAGAGCCAGGCATCGAACGACTATCTGTTCACCGGCAATCGCATTCCCTCATTCGACGGCACGCCGGTCGAATAGCGCGAGGGTAGCGTGACATGAGCAATCTGATGCTTTCCCGTCTCTGGCTCGACAGCGTCGCTGCTGGATTGCTACTGCTCTGTCTTGCTTATTGGTGGTTGGGCAACGGCGTTCACGAGGCGGCGGGCACCGTGATGTTCGCGCTGCTCATCGCGCACAATGTCTTCAATCGGCGTTGGTATGCCTCGGTCCCGCGAACAAGGCGCGAACCGCGAAGCCTGTTCAATGTCGGGGTCACGTTGGCGCTTCTGTCCGCAATGCTCGTGCTGCTCGCCACCAGCGTGCTGATCTCCGAAACGCTATCGGAGGTCCTTCCGCCCTGGGGTGGTTTCACGGCGCGACAGGTTCACACACTCGCCGCCTATTGGGCTCTGATCATCGTCGCGATCCATCTCGGCTTGCGTTGGCCGATGCTCATGGGGGTAGCGCGGAATGCTCTCGGCATCCGCATGCCAAACGCCGCGCGAGCGCTTGCGTTACGGACGATCACCGCCGCGATCGCGCTCTATGGCATCCGGAGCTGGTTGGAGCTCGGGCTGGGTGCCAAGCTCTCAATGCAGATGACGCTGGACTGGTGGGATTTCGAGGAAGCTGTAGTCGGCTTCTTCGTGCATTGCGGAGCGATCGCGGGCCTCGTGATATCGGCGACCTATTACGGCGTGAGGCTGGTTCAGTCGTTGGAGGCCAGATGGACCCGTGCCGGTCCCGCGAAAGAACGCCCTGCCGAGCTTTGACGTCTCGTCAGCTGCGATACCGCAAAGTGTCGATCAACAGAGAGAGGGCCGGGGAGGAATGGCGCCGGCTTGGGTAATAAAGGTGATAACCGGGAAAGGGCGCACACCAGTCCTCCAGCACCCGCATAAGCCTGCCGTCGCTGATGTAGGGCAGCGCATGGTCCTCGGGCATGTAGGCAAGCCCCAACCCGTCCAGCGCCGATGCCAGCCGCATGGTCAGGTTGTTGAAGACCAACTGGCCGTCGGAGCGAACCTTGACCTCGCGTCCATCCTTCTCCAGCCCCCACGCGAACAGTCCGCCATGGGTCGGGAAGCGCGTGGCGATGCAATTATGCGACGTTAAATCCTGCGGGGTTTTGGGAACCCCGTATCGCTCGAAATAAGCGGGGGAGCTGACGACAGCCATGCGCATCTCGGGGCCGATCCGCACCGCGATCATGTCCTTGGCGACCTGCTCGCCGAGGCGCACACCGGCGTCATAGCCTTCGGCGACAATGTCGACGAGGCCATAGTCGATGATGATCTCCACCTTGATGTCGGGATGATCCGGCAGGAAGCGGCGTAAGGCTGGCTGCAGGATGGAGATGGCCGGATGCTCTCCGGCCGTGATGCGGACCGTGCCGGCGGGCTTGCCCCGCAAATCTCCCAAAGCCGCAATCTCCGCCTCGATTTCCTCGAAGCGCGGACCAACGGTGGCCAAGAGCCTGATACCGGCTTCCGTCGGCGCAACGCTGCGTGTGGTCCGGGTCAACAGCCGCAGATCAAGCCGTTCTTCGAGAGCCTTGATCGTCTGGCTGAGCGCCGACTGCGAAACCCCGAGCTTGGCGCCGGCCTTGGTGAAACTGCGTTCTCTCGCCACCATGGCGAAAGCGGCAAGGTCGTTGAAGTTCGGCGCGGACATTGATTAGCAAGCCTTATGAGACCATTCGTATTATGGCTTCTAATCATGGACGGCCGCAATCGCTAGATACAGCTTCATGAATATCTCCACGCCCATAGGGGCCGCAGATAATGGAGGCGCATTGTGTCGATCGCGTTCGATCTCTCCCGCAGGATAGTGTTGACGGCGTCGGTCGTGTTGCCCTACGCAGCCGGCGTCGCAGCGTCGGTTGCGGCCACCTCAGCGATCGCCCCGGGTCCACGCTCCGATATCCTGGTGGCTTATTTCTCGCGCACGGGAAACACCCGCGTCATTGCGCGGCAGGTACAGCGGGCGCTCGGCACCGATCTTTTCGAGATTGAGCCGTCAAAGCCATATCCCGAGGACTATGAGGAGACGGTCGAGCAGGCGCAGCGCGAGCGAGATGCCGGCATCGAGCCATCGCTAAAAGCTGCTGTCCCCGATTTCGCCACCTATCGAACGGTGTTCCTGGGCTTTCCGATCTGGGGAACGACGGCGCCGCCGGTGATCCGGTCATTCCTATCGTCGCACGACTGGGCCGGCAAGACGCTGCGGCCATTCATCACCCACGGTGGCTATGGCCTCGGCAGCAGCATTTCGGTTCTGGCAAGCCATGCGCCGCGCTCGGAACTTATTGAACCGCTTGCGATGGAAGCTGACCAGGAACGCCGGACGCTTGCAGAAGTGACCGCCTGGATCGGCGGCATCGAGCGTCCATGACAGGGAGAAACCCGATGAAGATGCGCACACTTGGCAAGGCGGGCCTTGAAGTTTCCGCGTTGGGATATGGCTGCATGGGCCTCTCCGCAGCTTACGGCGAACCGACGCCCCATGCGGATGCTATCCAGCTGCTGCGCGCCGCGTTTGAGCGCGGGGTGACGCTGTTTGATACGGCCGAAGCCTATGGACCTTTCGCCAATGAAGCGCTCCTTGGCGAGGCCGTCGAGCCCTTTCGGGACCAGGTCGTGATCGCTACCAAATTCGGCTTCGACATAGACCTCAAGACGGGCGCGCGCACCGGCGGATTGAACAGCCGGCCAGACCATATCCATGCCGTTGTCGAGGCGATGTTAAAGCGCCTGCGCACCGACCGCATTGATCTGCTCTATCAGCACCGGGTCGATCCGGCGGTGCCGATGGAAGATGTGGCCGGTGCCGTAAAAGAGCTGATCGACGCGGGCAAGGTGAGGCATTTCGGTCTTTCGGAACCGAGCCTCGACTCGCTCCGCCGCGCCCATGCGGTGCAGCCGGTCACTGCGCTTCAGAACGAGTATTCGCTCTGGACGCGAGACGTCGAAACCAGCGGCGCACTGGCTCTGTGTGAGGAGCTCGGCATTGGCTTTGTGCCCTTCAGTCCGCTCGGCGCCGGTTTTCTGACCGGCAAGATTGATGCATCGACAGAACTCGCGCCCACGGATTTCCGGTCCATGTCGCCGCGTTTCGCGGCTGACGCACGCGTGGCGAACATGGCACTGGTCGACCTGCTCAAGCGGATCGCGGTGGACAAACACGCTACCCCGGCCCAGATCGCCATCGCATGGCTCATGGCCCAGCGGCCCTGGATAGTACCGATCCCAGGCACGACCAAACTTCACCGGCTTGAGGAGAATCTGGGCGCAGCCGACGTCGTGCTCTCGTCGGACGAGCTCACCACCATTAACGCTGCGGCCTCGGCCATTGCCATTCAGGGTGCCCGTCTGCCGGAAGCAGTTCTAGCCCAGACGGGGCGCTAATAGCGCGCGTTGCTCATCGCATTTAGCAAAACCGGACATCCCGAGCGCCTGCCTTGTGTCAAGAGCACACGTCCGCTTAGCGCCGCCATCTCGGCCATTGATCTGGCAACGGGCGCGGCCAAAAACGGACATCAGCGAGGTGGGGCACGTCGGCACCTTTACGCCAATTCGAGAACTTGCTTAATTGCCTAGAAGTGGACTGCGATACGAGACCGCGTACCTGACAAATGAGGGGTATCCTTCAGTCAGAGCCGGTACCATTCGGAATCAGGACGAGTTGCTCCTCGCTGCACGACCGTGCTGCATGACCTCCGCGTCTTCGAGGGCTCAGGTCGTCCATACCCTCACCGTTCCGGCGCAGGCACCAAGCTTCGCGTAGCATCATCCGCGGTATCGATGCACGCCAGCGCCGTCCTCGGCAAGAAGAGCGGGCATGGTGCCATCGGATTGGCCAGCACCATTCCGTCGACATGGAACACCGTCCGGATGGTCTCGGCGGTGATGACATCGACGGGGCACCCCAAGCCAGCGATGGAGCCCTCGCTCAGCAGAGCCAGCTTGTCGGCGAATTGCCCGGCCTGGTTGATGTCGTGCAGGACGGCGAGAATCGTCTTGCCCCGCTCGTCGACCAGCCGGCGCAACAGCGCGAGCAGCTCGAGCTGATGGGCCATGTCGAGATAAGTGGTGGGCTCATCGAGCAGCAGGATGTCGGCAGATTGCGCCAGCGTCATCGCCAGCCAGGCACGCTGGCGCTGTCCGCCCGAAAGAGTGGCGAGCGGCTGCTCTGCCCGCGCCACCATGTGCGTTAGTTCCAGCGCCTCGATGCAGGCGGCCCGGTCGGCTGCCGACCACGGGGCGAGCGGCCGGCGATGCGGGTAGCGGCCCTGTTCCACCAGATCGCGTACCGTGATGTCATCCGGCGCACGCGGTATCTGAGGCAGAAAGCTCAGTCGTATTGCCAGCTGCTTGCGCGAGAGTTGCGCGATCGGCTGCCCCTCCAGGCTGATCGTTCCGGATTTGGGGGCAAGCAGTCCTGCAAGGGCGCGCAGCAAGGTGGATTTGCCGCAGCCATTCGGGCCGAGCAGAGCCGTGAACCGGCCGCGCTCGATGCCGATCGACAGCCGGTTCACAATGTCCCGGCCGTGATAGCCGATGGTGACCTCGTGAGCCTGCAGCGGCATCGGAGATGTCGGTTCAGTCATTCCTTCGCCTCCACAGCAGGAGCCCGATGAACGGTGCGCCGATCAACGGCGTCAGAAGCCCTGCGGGCAATTGCACAAGCCGCCCGATCATATCGGCACCGGCCAGCAGGAGTGCTCCGCAGAGCGCAGCGGCCGGCAGCCGGATCGCGTGGCGGGTGGACAGGCCGCGCACCAGCTGGGGTGCAAGCAGGCCGATAAAGCTGATCGGCCCTGCCGCCGCCACCGACGCCCCGGCGAGCACGGTGCACAAGGCGATCAGCATTGCGCGCATCGCTTGCAGCGGCAGGCCGAGCGCGCCGCTCACATCGTCGTCGAAGGCGGACAGATCAAGATCGCGGGCAAGCCACCACGTTGTGGCAAGAGCCGGAAGCGACCACACGGCCAGCCATCGGAGATTCGTCCAGTCGGCGTTGTAGATGCTGCCCGCCATCCAGGCGAGCGCCCGCTGCACATCGCGGATGTCGCCAAAGACGGTGAGGAGCGAGGTCAACGCGCCTGTCGCCGCTCCGATGCCGATGCCGACCAATATCAGTCGGATCGAGGACGTGCCGCCTCGCCAGGCCAACACATAGATTGCGGCGGCAGCGAGTGCGCCCCCGGCAAAGCCGGCGAGCGGCATGAGGTGGCCGATCGCTCCCTCCGTTCCGACCACCAGCAGCGCGACGGCGAGGCTCGCACCGCTGTTGATGCCGAGGAGGCCGGGCTCGGCGAGCGGATTGCGCATCACCGCCTGGGTGATGGCGCCGGCCACGCCGAGGCAGGCGCCCACCAACAGCGCGGTCGCGACGCGCGGCGCACGTACTGTGCCGAGGATGGTGGCGGCGATCGGATCTCCCTGAAGCGCCGCGAGAATGTCTTGCGGCGCAAGCCCGCGATCGCCCCAGCTCAGCGACAGCGCCGCGACGATCGCCACCAGAAGAACGAGGAGTGCCAGCCCGCGGTTCATCGCATCATCCCGCTGCGTCGGCGCGCGAGTGCGATGAAGACCGGGGCGCCGAGCAGCGCCATGGCGATGCCGACCGGCAAGTCGATGCCGACGAGCCAGCGGATGCCGGTATCGGCGACAAGCACCAGCAGCGCGCCGAGTGGGGCGCTGTAGGCCATGATCCATCGGTAGTCAGCGCCAACCAGGAGCCGCGCGGCGTGGGGAACCACGAGGCCGACGAAGCCGACCGGTCCGGCGAGGGCCACGGCGGAACCCGCCAGCGCCACCACCAGCAATCCCGCAATCAACCGCCACCGCACCACGTTCTGGCCGACCGTGCTGGCAAGGTCGCCGCCGAGGCTGAGCGTCATGATCGGGCGCGCGACGGCAAGAGCGGATGCCAGCCCCGCAAGCCCATAGGGCGCAAGCTCCATCACGGTCGACAGTGATCGCCCCGTGAGGCTGCCAGCCGCCCAAAATCTCAGATTGTCCAGCGTGCCGTGGTTCAGCAGCAGCAGGCTGGTGGTCGCCGAGGTCAGGAAAGCGGTCAGCACCGCGCCGGCAAGAGCAAGCTTCAGTGGCGTCGCACCGCCGCGGCCGATCGAACCCAGCGCATAGACGCAGAGCCCTGCGACACTCGCTCCGCCGAATGCGAACCAGACTAGACTGCCGCTGGCGTCGATGCTGGTGAAGGCGAGAGCCAGCACGACAGCGAATGCGGCGCCGGCATTGATGCCAAGCAGGCCCGGGGACGCCAGCGGATTTGCGGTTACCGCCTGCATGATGGCGCCGGCAACCGCGAGCTGTGCGCCAACCAGAAGTCCGGCCAGCATCCGGGGCAGGCGTACGTCCAGCAGCACGATATGCTCGCGCGAGCCGTCCGGCCGCATCAGGGCCTCAAACCACACGCCGGGGGCGATCTGAGAACTGCCTACCGACAGCGCCCACAATGCCGTCGGCGGCACCAAGGCGATGAGCAACACAAGGCCGAGCACGCGCCGGTCGCTGCGGCGCGGCGGGATGGCGTCAAGGTTTGGCAATGATCAGGCGCTCGATGTCATCCAGCACGCGATGCGCGGAGGTAACTCCGCTGAACTCCATCCAGGTGCCGGCATCGACCCGGTGCACACGTCCGGACTTTACCGCCGGAAGCATGCGCCAGAGCGGATTATCAGTCACTTCCTCGTGCCGACCGTTGGTATCAGAGTTGTTTGCGCCGCCAACGATGTAGAGCAGCACGTCCCCCTGGAGGTTGACCAGTTCCTCCCAGTCGGGTCGCTTCAGCGTCGCGTTGCCCTGCGCTTTCTCATAGTCGGTCCGCCGCACGCCGACATCCCGGAGCACTAAGAACGGGCCATAGGTGTTCGGTCCGTCGAGATTTACCTGAAAATCCCAGGAAGTAATCCGCACCACCGAGACGCGCTGGTCGGGAATGCGGGGCTTCAGCGCCGCCACGCGGGCGTCATAGGCCGCGAGCAACTCTGCGGCCTTCTGTTCGCGGCCGGTGGCTTGCGCCAGCCGCGACAGAAAGGTCTTCCAGTCCCCCGCCGAGATCAGCAGCGTCGGTGCCAGTTGCGAGAGCAGTGGATAGGCGCTGTCCGCCATGGAGACGCCGATGATGAGATCCGGCTTGAGCGCGACCAGCCGCTCGATGCTCGGCTCGAAATAGCTGCCGAGATCGGCGACGCCACGGCGCTCGGCTTCATCGCGAAGAATCCGGTCGCTCATCAGCCTGAGCGGCGCCCCGACGATCGGCAGGCCAAGCTCCAGCCCCATACCGAGGCTGAAGGTGGGGTCCATCGCGACGATGCGGGCAGGATCCTTGGGTACGCAGATCGGCGCATGCAGCACGCCGGAGCCGTCGATCAGCCGGCCGTCGCAGCCGCCGTGCGCATGGGAGGGAGTGCCCGAGAGGACGAGCATGGTCAAGCAGGCGAAAAAAATGGCCTTTAGTGTCATCAGGAGAGGTCTTTCGGGTGTGCGGCACCGGTGGGGGCCGTGTCCACGAGGGGGGGCAGGCCGAGTCGGTACCGCATCTGCGCCTCAATGCGTCGACGGCGCTCGTGCGGAGACACCAGCACGCAGGTCGAGCAGTAAGATCCGCCCGGCGCCGTGTAGAATCGGCAGCAGCCGCCGCGCGCGCGGAAGCTGCGACGGGCGATGATGCGGCGCGGGCTCGCCTCGTCCCGTACGACGATCTCGAAGAAGTGCAGTTGCCGGTTGGCGAGCGGCGAGCCGGGACCCTTCAATATGGCGAGCGCTTCGGCCTGCGCGGACTCCTCGCATCCGAACTGTCGCCCGGCTTCGAGGAAACGTGCGGCGACGGAATCCGACACCAGGCGCCACATCGCCTGCCACGGCAATCCGGTGCGCCCGTGCAGACGGTGGATCAGAGGCTCCATATGGGCTTCCAGCCCTTCGCGCAGCTCGCTCCGCAATCCTTCCCGATCGACAGGACGGCAGCTTGAGCTGCGGCGGGAATTGCCTCCCCTGTCGGTAACACAGCGCGGGTCGAGCAACCGGAGCCGGACCTTCGGTCTGCCCTCGGCAGGCAGTTCGAAGGCTAGGGCGCAGTTCTCCGGCACGAATGCCGGAACCAGACAGTGCGACAGATATGGCGAGGCGGCGGCAATGCCGAGCACGCCAGCATATTCGGAGATGAAGTACGCCGCCGCGCCCTTGGCGTCGAGGCCGGGCGTTCCTGCCTGCTGGCGCGCCAGCATGGCGGCAAGGAACCGGTCGTCGGCAAGCAGCGACGGGACGGGCATGAAGCCGGGCGCCATTGGCCCGATCTCCACCTCCGGCAATGGCCAATGCTGCGCCATCACGCCGAAGGCGACGCGGAGCTTTCGCGCCGCCGCGTTTGTATTCTCGCGGTCGTCTGTCCGTCCGTTCATGGCCATAGCTTTGTCGCCGGAGAGGTTCAGAACGTGGCCCGGGCCCGCACCCCGATCACGCGTCCGTCGCCGACGGTTGCTGAGGATGAGTCGCCGTTCACGGAGATCCCGGTCAGATACTCCTCATCGAATATGTTCTTCGCGAACAGCGTCATCGACCAGTTGCTAGCCTCATAGCCGATCGCGGCATTGACGATGGTGAAGGCCGAGACCTGTTCGTCCGCCGTATTGGCGACGTCGGCGGTGGAATAGTAGCTATCGGTATAGGCAAGATCAGCCGATACGAAGACGCCCGAGGCATGGCGGTAGATGCCGCCGATATTGAAGGTCACCGCCGGCGCTTCGGGGAATTCACCTCCAACCTCGATGCCCACCGCCGGCACGGCGCTGTCGAATTCGGTCTTGAGCAGACCCACCGAAGCGAAGGCGGTGAATTCCTGTGTCACCAGCGCGCGAAGCTCGACTTCGCCGCCATAGGCGTGGGCCTTGCCCACATTGGCAGTGATGGTCTGCGGATAGCCGAGAACGGGGTCGTCGACGTCGGTCTGCAGATCGCTGTACTTGTAGTAGAAGCCGTTGGCGTTGATCTCCAGCCGGTCGTCCAGCCACTTGGAGCGATAGGCGACCTCATAGGCCCACAGCGTCTCGGGATCGACATCGTAGACGTTGCCGCTGCCGTCGACGGCCGAGAAGCCGGCGCGGAAGCCCTCGCTCACCGTGAAGGCGATGGACTGCTTCGCGTCAATCTCATAGGCGACACCGATCTTGGGCAGCGCCACGAGATAGCTGACATCGCCGTCATAGCTGGTGGATTCATAGGCCGGGATGCCTGTCATGATCGTCTCGAACAGGTTGAGCGTCATGCCTTCGGCGTCATTCTCCACCTTCTCGTAGCCAAGGCGGCCGCCGAACAGCAGCGACCAGCGCTCGGTCAGCGCGTAACGCAGGTCCGCATAGCCGGCATAGGAGGTGATCAAATTGTCGCCTTCGAGCTGCTGATAGAGGATCGGATCGACGATGCCGTAGCTGGGTTCGGCGATGGAAATCTCCGAGTCCGGCTTGTTGCTGAATCGGCCATAATTGAACCCGATGACGCCGCTCAGCGGGCGCGCACCCTCTTCAAGTTCGAGGCGAAGATCCTCGGTGAAATCCTGTCCGGCGCGCAGCTCGTCGCGTAGATAGAATGCCGAGCCCGGTAGGCTGGAGATGTCGGCATCGGTCTCGGTATAGGCCGTGACCGAGCGCAGCTTGATGCCGTCCGCGAGCCGCTGCGACACGTCGGCGATTATGGTAGTGACGTCGGTGTACCGCAATTCCGCAGCGGAGACGCCGCCATTGTAGTTGCGATCGAAGAAGTTCGGACCTGACGCCACCGGGAAGCCCGGCTTGTCGGAATTGTAGCTGACGGTGATCAGCGCCTCGAAGCCATCGAGCTGCTCCGGCGTGAACAGCACCTTGGCACGCAGGCTGGAGAACTCGTCATCGTCCAGGGGGTCGTTCAGGGGATCGGCGAAGGCGATCCCGCGATCGCCTTCCAGATACTGGCCGGCGACGCGGAAGGCGAGCTGGTTCTCCACCAGCGGGCCGGACAGCATGAACGCGCCGCTGCCCTGATAGCCGGAATTGGACGAGTCCATATAGTCGAACTCGGCCGCACCCTCCCAGTACCAGGTCGGGTCGTTGGTGTTGACGATCACCGCGCCGCCCATGGCGTTGCGGCCCTGCAAGGTTGATTGCGGTCCGCGGAACACCTCGACATTGGCAATGTCCCATGTGCCGCGATTGCCTCGCTGAATACCTTCGGCATTCTGCGAGGCGCCGTCGACGATCAGCGCGATGGTAGGTGACGAATTGGTCGGCGAGGTGAGGCCTTGGGACGACAGGCCACGGATGACGATGCCGCTGCTGCCGCGATTGGAGCCGGAAACACGGGTATTGGCGAGTTTGTTCAGCGCACCGCGCAGATCCTCGATGGCGTAATCGAAGAACTGCTGTCCAGTGACGACGCCCACGCTCGAATACACGTTCGAGAGGTCGCGGGTCAGCTTTTCGCCGGACACGCTGATGGTGTCGAGCTCCACCATGTCCTGCGCGGTCACGGGCGCTGGCGCAACAATGCGCGCCGGCGCGTCGATCGTTACCGAGCGCGGCGAGGTAAAGCGCCAGTTCAACCCGGTGCCGGCGAGTAGGTCTTTCAGTGCTTGCTCGGTCGTACGGGAGCCCGTCACGCCCGGCGATCGCAAGCCGCGGGCTGTGGCGGAATCGTACACGATCTGCACGCCGCTAGTTGCACCGAAGGAGGCAAGCGCCGTGGAAACGGGACCGGCGGGAATGGCGTAGATCGTGGCCTGGGTCGCTGCGGTTGCGCTTTGGGCACTAGCTGGATGGAGCGCCGCCCCGCCAACTAACGCTATGGCGGCACAGCCCGCCAGCAACATGACCCGCTTCGCTTTTGATCGCGTTCCATTGGCAAAACCCAATTCGCCATGGCTGATAGTCCTCATCGAATAATCCCCGTCCCGCCGAGTCCCATTGGTGCGTTGAGAGCACCTCCCTCAGGACAAGACGATGCAGGGCGAGAAACCCGAATCCCTCGACGCAAATATAATCAGGCGAGCAAGGATAAGCCCCCTGGCAGCTCGATAAGACGAAGCTTCAGTGAGTTGGCTAGATTGGTGACAATTTCGTCCGGCCGCGCAAGATGGAATACGCCATCGACGCGTCGCTGCCCGAGGGTCGAGGATGTCAGGACGATGCGCCCATGTCGGTGGCGGTTGATGTCTGCCACGACTTCGGCGAGTGGGCGGTTCTCAAAGATCAGCAGCCCTTGACGCCACGGGGCAGCTGTTGCGATATCCGCGGCTTCCGGAGCGGATAGGCCCGCTGCATCGAAACTCGTGCGCTGGCCGGCCGTCAGCCGTACGCTGCCGTTGCAGGTCACGTCGACCGTGCCACGCATGCATTCCACCAGCGTCGACCCTGCGCTCATGGTCACGACAAATGCCGCGTTACGCGCCGTAATCTCACCCGACCCAATGACAGCTTGGAAGGAACGGGCATCCGGCGCGAGTTCGAAGGCCGCAGCACCGGTTATCAGCCTTACGCCACGGCTGGCGTTGGTAAACTTTGCGTCCAGCGCACTCGCGCCGTCGAGATCCACCGTCGAGCCGTCGGGCAGTTCGATGCGAGCCTGCTCGCCGGTACCTGTCGAATAGTCGGCCATGATCTGGCCGAACCCAGGCAACAGTCCGAGCGACACGCCTGCCCAACCCGCTGCAAGAGCCCCGCCAGCACCAGCACCGGCGAGAAACAGACGTCGTGACATGCGCGGAGCGTGTGGGGCCGTGGTCGCAGCGCCGCCGGTTTTCCGCCATGCCGTGCTGGCGCGCCGAAACGCCCGTTCATGATCCATGCTACGGGCACGCCAGACCTTGAGCCGCTCGGCATCCTCCACGGTCGACTCGCCGGATGTCAGCCGGACTATCCAGTCGATCGCCTCGCGATGCAGCGTATCGAGCTCATCGGGATGAGCTTTGCGTCGATCGGTATTTGCAGTGAAATCCATATCGCCCAATAGCCCGTGCCCGGAGCGGGTCTTGCGGCCGTGTATATGCGCCATTGACGATGCTTGAGACAACATGGCACGCAGAATCAATCGATGATCGCGCGTACGCAGTGATCGAGTGCCTTCTGAATCTCGACCTCGATTGTGCGTGTGCTGACGCCGTAGCGCGCGGCGAGCGTTCGATGTGCTTCACCATCCAAGCGCGCGGCCAGCAATATTTGCCGCCGCCGTTCAGGCAGTTCGGCGAGCGCAGCAAAGACCCGATCCATCGTGTCCTTGGCGATGAGCCTTGCTTCCGGGTCCGCTGCGTTGTCGGGAACCTCAAGGAGATCGTCAACCTCGGCACGCGTGAGCCGCCGGCGGCGGCTGGAGCGGCCCTCATCAATGGCAAGATTGGCCGAAACGCGCCGAAGATAGGCACCCGGATTGGCGAGCGTACCGATATCGGCTGCCGCCAGCCGTAGAAATGCTTCCTGGGCGAGATCCTCGGCAAGCGCATGCGAACCTGTCGTCCGGCCGAAGAAGCGAAGGACAGAGGCGCGCTCAGCGATAAATAACGTTCGAAATCTGTTTTCTCTAGGCATTAGATCAAGAAATCCGGGTCAAATTCGCGCCGCACTGCTAGACCAAGTTATTTAAATGACGAATGCCCTCTACGGCAATACACGCTCGGCAGATTGGATTTGTTACATTGATTCGTGTAGAACGATTCTAGTCTAAGGGTCGGGACTCTAACGCCGCCTGGAGCGTGCCCTCGTTTCGGTCGATCCCTGCTCGACGATGCACCTGGCACAGGATGTTGTCGCCACGCTTGTGACGCAGAGCCTCACCGAGAGAGCATTTCGGCAGATGTGTCGTTGCGTGAACGGGCTTAGGGAAAGCGGACCTTGTCAGGGTCCGCTATGGCCAGTTTCGGCTTGGGACATTCATCGGCGATATGTCCGCTTCTCGCTTGAAGTCCCCAATAGCGGACAGTCTGCCACCGGCCCCGAAGCCGTCTGTCAGCAAAGCCGTCTGTTAGCAAAGCGCCGCCATCTCGGCCATTGATTATGTGACGGTCGCGGCCCAAAAGCGGACACGAGCGAGGTGGGGCACGTCGGCACCTTTGGGCGAGAGCTGCTGCCCAAACCGGGTTGCGCGGCTGACGCGACTTGCCGGCATTCGGGCGCAGATCGGCTACAGGCGCCGCCCCGGCCACTCTGGAGGCAAGCCATTCCTGGCGGTCGACAACACGCTCGATCGCCGGTTTGACGCGGAAGCGCCGGACAAGGCCTGGGTGACCGACGTCACCTACATCCGCACCGTTGAGGGCTTCGCCTATCTGGCGGTTGGGATCGACCTCTTCTCCCGCCTCGTCGTCGGCTGGTCCATGCAAGCACGGCAGACGACCAACGTCGTGCTTCAGGCGTTTCTGGCCGCTATCTGGCGACGCCAGCCGAAGGACCGTGTGCTGGTGCATTCCGATCAGGGGAACCAGTTCACCAACATGGAGTGGGCTTCGTCCCTGAACCATGATCTCCAGCCCTTGATGAGCCGTCGCGGCAACTGCCATGACAACGCCGTGGCCGAGAGCTTCTTCAACCTGCTCAAGCGCGAGCGCATCCGCCGAAAGGTCTGCCGCACGCGCGACGAGGCACGCCGGGACGTGTTCGATTACATCGAGATGTTCTACAACTCTACCCGCAAGCACGCACGCAACGGGATGCTGGCGCCCGTTGAGTTCGAACGGCCGCACAAAGCCAAAGCCAAAGACGTCTAGAAAAAATCGGGGCTATTCACATCGCCCAGTGGCCTCAATCCGCTGCTTCGATTTTGATGGTGAGTGGGCCGGGGCGGTCAAATATTGATACGTCGCCCGTGACTTGGCCGAGCATGATGATGCCGGGTTGCGGAACACGCCCAGCACGATAATAGATCACGAAGTCGGCGGAACTCCAAAGCCCGAGCGTTCCCGCGCTGAATTCGACCTGCCGTTGAACCTCGGGCAGTGGCGCGGGTAAATTGCCGGTCTTCTCCTGACTTAGGTGGTCCCTCATACTGACTGTGATCGGCAGCATCTTGGCGAGCCCACGCGTCGCCGCGTTGTCGACCAGCGTTGCGGTCACCTGCCCCCAATTAGATGAAATTTGGATCCGCTCAGCGGCCATAGCGGATCCGATAAATCCGTATGCCAGGCCCACGATCGCTGCCACGCGTGTCATTCGCCACATTTCCATCCTCCGGATTGGTCACAGGACAGGAGGTCTTTGATCCTGGACCTGAACTCTTGCACCGACATCGCCATAGCTACGCCTGACGCTTATTTTATCTACCCAAAAGCCCTGGTCATCATAATGTATCTGCGGTCACCGGTTACTCACCGGGGTGCGCATGGCGTTTTGATTGCCTCTTATCAAACATTGGGCCGATAGCTGGCGTTGCCCCCATCCCTGCAGTTGTACCCTCTGCCGGTCAGTCGCCAGTAGCCGCGTTCACTGCCCGGTAGATCTCCTTCAGCACCACAGCGACGGCTTGACGGGCTTTGTAGGGTACGGAGAAAGGCCCTCGTGGCCGCGGCTCTTGAGCCCTTTCACGACACTCAGCCAGCCCATGAAGGCATCGGAAATATTGCTCCTCACGTTGCGATTATCCGGCAGGAAGAGGCGGATGAGACGAGCGCCTTGAGGCAGGGGATCCCCCCGTCAGGCGGCCAGATTCTGGTTGAAGAAGCTGGTGAGCTTGGCGAAGGGGATCAGGTCGACGCGATCATAAAGATCGACATGGCCGGCACCCGGTACCCAGACCAGCTCCTTGGGCTCGGCCGCCCGCGTGTAGGCGTCCTGGCTGAATTCACGCGAATGCGCCTGATCACCGCTGATGAACAGCATCGGACGCGGCGAGATCGTCTCGATGTCGTTGAACGGGTAGAAGTTCATGAACTTCACATTGCTCGTCACCGTCGGCTTCGTCGTCCTCTGCGGGGACGCGCCGGCCGGTGTGAACTCACCGCGCGGTGTGCGATAGAAGTCGTAGAATTCGCGCTGGATCGGATGAGTATTGGCGCTGAGCACCAGATCGGTGCCACCGGCGACCGCGACTTCGCCTCCGGCAAATTCGACATAACGCTGCTCGGCGGCGGCGGCGATGATCTCTTTGCGCTGTTCCAGGGTGAGCGAATGGTTGAGCGCGTTGCGGTTGGCCGATCCCATGTCGTACATGGAGACCGTCGCCACGGCGCGCAGGCGAGGATCGATCTTGGCGGCGCTGACGGCGAAGCTGCCGCTGCCGCAGATGCCGAGAACGCCGATGCGGTTGCGATCGACGAAGGGCTGGGTGCCGAGATAATCGGCCGCGGCGCTGAAGGCCTCGGCATAGAGGTCCGGCGACACCATGTTGCGCGGCTGCCCGGCGCTCTCACCCCAGAAGGGCAGATCGATGGCCAGCGTCACGAAGCCCTGTTCCGCCAACTTGGTCGCGTAGAGGTTGGAGCTCTGCTCCTTCACCGCGCCCATGGGATGGCCGACGATGATGGCCGGGTTGCGTGCGTCCCGGTTTAGCCCCTTCGGAGCGAACAGGTTCCCGACGACGTCCATCTGGTACTGACTCTTGAAGGTGACCTTCTCAAGCGCGACCTTGTCGCTGGTGTAGAAATTCGCGGCACCGCGCGACATGTCCTGCGCGCTGGCCGATGACGTGTCGAGAAGGGACATCATGCCGACGGTGGCCATGCCTACGCCGGTCATTTTGAGCACGTCGCGGCGGTCGATCTGCCCGCCAGTGGCTTGCGTCGTAGCGGTCTCGTCTTTTGCGTGTCGATCCATAGGGCCTCCTTTGCGAGCCGTGGGCGGCTCTGCATGCCAAACAATGTGGCGCGAGGCAGACGCGGTAAGTAGGCCTATGAATTGGCTAGAAGCTATGAGCGTGTCTCATCAATCGATTGGTCGGCATCAAAGATGGCCTGCTGAACTTCCGCAAGTGTCGGCGTCAGGTCCGATGGCGCAGGGCGTCCAGCAGAGCGACGAAGGCTGGCGAGGACTGACGTCGGCTGGGGTAATAGAGATAGAAGCCGTCCCAATAGGCGCACCAGTCCTCCAGCACGCGGATGAGCTGCCCCGCACGGATATGGTCGCGGGCGATCTCCTCAGGGACAAAGGCAAGGCCCGCGCCGGCAAGCACCGCATCGAGCACATGGAAGATGTTGTTGAAGGCCAACTGGCCGTCGACCCGTATCTTCAGCTCGCGTCCATCTTTCTCGAAATCCCAGGCCCACAGGCCGCCGGAGGTCTGGAAGCGGTAGTTGATGCAGCGGTGCTGGACCAGATCCTGCGGATGGTCCGGCACCGGATGCTCCGCGAAATAGACGGGGGTGCCGACCACGGCGAAACGGAAATCGGGCCCGATGCGGGCCGAGATCATATCCTTGGCAAGCTGCTCGCCCATGCGTACGCCGGCATCGTAACGCTCGGTAACGATGTCGGTGAGGCCATTGTCGAGCATCAGCTCGACTTTGATATCCGGGTATCTGGGCAGGAATTTCTGCAGCTTGGGCCAGAGGATGCTGCTGATGGCATAGTCCGAGGCACTGATGCGGATCGTCCCCGCCGGTGTGTCGCGCAGATCGTTCAGCGCGTCGACCTGGGCCTCGATCTCGTCGAAGTGCGGACCGATGCCTTGCAGCAAGCGCTCGCCGGCCTCGGTCGGCGAGACGGCGCGCGTGGTACGCGTCAGCAGGCGAACGCCGAGTCGAGCTTCGAGCTGGCGGATCGTGTGACTGAGGGCCGACTGCGACACACCCATGCGCGCTGCCGCCCGCGTGAAACTGCGTTCGCGGGCGACAGCGATGAAGGCCAGAAGGTCATTGATGTTCTCTCGCGCCATCCATGATCACCTCTCATAAGAAAGGATCGATTATATCGTAAAAGCGAAGGGCCGATAGATACCGCCCGGCATCGGGCGCCACTCCTCAGATCACGGCTTCATCAACTCTCCCTCAAGGCCGACGATGAGAACCCGATGGTCACGGTGCGTCAGATTGATGAATCGTCTTCATGTCTCCATGCGGAAGCCGGCCGCTAACGGACGCCCGGCAGTCTCGCTACCCTACCGGCTGATGCGGCAGACAAGTGCCGTATCGTGAGCCCTACGCCCGAAAATAGAACTGTGATCATGGTTGTGACGTGCAGGAGGGTGCTCGGAGCCTGTGTAGCCGGTATGTCCGCGCACGCCATTGGCGCATCGGCGCCCGCGTGGGGCCAGGGAGCGAGAAGCCGTTCATCAAAGCCGAATTTGCCTTCAACGGACAGGTGTTCACGGCGACTCTGCTCAACAACCCGACGACGCGCGATTTCGCGTCGATACTCCCGCCCACGCTCAAGATCGACGATCATTCGACCAACGAGAAGATTGCCTATCTACCACGCAAGCTGACGGGCAGCGGGACTTCGGCAATGAGGCGCCGGCGACCTCGCCTATTTCGCGCCCTGGGGGCAATCTCGTCTTTAACTACCACTGTTGGCCCGACCTGATCCGGCTCGGGCGGCTCGACAGCGGGAACACGCCGCTGCTGACAACGCCGGCAATTCCCGTTGACCGTGACGCTTGCCGGGCACCGCGAGCTTCGCATCGGCCACGGCGTCCCGCCACGAGAACACGTTTTGGCGAGTGCTGCGCCGCGCGTTGGATCAATGCGTAAACAGACCGCGCAAAGCCTTGAATATTGGCTGGGGGCAGCTGAGCAACACAAGAGGAACAGCATGTCCTACGACCCCGGCAACTATGTCGTCGACTCCCGGCGCCTCGGCAGCAGCTATCTCCTCGCGGCCGTGGTGCTGGGGGTACTCTTCGCCCAGTGTTTTCCGGAAACGTCCACCGCGGATCATGCCACGCTGAGCGCCGTCGAACCCGCCATCGTCGTGCTGTCGCCGGCCCGCTTCGACCCCAGCGATGACGAGACGGACGTCGCCGACGCGACCTCCAGCCGGACCCCCTCCCACGTCGCTCCTGCCGGTTTCAGTCCCGCCGGTTTCACTGCCGCCCAGTGTGCCGCCTGGCACGAAGGCCGGACGTCAAGCATTCAGGCGCTCTGACGCTGCCATTTATGAGCGCGGCTCATGGGGGCAAGCGGGGTGTGCACCTAATCTGTCGATGCGGTGGCTGATAGAATTAGACCAAATGGAAACGGCGGAATGGCCAACTACGGCGCTGCCTTCCGCTGCGTCGCGACCGCCTGCATGCGCAGCGATTCCGTTTTCGGCGGCCTTTTACAAGGAGAATGACGGTGGACATCACCATTAACGGGCAGCTGCATCAGCTGGATATCGAGCCCGACACCCCGTTGCTCTGGGTGCTGCGCGATGAACTCGGCATGACCGGCACCAAATATGGCTGTGGCGTTGCCCAGTGCGGCGCCTGCACTGTGCTGGTCGACGGTCAGGCTACGCGTTCCTGCGTGACGCCGGTCGAGGCGGTTGCGGGCAGCCAGATCATGACCATCGAGGCGGTGACGCAGGATCCGGTGGGCCAGAAGGTGGTGGAGGCGTGGGTGTCGCAGCAGGTCGCGCAGTGCGGCTACTGCCAGTCCGGCCAGGTGATGGCGGCGACCGCGCTGCTGAAGCAGACCCCGAAGCCGAGCGACGAGGACATCACGGCGGCCATGATCAATCTGTGCCGCTGCGGCACCTATAACGCGATTGCCGCTGCCGTCCGGCAGGCGGCTCAGGCCTGAGGAGCGGCGCGATGAACGAAATGAGCCCCCTCCACAAAGGAACGGCCCGCAAGCCCGACGCCTTGCCCCTCAACCTCTCGCGCCGCAGCTTTCTCGGTGCCTCGCTCGGCGCTCTGGTGCTGGGAGTTGCCCTTGAGGGCGGCGGCCGTGCCCTCGCGCAAGACGCACCACCCGCAATCGTCCCAGGCACAAGGGTCAATGCCTATATCGAAATCAGGCCGGACAGCACTGTGTTGTTCCGAAGCGCCTTCATCGAGGGCGGCCAGGGCATTTTCACCGCCATGGCCCAAATCGTCGGGGAGGAACTCGACGTCGATCCCTCGCAGTTCGTCGTGGAAGGCGCGCCACCCGGCCCAGACTATGGGCTGATTGGCGGCCTTCGGTTCACCGGCGGCAGCATGTCGGTCCGCAAAAGCTACGATGCCATGCGCAAGCTCGGCGCCGCCGCGCGCCAGATGTTGCTTCAGGCTGCCGCCACCCAACTCGGCGTGCCGGTAGGGGAACTTTCGACGCAGCCCGGCCGGGTGATCCACGCCGCATCGAGCCGCTCAATCCCCTATGGCGAACTCGCAACGGCAGCCGC
Organism: Ancylobacter pratisalsi; assembly: GCF_010669125.1. Taxonomy (NCBI): domain Bacteria; kingdom Pseudomonadati; phylum Pseudomonadota; class Alphaproteobacteria; order Hyphomicrobiales; family Xanthobacteraceae; genus Ancylobacter; species Ancylobacter pratisalsi. The sequence continues at coordinate 3,023,874 of NZ_CP048630.1, forward strand.
CGCTCTGCCGATGCCGACGGACGTCCCCTTGCGCTCGCGCGAGGACTTTCGTTGGATCGGCAAGCCGGTCGCCCGCATCGACATTCGCGATAAGTCGACCGGCAAGGCGACCTACGCCATCGACCTGAAGGTGGATGGCATGCTCTACGGCGCCGTCCAGCATGGCGTTCGGCTCGGCCTGGAGCCAGGCGCCCTCGCCAATGAGGATCAGGTCAAGGCGATGCCGGGCGTCCACTCCGTGCACCGCCTGCCCGGCGCCGTTGCCGTGCTGGCCAATAGCTGGTGGCGGGCGCGGCGCGCCGTGGAAGCCCTTCAGATCACCTGGACCGAGGGCGCTCCCGACAGCGTGGTCCGGGTCATGCCGGCGGACTACTCCTCGGAGAAGCACCTCGCCGACCTCAAGGCGCGCACCGGCGACGGCCTCGCCTTCGAGACCCATGGCGCGGTCGGTCCGGCGCTGGCGGACGCCGACCGGATCGTCGAGGCAAGCTTCGATGCCCCGCATCTCGCCCATGCCCAGCTGGAGCCGCCCTCGGCGATCGCCCGCTTCAACGCGGACGGCACGCTGGAGATCTGGGCGCCCAACCAGGCACCAGAGATGTTTCAGGCCGATGCGGCCAAGGTGGCCGGCATCGCGCCTGAGAAGGTCATCATCCACTCGCCGATCCTTGGCGGCTTCTTCGGTCGGCACTTCCTTTACCAGACGTCCAATCCCTACCCGCAGGCGATCCTCCTCGCCAAGGCAACAGGCCGGCCGGTGAAGCTGCTGTGGACCCGCGAGGAAGAATTCCTACGCGACGCACTGCGGCCGATGAGCGTCGCCCGCTTCCGTGCCGGTCTCGATGCCAAGGGAATGCCCATCGCTATGAGTGCGGTCGCCGTCTGCGAGGGGGCCGCGAGCCGTTGGTTCGGCCGTACGGACGACAAGGTCGACAGCACGGCCGTCGAAGGTATCGCTGGCAAGGTCTACGCCATTCCCAACCGTCGCGTCGGCCATATCCACGTCGATGATCCGACCATTATCGGCTTCTGGCGGTCGGTTGGTCACTCGATGAACGACTTCTTCTACGAGACGTTCTTTGATGAAATGGCCGATGCTGGCAAGCAGGACCCCTATGAACTTCGCCGACGCCTTTTGGCAGAGAGTCCGCGTCACCTGGCATTGATCGAGGCGGTCGCCGCGCTTTCCGGTGGCTGGAAGCGCGGTCCTTTCACCGCCGAGGACGGCACAAGGCGCGCCCGTGGCGTCGCCATGGCCTCGCCCTTTGGCAGCGAGGTCGCGACCATTGCCGAAGTCTCGCTGAAGCAGGGCGAGGTCGTCGTCCACAATGTGTGGGTGGCGATCGATCCCGGCAGCATCGTGAATCCTGCGATCATCGAAGCGCAGGTGAACTCAGCCGTGGCGCTTGGGCTGTCCTCGGCGCTGCTGGAGGAAGTCGTTTATGAAGAGGGTGCCCCCCGCGCCCGCAACTATGACGGCTACCCGATCTTGCCGCCCGACCGGATGCCCAAGGTGCATGTGCGCATCGTCGAGAGCGGCGCGCCCATGGGCGGCATTGGCGAGCCCGGCCTTCCCGGCGTGCCGCCCGCCGTGGTGAACGCCGCTTCGGTCCTGACCGGCCAGAGAATCCGCAGCCTGCCGCTCTCGCGCAGCAACCTGACGGACATGGCGGGCTAACGACCCCACGTTTCGGTGCCACAGCCCTGCAGCCCGGCACCGGGAGCAGCCGCCACTCACCGCGACGAGGTGGCGGCTGCAGCGTTTTCGAGGCCGGGCTAGGGGCCGCCCACAACCGCTCTGAACCTGACGAAGAAAAACCCGCCGGATCAGCGATCTGGCGGGTTTTTCGTTCGGCTCATGAGCGGGTCAAAAGGCACGCCGTCAGGTCGCAACGAGAGCGGCCCGCTGGGCCGTCTTCACGGCGAGCCAGACGGCGATCACCAGCAGCACGGCGGCGACCCCGAATGTCGCCTGATAGCCGCTGGCATCGAACAGCACGCCGCCGACCGTCGCGCCGAGGGTGATGGCGAGTTGGACCACCGCGACCATCAGCCCGCCGCCGGCTTCCGCGTCGCGCGGCATGGTGCGCGACAGCCAGGTCCACCAGCCGACCGGCGCCGAGGTCGCAAGCAGGCCCCACACGCCCAGCAGGGCGGCGGTCACCAGTAGGGATGCGCCGAAGCCGATCAGCGCCGCCGCGATCACCGCCATGATGGCAGGGATGACGATAAGGGTGCGGTAAAGGTCGCTCTTCACGAAGCGTTCGATCAGCAGGGTGCCGATGAAGCCGGTCACACCGATCAGCAGCAGGATGAGCGACAGCGCGGACAGATCGACCCGCGTCACCGTCTCAAGGAAGGGGCGCAGATAGGTGAACAGCGCGAACTGGCCCATGAAGAACGCACTGACGGCCGCCATGCCCAGGCACACCACCGGCCGGCGAAGCAGGTAGAACACATGAGCGGAGGTGGCGCGCCCCTCGGTCTTCATTGAGGGCAGGCTGATGAGCTGCCAGACGAAGACCACCACGGCGACCGGGACAACGCAGAAAAAGGCGCCGCGCCAGCCAATGATCCCGCCAAGAAAGCTGCCCAGCGGGGCGGCGACCACGGTAGCCAGGGCATTTCCGCCATTGAGAATGGCGAGCGCCCGAGGCACCTGTTGTTCCGGCACCAGCCGCATCGCGGTCGCTGTCGATAGGGACCAGAAGCCGCCGATGACAATGCCGATCAGCGCACGCCCGATCATGAATACGGTGTAGTTCGGCGCCGTGGCCACGATCGCGCCCGAGGCGATCATCAGGCCGGTTAGCGCGAGCAGCAGGATCTTCCGATCGAAACGGCCAGCGACGGCGGTGATGAACAGGCTGGTGAGCACCGCGAACGCGCCGGACACCGAGATGGCCTGGCCGGCCTGTCCTTCGCTGATGTGCAGCTCGTTGGCAATTGGCGTCAGCAGGCTGACCGGCATGAACTCGGATGCGATGAGCGTGAAGACGCAGAGGGAGAGCGCAAAGACGCCGCCCCACGAGGCAGATGCGTCATCGCGTGGGGCGATGGAGGTGCTTTCAACCAGCATGGTGCTTCTAACCAAAAGCCGTCAGTGCAGGGGCCAGACGGCCGCGCCAGCTCTGAAATCGGGAGGGGATATCGGCCGAACGCCGCTCGGCGCCGAGGAAGACTGGGATCGCCCCCGTTCGCTGGCGTCGGCGGAAAGGCCGTGCGAGTGAAAGAATATCCTAAGGGTTGGAAATGCGGCGCACTATGATCGCAGAGGCCATGTCACGATGAAGCTCATTCATGAATGAGACGTCATTGGCCGTTTAATTGGTACTCATTGAAAAATACGATGTTGGAAATCTACAGTTCTGATTGATGAGATTGCCTCATAAGAGCTTGCACGTTGAAGCTCTACTCCTTGTCAGTCCGCCACCATAAGTCATCTGCGACTCGCACCTAGGCCGCGAGCCATGACGCTTATGTCGGCGTTGTACAGGAGAAGCCCATGAAGACCGTTGGCTATGCGGCGCGCTCGGAGACGACTCCGCTCCGTCCCTATGATTTCGAGCGGCGTGAGTTGCTGCCGAACGATGTCGCCATGGAGGTGCTCTATTGCGGCGTCTGCCATTCGGACCTGCATCAGGCGCGCGATGACTGGGGCTGGAGCCACTACCCACTGGTACCCGGCCACGAGATCATCGGCCGCGTGACTGCCGTCGGCAATGAGGTCAAGCATTACGCGGTCGGCGACCATGTGGCGGTCGGCTGTCTGGTGGATTCGTGCCAGAGCTGCGACCAGTGCCGGAAGGGGCTGGAACAGCTCTGCCGCAAGATGCCGGTGCAGACCTATAGCGACACCGAGCGTTTCTCCTGCGACCCGAGCACGCCCACCCAGGGTGGCTATTCCAAGCACCTCGTGGTGCGTGAGGAGTTCGTGCTGCGCGTGCCGGAAGGGCTGGACCTTTCCAAGGCGGCGCCGCTGCTCTGCGCCGGCATCACCACCTATTCGCCATTGCGCACCTGGAATGTCGGACCGGGCAGCCGCGTCGCCGTGGTCGGTCTCGGCGGGCTCGGCCATATGGCGGTGAAGCTCGCCACCGCCATGGGCGCCGATGTCACTGTGCTCAGCCGCACCCGGGACAAGGAAGTCGACGCGCTGGCGCTGGGCGCTGATCGTCTGCTGGTGTCGAGCGACACGGAAGCGATGGCGGAGGCGGCGAGCAGCTTCGACCTGATCATCGACACCGTACCCGTCAAGCACGATCTCAATCCCTATATCCCGCTGCTGGATGTGGACGCGACGCTGGTGATCGTCGGCCAGATCGGCCCACTGACCGAGCCGAGCACCGTACCGCTGCTGCTCGGTCGGCGCCGCATCGCCGGCTCACCCATTGGCGGCATGGCGGAAACGCAGGAAATGCTGAACTTCTGCGCGAAGGTCGGCGTTCTCCCCGATGTCGAGATGATCCGTATCCAGGACATCAACGCGGCGTTCGAGCGGCTGGAAAAGGCCGATGTGCGCTATCGTTTTGTCATCGACATGGCCTCGCTTCCGCTGCCTGACGCGGCCTGAGATAAGTCCACCGAATGTCGGCGCCCAGCCGGCGGTAACTGCGCGTGAGGTGTGCCCATGAAGCCCTATGTCGTCTGCCTGATGGAAACCTCGCTCGACGGGCGCCTGCACCCGAGCCGCTTCACCGCCAGCCCGCAGGGTGGCCGCGCCGATTGGGGCCGGCTCTATGAGCAGGTCCACGGCACGCTGAAGGCCGATGCCTGGCTGGTCGGCCGCGTCACCATGGCCGAGATGGCCAAGGGCGTGCCGCATCCGCCGGCGGCTGTCGGCACGGTCGCGCGCCCGCTCCATGTTGCGACGCGGGCGGCAAGCTACGCCATCGCGCTCGATCCTTCCGGCAAGGTGCACTTCAAGGGGGCCAGCGTCGGCGGCGACCACGCCATCGCCCTGCTTGGCCGGGATGTGCCGGACCGCCACCTCGCCGAGCTTGCGGCCGATGGCGTCTCCTACATCGTCGCCGAAGGGCCCGAGATCGACCTTGCGGCGACGCTGGAGATTCTGTCGCGTGAGTTCGGCATCCGGCGCCTCGCGGTCGAGGGCGGGGCGCGCGCCAATGGCGCCTTCTTCGCCGCCGGCCTCGTCGATGAGTTCAGCGTGCTTATCGCACCCGCGCTCGATGCGCGGCCGGAAAGCGAGGCCATCATCGACGCGGGCCCGGACGGGCTCGCCGGCAAGGTCACCCTGTCGTTCCTCGCCGCCGAGACGCTCGAACACGGTGTAGTCCATCTACGTTACGCGGTGAAGACTGCCTAGAAACCCCGCCGCCGTCCGCCCATGACCCACGCTTGCGACATCGCCATCATCGGGGCGGGAGCGGCGGGCATCGGCGCCGCCCGGCGGCTGGCCGGTCGCGGCTTATCGATCGTCGTGCTGGAAGCACTGCCGCGCCTTGGCGGCCGCGCCTGGACTGCGACGACGCGCGGCCTGTCCCTGGACCTCGGCTGCGGCTGGCTGCATTCGGCCGACCGCAACCCGTGGGCGCGGATCGCCGAGACCGCCGGCTTCCGACTGGATCGCCGGCGCAGTGCCTGGGATCAACAGTTCGGCGATCTCGGGGCTGCCCCGGCGGATTGGGAAGCGGCCGGCGCGGCGTTCGACACCTGGAGCCGAAGCCTCGTCGATGAACCTCCGGCCAGCGACCGGGCAATTGACGCGGTGGAGCGCGGCGAGCGATGGCTCGCCTATCTCCAAGCCTTGAGCGGCTATATCAGCGGCGACGAACTGGAGCGCATATCGACCGCCGATTATGTCGCTTATGACAGCGCCTCGACCTATCTCAACTGGCGTCTGCCGGCTGGGTACGGCACTCTGATCACCTCCCGCTTCCCTGCCGACGTGGCGCTGCATCTTGCGACGCCGGTGCAGCGGCTCGACATCAACGGGCCCGCCGTCGAACTCGTCACCCATCGCGGCACGCTGCGCTGCCGGGCGGCGATCATCACCGTCTCCACGCATGTGCTTGCCGGCGAAGCGATCAGCTGGCCCTCTGCGCTCGCACCCTGGCGCGAGGCAGCGGCACGTCTGCCGCTCGGCTGGAACGAGAAGCTGTTTCTGGAGATCGTCGGAGCTTCACCCTTTGAGGCGGAGACCCATGTGCATGGCGATCTCCATGACCCGGCCTCCGGCACCTATTACATCCGTCCCTTCGACCAGGCTGTCATCGAGTGCTTCCTTGGCGGCGCCGGCGCCCGCCGCGTGCTGACGGAGGGAACAGACGCCGCCTTCGCCCATGCCACCGACCAGCTCGTGGGCCTCTTCGGCGGGGATGTGCGCCGCGCGCTGCGACCGGCTCTCGCCTCTGCCTGGGGCGCGACGCCCGCGATCGGCGGCGGCTATAGCCATGCCTTGCCCGGCCACCGCACCGCACGCGACCAGATCGCCCGCCCTTTCGAGGAGCGGTTGTTTTTCGCCGGCGAGGCCACGCACTCCACGGATTTTTCGACCGCACATGGCGCGCTGCTTAGTGGGATTCGCGCCGCAGACGAGGCGGCAGGAGCCCTCAGTGGTAAGCGGCAATAGATACCGGCCATCGCAAATGCTCCCGAAGCCGGGGCTTTCCATATGGCTTCGCTGCCCCCGTGCAATAACGATAAGTTGATGGCAAGATTGATGAATTTCCCACATAGCGCCATGCGAGAGAGCCTGGCTAATCCCTCCTCATCCCTCTGCGTAAGCTTCGGCCTCCTAAGGCCTGCATTGGTGCTCGCCACCGTTCGGCCTCGACGATAGCAAACCTTGCCGGAGACAGGATGGCCTCTCGATTCCTCGCCGTACTTACCTGCTCAACTCTCGCCCTTTCGGTGCTCGCGCCGTCGGTCCGCGCGCAGGACGCCGCTGGAGAGCGCCTGTTTCGCACCCGCTGCGCCTCCTGCCATTCCCTCGAGCCGGGACAGAACCGGATCGGCCCCAGCCTGAACGGCGTCATCGGACGCAAGGCGGGAAGTGTCGAGGGCGCACGCTATTCGGCCGGCCTGCGCGACCTCGGCATCACCTGGGATGCGGCGCAGATCGACACCTTCCTCGCCAATCCGCGGGCCATGGCGAAGGGAAGCACCATGACCATCTCCGTGACCAACGCGGCGGATCGCGCGGCGATCACCGCCTATCTGCAGAGCCAGCCGGCAAGCAACTGACCGGGCAATCCAAGCTGATCCGCCGGCGCCCGGCGCCGTGCGCCCATAAGCCACCCCCGCCCCTATTGTTTCCCGCGGGAAACGACGTTGAAACAAGGAGTTCGATTGTGAAGAGTTTTGCTGCCAGCCTCGCCCTGTCCGCGCTTACTACCACCGCGGTCGCTGCCGAAGAGACGCGCCGCACCCGCGTTGCGCCGGAGGCCGTCTATCAGGTCGCGCCGGGTCTGGGGCAATTCACGGATGGTGTCCTGTTTGGCGAGGTTTGGGCGCGCGATGCCCTCAAGCCGCGTGACCGCAGCCTTGTCACGCTGGCTGCGCTGATCGCGACCGGCAAGACCGCCGAGGTCGGGGTTCATACCGCCCGCGCGCTCGATACGGGGGTAACGCCGGTCGAGATCGGCGAGGTCGTCACTCATCTCGCCTTTTACAGCGGCTGGCCGAATGCGCTCTCGGCGGTCACCGAGGTGCAGCGAGTGTATGTTGATCGCGGCATCGGCCCGGTGAGCCCGAGTGATGCCGCCCGGATCGAACTGGACGCAGCCGCCGAGGCCGCCCGCTCCGCCACCGTCACCACCACGGTTGGGCCGACCGCGCCCGAACTGGCCGATCTGACCAACCGGGTTCTGTTCGGTGATCTCTGGCGGCGTTCGGAACTGACCTCCCGCGACCGCAGCCTCATTACCATCACGGCGCTAATTGCCATCGGCCAACCGGAGCAACTGCCCTTCCATGCCAACCGGGCGATGGACAGCGGGCTGACGCGCGACGAGGTTGCGGAAACGGTCGCGCATCTTGGCTTCTATGCCGGCTGGCCACGCGCCTTTTCCGCCGTTCCGGTGTTGCAGCGTGTTTTCGAAAGCCGGACCGAAACGCCGGCTCAAGCGCCTGCGCCCGGTGTGTCAGCCGCACCCTCTGGGGACCTTAAGATCGTGCGCGCCAAGGATGCGCCATCGGTACCTGGGCCGGAGGACTACTTCACCGGCAGTGTCCGCATCTCCGGCAATTTCAAGGGCGGCGCCCCCGCACGTGTCAGCGGAGCAACGGTGAACTTTGCGCCGGGCGCCCGCACGGCCTGGCACACGCATCCGCTGGGCCAGACCCTGTTCATCATTTCCGGACGCGGCTGGGTGCAGAAGGAAGGCGGACCGGTGGAAGAGGTGGTGCCCGGCGATCTGGTCTGGATTCCGCCCAATGTGCGCCACTGGCACGGGGCTAGCGCCGGGCAGGCCATGTCGCATCTGGCCGTGGCGGAGGAGCTCGACGGCAAGGTCGTCACCTGGATGGAGAAGGTGACGGACGCTCAGTATCGGAGATGAGCGAACTCGGTGGACCGTCCATGAGGGCACTTCAGCGATCGCCCTGACAGTTCCCATGAGCGGACCCGCACGCGCCGGTGGTGGCGCCCCAGAGGCGTGGCCGACGAGACCAAGCTTGCCAACAATGCTGAGCTCGTCGGCCTCGTCGGCAAGCCGAGGGTCCTGTGCTCGGATGCTCGTAGCGGCGCCGTCCGAAGATCATGTGTAGGCCAGGAATCGGCCGGCGAGGATCACGCCCGTCCAAGCGGTCATGGAGACTCCGGCCGCGACACGGGCAGCTATCGGGGTCACGGCCGCGTCCGTCCATCGATCGACATGGCGATAGACGCCGTAGTGAAACACCAGCGCGTTGAGGCCGGCGAGGATCAGCAGGGCGAGTTTCCAAGGCGCCGCCCCGGTATCGGCGACCACAGTCGCTTGTGCGCTGAGCAAGGTGATGCCGGTGATCGCTGCGACGATGAGGCCAACATGGGAAACCGGCAGCAGATAACGCGCCGCCGTTGTGATGGACAGGACGCGATGCCCCACTCCCAGCAGTCGAAAGTCGAACGTGAAGGCGGGTCCGACCAGCAGGGCTATCCCTAGAATATGGACGGATTCAAGGATGGGATAAATATACTCGGCATTGCGCACCAAGTCGCCGAGAGCGGAGGCCTGCAAACGCATCAGCAGCGGGTCGAGCAAGCACGTATACTCCGTTCCATTCCGCCGGGCGCGACGGCGCGGGCTCCAGGAGCCAGCCGTACTCTTGGCGATGATCAGACCAACGTCGTCGAAACGCCGCTCCCCGCAGTCCCACGCTGCGATCTCAAGGACCACACTCCGCCCAACAGGAAAGGCTATTTCGGCAGCGGCGCGCGAACCGGAAGGGCGTCTCCGAGCACCTGATTGACCGGGACGTTGTCGTCCCCGTACCAGAATACGACGGGACGAAACAGGCGGTCGTCGGACCGGTTGATATAGCCGACGGCTTGGAAGCGCTCTCCGATTTTCAGCGCACGGCCCAAACCCCACCTGGCCGACCAGGGTGGAGGCGCGATGATGATGTCCAGTTTCTTGTGCGGGCCCTTGTACGAACCGGCAGCCTCGACCCGGACGCTATCCTCGGGATCCTGCAACTGCTCGGGAATTGTCAGGTCGGGCGTTTCGGCGGGAAGGCTTCTATCGAGGGTGACCTCGAACTGCGAGTGCGGGTTGCCCCAGACACCGTCCGAAGAGACCGTTCCCGCGATGTAGATGAGCTGGTCGGTCTTGAAGCCCGGCCACCCGTGATGCGCGACGGCAGGCGACATCGCAAGGAGAACGCTGCCCAGCGAGACCACTGCGGCAAGGCTGGCAACGATGAGCGTCCGACGTCCGCCCATGGTTTGAGCCGCGCGCGAGATCATACTCGTCATCTCGTGCTTTCCTCCATGACGGATCACAAGATGGTCCTCGTGAGTGCCTGCGTCTCACGGCGGCACCCTGTCTCGTGATCATCGAAACACCCACCGATCACGAGCCTATCTAAGCCGGGCTCCGATGATTAGTGGCAAGTCGTGATTGTCGTTATACGGATACTTCATGAATGCGCCCATTGCTCCGTCGCGGGTGCGGTTAAGGCGCGGAGAGGCTGTGAGCCGTAGCCATCGCAAGATGGAGGGTGATCAGCAGGGGCGGCGACAGGCGGAATTCGAGCTGGGGTCTGAGCCAGTCGTGATCCGCCAAGTCGCACCCTAGAGTGCCGTAGCGAATACGTATTTCTCACTTTTATCCACGTCGTCGCACTTGGCGAAAATCGAACCTACTTTCTGTCTCGAACGCCAACGCACGTCTGCTTTCTGATTCCACTCCCGAAAAGTAGACCGTCCGCTAGCGGCCCCGAAACGGCCATTCGCAGTCGTCGCAGCGAACTTTCTGTTTCTGGCGCATTATGCCGTCAGGCGTCCTGCATTGGAGTGAACAGAGCGCGATTTGCAGCGATCAGACGGGCGATGGCGTCGATTGTCTCGCGCACACCGCTCCTGTTCCGGTCCTCACCGTGAACGACCAGCCATTGCTCGTGGGAGATTTCCTCGATCACCGGCCCCGTCCTGATCAGGCTCTCATGGGCAGCGCCGACGAAGCACGGCAGCACCACCTGCCCGGCGCCGGCCAGCGCCAGATCGAGGAGCGAACGCGGGTTCGACACCTCCATCCGGATGCGGTCGCGTAGATGGCTTCGAACCCAGCGTGCGGATGGGGTGTCGACCGTGCAGGCGATCCAATCGTCACGCACCGGTCCGCTGTTCAGAGCATAGGGTGCGAAGGTCACCGTCACTGTGCGTCGCACCGCCAATCCCGGTTCGGAAGGGCGTTGGTTGCGGATGCCGATGAGCGCTTCACGCCGGCCTATATTGTGCCGCTCCTCCGCTGCGCTGAAGACAAGGATGTTCCTGGCCGCCCCCAGCGCGTCGATGTGCCGGGTCAGGAACCAGGTCATCCAGGTTCCAGCAGAGATGCGGATGGGTAGTCCGGCGTCCCGATCGGAGGCATTCCGCACCATATCGAGAATGCGGTCCTCCACCGCCTCGATCTGCGCGAGACGTTTCTTGCCAGCTTCCGTCAGCGCGTAGCCACTTGGCAGACGGCGAAACAGTTCCTCGCCAAGAGCACGCTCCAGATCGACGATATGGCGCCCCAGTGTCGCAGAGCTCTGCCCGCTAGCCTTCGCCGCCGCCGCAAGCCCGCCGGTCCGTGCGACGGCCAGAAAGATCCGAAGGTCCGACCAGTCGAACGTCGTTTCATCCATGAACGGGGCCTTTCATTCCCGGCGCCTGCACGAGCCGGCGGCGGCGGCGCAATTTCCCGAACGACTCGGAAGGGAGCTTGCGGAAATATGACATCAAGATTGCAAACGGCACCACGCATCGGCATGGGCTGCTGGGCCATCGGAGGCCCGTTCTGGTTCGGCGAGATCGCGGCCGGATATTCCGGCGCGGACGATGTTGAATCCGTGCGGGCCGTCCATGCCGCGTGGGACCACGGGATCCGGGTGTTCGACACCTCCGCCGTCTATGGCGCAGGCCATTCCGAGCGGCTTCTAGGCAAGGCCCTGGCGGGACGGGATGATGCAGTAATCGTCTCCAAATTTGGCCATTCGATCGATGCCACGACAAGGCAGCTGAAGGGCCCCCGCTTCGAACCTGAGTATGTTCGCTGGTCGGTCGAGCACAGCCTGAAACGCCTGGGCCGGGATTATATCGACGTCATGCTGCTGCATCTCAACGACCTCCCGGTCGCGGACGCCGAGCCGGCCTTCGAGACGCTGGAAGCCTTCGTCGCGGTCGGGGCGATCGGCAGCTATGGCTGGAGCACGGATTTTCCTGCAAGCGCCGGGGCCATGGCCCGCCGCCTTGGCTTCTCGACGGTTCAGCATTCCATGAACCTGTTCTTCGATGCACCGTCCATGTGCCGGGTGGCGAGGGAGCACGGCCTGACCCAGCTCATCCGCTCGCCGCTCGGCATGGGCGTGCTGACGGGCAAGTTCGATGATGGGCGCTCCATACCCGGAGGCGACGTCCGCGCCGGCCCACCGGACTGGCAGGGTTATTTCGACGGTGGCCGTCCCCGCGAGGATCTGGCACGGCAGATGGCTGCCGTTCGCGAACTGCTCACGGTCGGAGGCCGAACGCTGACTCAGGGGGCTCTGTGCTGGTTGCTGGCGAAAGGTCCAATGATCTTGCCAATTCCAGGCGCCAAGACCACCGCCCAAGCGATCGAGAACGCCGCCGCCGTGGTTTTTGGCCCACTGCCGGAGAGCGTGATGGAGGAAATCGAGACGGTTCTCCAGCGCCCACCCGAGGGCCTGCCACGCGCCCGTTGATCATGAGCAGCGTCAGTCGAAGCGGACGCGCCATCGCCCCGCAACGGGCGTTCGAGCGTCCGCACCTCACTCCTGCGCTGGGTATCGGAAGCACTGCTTCAAGCAGTTAAAGTGGCTGCCCTTTGCGGCTGCAGCTGGCATCAAACGCGTAACATCCCTGCGGATGCGCCGGAGTTCTGGCCACGGGAAATGCCGCCCCTCAGCGCCATCCGCTCCGACGGCGATCAGCACGTCGAGCTTCGCGGAGAGGCCGCGCAGAGACGTGGCGTCCGCTGCAAAGAGCTTCGCGATCAGACGCTCTTCATCGTTGGACGCTGCGGCCTCTTCCTGCCGGGTGACGGAGTAGCCGATGGCGAGATCCGCGTCGTCCCAACGCTGCTGATGTGCGCGCAGCACTGCGGCGACTTCGGCGCGCCGCGTGCAAAGCGACGGCACATCGCCAGCAAGCTCATCGAACTGCCGCAAGGAGTTGATGCGCACCGGTGATGGCAGTTCGGCTGCAGCCAGAACCGCCTGCGGAAAGCCGATCGTCCGCGCGAGTTCGGACTCCAGACGTTGCTGTTTGCGACACAGTGCAAGCGTTCGCCGATGCGCGGCGCGCCACGCATTCCACGCAATGACTGCGGCGTCCGTCGTGCCGCGATCCTGCGGCGCAGCTGCAGCGGAATTGTTGAAGGAGGTGCCGCCGATCGTCATCAGGGCGGCAGAGAGAACGTCCCTCCGGGATGGTCGGGACAGACTCGTGCTAATCTCAGAATCAGCCATGATCCGAGCTCCACTCAGCTTGGGTGTGGTCAGGCCGGGCGCGTGGTGCAAACACGCGTTCGGCCGTCATGAGTCACCAAAGGTACACTTCTGTAGGTCGATGAACAATAAAAATCACCATATTATGGTGACTTCGTGACCCCGGCGCAGTGCAGGATGGCGCGCGCGGCGTTGACGTGGGGAGTGCTCGATCTCGCTCGCGAGGCTTCTATTTCCACGCAGACGATCGTGCGTTTCGAACGCGGTGAACAGCTTCGTTCTTCGACAGTCGCAGCGATGCGGGACGCTCTAGAAGCCGCCGGCATCGAGTTCATTCCGGAGAACGGCGGCGGAGTCGGTGTGCGCTTCCGCAAACCATCAGCATCCGAATAAGGCCGCGTTGGTTGCAGCTAGTTCGGTGAGAAACTGCGGGATCATCGCAGCTCGACGGCAGTTTCGTTGCATGGTTTCTGCACGGCATCGGGCACTGATCGGCATCTTCAGTGCAGGTTCGACGGAAGCGCGACTGCAGTCTAATCGACCTTTGACCGCGAACTCGCGGCATCAATAGTTACCCCTACCATGCCGGCTGTAGCAGCTGGGGCCGCGTTGGCGCGTCATAGGTTAGCTCGGGCCACTGCCAACGATGCTCGGTTGCTTCTTCGTAGTATATGTGGCGTGAACATTTATTTCAGGTGCGACTGTAGCAACACCGAAGGAATTGAGGGCAAGATAAAGCGATCTCCCGATCGCAATGTCTGGCGACATTATCTGGCTGTCTGCACATTGGTTTTAGCAGGTTGAGCTACGGTGCCGAGCGTGAATCGCAGGGTGCTGGCGAGCCGGTCGATTGATCTAAGGTTATGATCCGAATTGGGGTTTATGGACGTAGGCCACAATGTGCGCTCCGCCCTCTGCCCGCTGTGACAGGTCTTTGCACGCTACTCCGCGAAGCCGCCTTTTCTACGCTTGATACTATGAGACGATGCCCCTCATCGTGCCGGCATGGCACAGGACGGCAGTGACAAATTCCGGGTACGGCCGGGTCGGATTCGTCAGCGTGGCACGCGACAGAGCGGCCTTGCGACGCTGCCGTTCCGGCGCCAGGTCGAGATCGCCGTGCGCGAGGCCGGCGGATGGTCAGGCCGGAAAGGAAGCGGGCGTTACAACGCCCGCGGTCGCGGCGTCCGGGCGGCGGGCGCGCTTTCCGGTGTTGACCGCGGCTGGAAGGTCGATGCCGGTGGACGCTTCCGCTCTCGCCGCGTGGTGGTGAAGGCGCGGGTGGTGAAGCTCGGCGCCGTGCGGGGGCGCGGAGGTCGCAAGACAGTCGGCCCTTCCGCTAAGGCGGTCGATGCGCATCTGCGCTATCTCCAGCGCGACGGCGTCACGCCCGACAGGCAGAAGGGACGCTGCTACTCGGCGGTCGAGGATGAGGCCGATGGCAAGGCGTTCCTGGAGCGCGGCCGCGAGGACCGCCACCAGTTCCGCTTCATCGTCGCGCCGGAAGATGGGCTGGAGCTCGGCGACCTCAAAGGCTTCACCCGCGAGCTCATGGGGCAGATGGAGAATGATCTCGGTACCAAGCTCGACTGGATCGCGGTCGATCATCACAACACTGGCCATCCCCACACCCATGTGCTGGTGCGCGGCGTCACCGATGAGGGACGCACCCTCACCATAGCGGGCGACTACATCGCCCATGGGATACGCCACAGAGCTAGCGACATCATCACCCGTGAGCTCGGCCCGCAGAGCGAGGTGGAGTTGCAGCAGAAACTCGCCTCCGAGGTCGAGGCCGAGCGGCTCACCCGGCTGGATCGTCTCTTGATCCAGGAGCAGGAACGCGAGGGCTCTGTCGATCTGTTCATCAGCGGCAACCGGCTGATCCGGGAGAACCAGAATCTCCTCCTCGGCCGGTTGCGCAAGCTGGAGGGCTATGGCCTCGCCAACGAGGACTTCCCCAGCGAGTGGATGGTCGCGTCACGCACGGAAGCGACCCTCAACGAGATGGAAGCCCGCAATGACGTCATCCGCTCCATGCGCCAGGCCGTCGAAGACAATGGCCTCGGGGAAGAGCGCGGCACCAGCCAATTTGTCCGCCATGGGCAGGAGCCCGAGCAGACGCTCGCCGGCCGGGTGCTGGGCAAGGGACTTGCCGGCGACGGTTTGAGCGAGACCACCTATCTCGTGGTCGATGGGATCGACGCCCGCGTCCACCATGTCGAGTTCGCGGACGCGGTTAAGCTCGAGGGCGTCCAGCGCGGTATGATCGTCGAGGTCACGCCGCCGATCACCCAGCCGCGCATGGTCGATCTCAATATTCAGCAGAATGCCGACCCGGATGGTGTCTACAGCCCGAGTACGCACCTCGCCCGCATTCGCGACCGCTTCGCCGAACAGGGCAAGGACCCGGAGGCCTATATCCGCTCGCATGTCCGGCGATTGGAAGCCCTCCGACGCGCCGGTCATGTCGAGCGGGTTCATGCGGAACATTGGAACATCCCTAAGGATCTCCCCGAGCGAGGCCTTGCCTATGACCGCTCGCTTGGCGGCAAAGGCCCCAACATTCGGATCGCGTCAGAGTTCTCGCTCGACCGGCAGATCGGCGCGGAGGGCGCCACCTGGCTCGACCGGGAGCTCGTCGCGCCGACATCGCGTTCACCCGACGGGTTCGGCAGAGACGTTGCCCTTGCCCTCGATCAACGGCGGAGCAAACTCGTCGACATGGGCCTCGCCACGCGGCAACCTAGCGGGGGAATTGAGGCACCCGACCTGCTCAACCGTCTGGGGCGCCGTGAGGTTGAGCGTGTCGCTGCCGACATCGCGAAATCTACGGGTTTGGCCTACCGGCCCTCCACCCGCGGCGAGTATGTGTCCGGCACCGTCACCCGCCAGCTTCAGCTCGTCTCCGGCCGCTTCGCCATGCTGGAGCACGGGCTCGGCTTCCAACTCGTGCCTTGGCAGCCAATGCTCGACAAGCAGGTCGGCCGGCAACTTTCCGGTGTCATGCGCGGAGATGGCGGGATCGAGTGGGAGGTCGGCCGGCAGAGGGGGCTGGGGTTGTGAACACCGGGCTCCAAGCTGTTGTCGCTCTCGGGTCGAATCGTGCCGACCGGCGTCATCCCGCCTACAACGGCAGTTGAAGAAAGGATCTTCCGCGAGAAGCAGGGTGCCGGTCAGCCGCGGCTGCCTCAAGGCTGGCGCTATGCGCCACCGCTCACGCGGCTGCGGCCTTGACCCAGCGGCGGTAGACCGGAGCGGGCTGATCGTCGCGAATGGAGAGTTGTGAGCAGCCTCTCAGTTCCGATCATGTTTTAAACGCTGAGGATACGACAGGAGGACATGTTCGCAGCGGCTATCACGAATGACCGATTTGGGGCCCGTAAGTCGGATGGCAGCTTTTGAAGGAAGAGGCGGAAAAGCGCCCGTTGCGGCCGAGGTCAGACCGGCCGGCTCAGGGTCCAAGAGTGACTTTTCGGAACACGATTCCCACCCTGAAGCTACGATCCTCAGTCAGAAAGCGGTGGCTCTGCATCAGCTCGTACCGCGACATGAACGGCAGCTTCTCCAGCGAGAAATCGTCTTCATCGTGGAGCACGCAGAACACGACCGAGTAGTCCTTTTCGTTTAGATCCGCCTTCTTTTTCGGGATCAACGCAAGGAAACCCGGCTTGTCTTTCGCAACATTCACGGGATCGTCATCGGCATCGATCCACGCCGTCATTCCGTTACGGCAGGCGGTATCTGTCGAAAAGGCGTGGGCGTAGAACCTGCCTTGCGTGAACAGGTGGCTAATCGATGCCGCGCCGGAGGAGTAGCGTTTGACGTGAATGATGGAGCGATCGGCATGCAGCAGGTCGCACACTTCGTATCGACGCTGCCCCGCGATCTCGAGCTTGGCCTTGTCGAGGAGATAGAGGTCCGCACAACCTTCCGCCGCACGACGGTTGAAAACCTCCTCGCGGTTCTCCTTCCGATCGGCCTTGTAGATGTTGATGCCGTGAGGGAGGTAGGCGGGATCAAGCAGGAGATCATGGTCGTGGAGATACTGTTCGACCGACGCCTTCAGCTCCTCGGACACCTCACGCCACTGCCCCGACGAAAGAACAAATGTCCGCCCGTTCCATTCGACCTCAGCCACCAGGCATCAATAGGCATCCCAGCGCACGAAGGTTCGATCGAGCTCCGGATTGTACTCGAATATCTTCCACCCCTTGACACGGGTCTCGTCGAGATCCTTCAGCCGGCGGCGCTTGACTGCGATCAGGTCGGCGATGCGCAGATCGTCGAACGTCTCGATCTCTTCGTCACCATCCTTCTCGACGTAGGCGAACGAGCTGTCGTCGGCGGCGAGAAAGTCCGGCGGCGCGAGGTGAATGGCATTGAAATTCTTCGCTTCAATGGCTGCGCAGAGCAAGCGGTTCAGCTCCGCTATGACGACCGGGTCGCTCTCGTGCCGGAGGATGTCGTACACTTTTAGGTCGGTCTTAGTGTAGTCGTCTGAGACATATCGCTCTTCAAGCTTCCGGCAGAGCTGCGCCAGATAAGTCCAGGTTACTTCCTGATCTTTCGGGAACTTGATCAGGATGCTGTCCTTGCCGCGGAAGGATTCGACCAGTTCCTTGTATTCCGTCTTCACATGGCCAGAGATCGTGCGGAGGAATTCGGACTCGGTGTTGATACCGAACACGCCGAGGCTTGTCCCCGTGCTGGCCTGCCGCTCGGTCTGTCGGCTGATTGCCTCGTGCGCGGCTGTCTGGATCCGCCGGAGCTTCTCGGCGTCGCAGATGTTCATCCCGACCTTAATGCCGAAGTCGTAGACGATCTGGTCCTTATCCAGGTAGGTGTCGCCATGCTGGCCAAAAGCAGCCGCGTAGAACACATCGTCCGCGCCGTCCTTGCCGATGACCCGCAGTGCCATGAGGGCACGCGGATATTTGTTGAACGCCTCGTAGGTGTATTTCTTCTCTGCGAAGCCGGAGTTGAGGAAGCGGAGCCAGGGGATCTGCTCGTCGGTCTTCTGACCGCCGCCCGCGGGATCGTATTTGATGCACCCCTCGAACTCCTCGTTCGGATCGATGTGGGTGTAGGTCGCTAGATCGCCCTTTAGGAATTCCTCGAAATTCTTACCGTCCTTGATCCTAAAAAGTGTGATGCGCTTCATGTCCGACATAGTGTCCGCCCCCGCGTGACAAGTGCCTTTAAATCAAATCATATCGAACCTTAAGTTCAAACTCTACTCCACAGGATCGGGGCAACTGCCCACGGCGAAATGATTCATCCTCTTGCGTCGACATAGAGTTTCAATTTAAGATTTTTGTTCAATCTTGGGAATGTAGGTCACATGTCCGTTCTGGATATTCCTCTCCGAAAAGCACTGCAGTTGTTCTATGCGCCATCACCGTTACGGCGGTCAATTTTGAAAGAGGATATTCGTCTTGACCGCAAGAAGGACGCCGGCGGCAACCGGAGCCAAGGCGGAGATTTCTATGTACCCTTTTGGGCAGATGTGAAGAAGCATATATCGGGCAATGGTGATCTAGCACGATTGACTAATGACCGTATAGAATCGAATAGAAGCTTCAAACGACTCTACCCGCTACTGAAAGACGGCATTCTCGAACTGCTCAGTTCAAAATTGCGTTGGTCAAACGAGCCGATTGAGATCATCCCCAAGAGCGTGCACGGCGACCTGCGAATTGAAGATATTGGCGGGACAATCCGAATACGAGACGCTCTACACGCGCGAGTCAGGGGCGAATACACCCGTGTTGTGTATCCTTACTTTAGCGAGGAGCCTGCCCTCTCCGAGGAAGGTGGACGATTAGGCCTGTGGGCGATGCAAAATGCGCTTACAAAGCTTGATGCGGGTGACATGCGCATCATCGACCCACTTCGCAAGACCTTCTTTTCACCGCAGACCACTCCATTGCGGGGCGATGAGGAGACGGTTTTTCGTGAAAGGTACCGATCACTGATCGGCGAATGGGAGCACTTGAAACGCGAGTGAGATAGGTGTGGCGTACCTATACATGTAGAGCCTTCTATTATTCTTCAGCACGTCGCAAACGTCCGCTTTTCGGACGTGTCACGGTCGGCCGAATTGTCCGAAAAGGGCGGCGCAGGCCACCGTTCGCAAAGGCGTGCCGAGATGCCTTGCAAGAAAGTACCGCGTGTTACAGGTCATAGATCGGCTGTTGGGCATCGGTCGCCGTCGCGTCAGTCTTAGGAATGACCAGACGCTCACATTCGCCCACTCGATACCCCGCATGTCGATTTGTACCGGGCCGCTTGCCCGACAACCTCTACACCTACTCGGAGACGCGGCCGCCCCGCCGCAGGACGCGGTCGTCCCCAGATCCCACCCCCATGACCGTCACCGACGACTGGCCAGAATACATTCCGGTGACAGAGGCAGAGATCGCTGTCTTCGAGGCGTGGTTCGGGGATATTCTGGAGGAGCTGATCCAAGGGGAATGACTGCCTGACGCGAAAGGCTCTGCCATGACCGCTCCGCTGCGTGCCGCTTTGTATCTGCGCGTCTCTACAGCCCGGCAAGCCGAGCACGATGTCTCGATCCCCGACCAGCGCCGGCAGGGCGAGGCCTATTGCCAGGCGCGCGGCTACCAGCTGGTCGAGACCTATGTCGAACCGGGGGCCTCAGCGACCAATGACCGCCGGCCCGAATTCCAGCGGATGATCGAAGCGGGCACGCTGAAGCCGGCGCCATTCGATGTCGTGGTGGTCCACAGTTTCTCGCGCTTCTTCCGCGATCACTTTGAACTGGAGTTCTATGTCAGGAAGCTCGCCCGCAACGGCGTACGGCTGGTGTCGATCACCCAGGAGATGGGCGACGACCCGATGCACGTCATGATGCGGCAGATCATGGCGCTGTTCGACGAGTACCAGTCGAAGGAGAACGCCAAGCACGTCCTTCGCGCACAGAAGGAGAATGCCCGGCAGGGCTTCTGGAACGGCGCCCGCCCGCCGATCGGCTATCGCGTGGTCGAGGCCGAGCAACGCGGCGCCAAGGTGAAAAAGAAGCTGGAGATCGATCCGCTGCACGCCGACACGGTGCGGCTGATCTTCGACCTCGCTCTCAATGGCGATGGCCGCTCCGGCCCGATGGGTGTTAAGGTGATCGTCAGTCATCTCAACCGCAACCGGATCTACACCCGCGAGGGCGGGCGCTGGGGCATCGGCCAGCTTCACCGGGTGCTGACCCGCCGCACCTATGTCGGCGAGCACCAGTTCAACAGCCGCTCCAAGAGCAAGCAGAAGAAGCCGGAGAGCGAGGTGGTGGTGGTCGCCGTGCCACCGCTCATCGATGCCAAGGTCTTTGACACGGTGCAGGAGCAGCTTCACGCGCGCAATCCCAAAATCGTCCCGCCGCGTGTGGTGAGCGGTCCGACACTCCTCACCGGCATCTGCTATTGCGCCCAGTGCGGCGGGGCCATGACCATCCGCACCGGCAAGAGCGGGCGCTACCGCTACTATGCCTGCTCCATCAAGGCGCGGCAGGGCGACACCGGCTGTGCCGGCCGCGCCATACCGATGGAGACGCTGGACACGCTTGTGGCCAGCCACATCGAGCAGCGTCTTCTCCAGCCCGAGCGGCTGCAGGAAATCCTCGCCTCCATGCTCAATCACCGCCAGGAGCGGCTTGAGCGCCGCCGCGAGCACATTGCCGAACTCAGCAAGCGTGCCAGCGAGGCCGACCAGCGGCTGCGCCGGCTCTATGACGCCATCGAATCAGGCGTCGCCGACATCACCGATCCGGCGCTGAAGGAGCGCATCGACGGACTGAAGGCGATCCGTGACCAGGCGCAGGCCGATGTCGCCCGCGCGCAAACGTCTCTCGCCACCTCAGGCGAAGATGCCGTCACACCCGCCATGGTCGCGCGTTTCGCCGAGACGGCGCGCGGACGCATGCGCATCGAAGGCGGCGGCTACCGGCGCGATCATTTGCGCGCCTTGGCTCAGCGCGTGGAAGTCGGAGCCAAGGAAGTCCGCATCATCGGTTCGAAAGGGGACCTGCTGCGAACGCTGGCTGCAGTTTCGGGAGGGAAATCGGCGGCGCTCGGCGTGCCCAGTTTGGGACTGAAATGGCGGAGAGGGTGGGATTCGAACCCACGGTACGCTTGCACGCACAACGGTTTTCGAGACCGTCCCGATCGACCACTCCGGCACCTCTCCGCGCGCGAGGCGGGCCTGGCGGCCGCGCCTTGGAGCCGGGGCTCAATAACCGAGGCGGCGATGGTGCACAAGGGGCACGCGGCTTTGATGTGACAAATCCACTTGTCAGTTTCATGCGCCACGCGTCAGCCTCTTCCACCGCGCGCCGCTGGTCCGGGCGCGCGGTGTCCTGATGTGCCGCATCTGTCTACACGGCGCAGTGGCGCGGTGAGCTGTCCGTGGAGGGCAGACTCAGCGCCGGGAGCTGGAGGTCAGAAGCCAGCCGATCGCCGCGCCGGTCAGTCCGGCGGCAACCACAAGGGCGAGCGGGTGCACCGACGCCTGGCGCGACAGCGCCTGCATGGAGCGGCCGTACAGGGCCTGCCCTGATTCCAGCGTGTCGTCGGCAAAGGCCATGGCGCGTTCGCGGGCTTCGCCGAAAACATGGCTGCCGGCGTCGAGGGCCTCCTCATAGGCGCCTTCGGCCCGCAGGGCGGCATCGTGGCCGGCCCGGCCGGCGACGCTGCGCAGTCGTCCGCCGACCTGACGGGCGGTGCCGGTGATACGATTGGTGCTCATGATAACCTCTCGACTGGGTTGGCGTTGCATATGTTCGCGCCGCTGCCTGGCGTCGCGCTCACCCTCTAACGCCGGGGTAGCGGGAAAGGTTCACGCCCCGTGCGCCGAGCGGCGGCTGGCGGGCGCCGACGAAGCTGCCCGGGCGCCGCGATGGGCGCCGTTTTCCTTGACAGGACTGGGTTCGCCGTTTAAGGAGCGCCCTCGCGTGATGGGTGCCTGCGCCCACTATGCGTCTCAACTATCAACCGACCGAAAGAAGCCGGTCCCAGGCTGCAAGGCGGGAGATCGGGCTCGAACGAAAGGACAAAACATGTTCGCGGTCATTAAGACAGGTGGCAAGCAGTATCGCGTTGCCGCTGACGAACTGCTCACCGTCGGCAAGATCGATGCCGAAGCTGGCGCTTCCGTGACCCTGCCGGTGCTGATGCTCGGCGGCGAAAGCCCGAAGGTCGGCGCTCCGCTGGTCGACGGCGCGGCGGTCACCGTCGAGGTCGTCAAGCATACTCGTGGCGCCAAGGTCATTGCGTTCAAGAAGCGCCGCCGGCAGAATTCGCGCCGGAAGATCGGGCACCGCCAGGACTTCACCGTGGTCCGCGTGACCTCCATCACCGGCGCCTGAGACCGCCAAGCTGTAAGGAATAGGAGAGCACCATGGCTCACAAAAAGGCAGGCGGTTCCTCCCGCAACGGTCGCGATTCGGCTGGTCGTCGTCTCGGCGTGAAGAAGTTCGGCAGCGAGAAGGTCGTGGCCGGCAACATTATTATTCGTCAGCGCGGGACCAAGTGGCATCCCGGCGTGAATGTGGGCATGGGCAAAGACCATACCCTTTTTGCCCTTTGCGAGGGCCGAGTCGAATTCCGCGCCAAAGCCAATGACCGAACCTACGTAAGCGTTGTACCGGCCGCCGAGGCCGCCGAATAAAGACGGTGAGGTTCCTTGAAATCCCACCGGTCTCGCCCGACCAGTAGGATTTCCGGAACGTCCATGGGGACACCCCGGGTACCCGACAGGGGAGGCGAGGAAACCGCCTCCCTTTTGTCGTTCTTGCCCCCCAGGAGCCCCCCATGACCATCGTTGAAGCGACCCCCGGGTCAAGCCTTGCCGAGAGCAGTACCGCCGTCCTCGAAACCGGCCGCCTGATCCTGCGCGTGCCCCGGATCGAGGACATGGCCTGGATCGCGGAGCTCGCCGACAATCGCAAGGTCGCGGAGATGACCGCGAACATTCCCCACCCCTATGGGATGGCGGATGCCGCAGCCTTCATCGCCAATCTTCCGGGAGGGCGCGAGGCGGTGACCTTCGCGGTGTTCCTCAAGAATGAGGCGGCGCTGCGGGGCGCGGAGGCGTCCACCTTCGGCCCACCGATCCCGGTGGGGATGTGCGGCTTCAACCGCCGCGAGGACGACGTGCCCGAGATCGGCTACTGGCTCGGCGAACCCTATTGGGATCGCGGGCTCGCCACCGAGGCGACGCGGGCGCTGATCGACCATGCCTTCGGCGACAGCGACCTCGACGCGCTGGTCGGTTCGGCACGCGTGGTCAATCCGGCCTCGCGCCGGGTGCTGGAGAAGTGCGGCTTCCAGTGGACCGGGGTCGGGCTGACGCGGGTGCGCGCGCTCGGCGCTTCGGTGCCGGTGGACCGCTTTCGTCTCGAACGCCGGCTGTGGAGCTCGCTGCGCGCCTGGGGCGCCAGCGCGCATCCGATCCGGCGCGATATCGATACCCGGCACTGAGCCGGCGATTTTGTTAAGATGGCGGGCTCCCGCGCGTGTGGGGGCCCCGGATTTGTTGAGCACAGCGCGATGAAGTTTCTCGACCAGGCCAAGATCTATGTCCGCTCCGGCGATGGCGGGGCGGGCTGTCTCTCGTTCCGGCGCGAGAAATTCATCGAGTTCGGCGGGCCGGACGGCGGCGATGGCGGGCGCGGGGGCGACGTCTGGCTGGAATGCGTCGACGGGCTCAACACGCTGATCGACTACCGCTACCAGCAGCACTTCAAGGCCAAGAAGGGCGGTTACGGCATGGGGGCCAACCGTTCCGGGGCGAAGGGCGACGACGTGGTGCTGCGCGTGCCCGCCGGCACCGAGGTGCTGGACGAGGAGGGCGACACCGTGCTCGCCGACCTCACCGATGTCGGACAGCGTGTGCGTCTGCTCAAGGGCGGCAATGGCGGCTTCGGCAACGCGCACTTCAAGACCTCGACCAACCAGGCCCCGCGCCGCGCCAATCCGGGCCTGGAGGGTGAGGAGCGCTGGATCCGCCTGCGGCTGAAGCTGATCGCCGATGCCGGGCTGGTGGGCCTGCCCAATGCCGGCAAGTCGACCTTCCTGGCCGCGACCACGGCGGCCAAGCCCAAGGTGGCGGACTATCCCTTCACCACGCTGCATCCCGGGCTCGGGGTCGTGGCGGTGGACGGGCGCGAATTCGTGCTGGCGGACATTCCCGGCCTGATCGAGGGCGCGCATGAGGGCGTGGGCCTTGGCGACCGCTTCCTCGCCCATGTCGAGCGCTGCCGCGTGCTGCTGCATCTGGTGGATGGCACCTGCGAGCATGCCGGCAAGGTCTACAAGACCGTGCGCGCCGAGCTGGAAGCCTATGGCCACGGGCTGGAGGACAAGCCGGAGATCGTGGCGCTGACCAAGGTCGACGCGCTCGATGCCGAAACGCTGAAGGCGCAGCTCGCCCGCCTGCAGCGCGCGGCGAAGAAGAAGCCGCTCGCGCTTTCCGCCCATGCCGGGCAGGGCGTGCGCGAGGCGCTGCGGGCGCTGGCCTATGTGATCAATGAAGGCCGGGTGCAGGAACAGGCACGGGAAGTCGCCGAACCCTGGCGCCCGTGACCCGCATGCCCGTGATCCGCCCGCCCGTGCCCCACGGCGCGTACTCTCCGCACCGATACACACGCTCCCTCGCCTGACACCGCGCCATAGAGACTGGCGCGGGGAGGGCAGGGCCCCTTGTGAGGCCTCCCGCGCCGCTGGGCTCGCTGAAGCGCGACACATGAAGCTGCAGCGCAAGACACATGAAGCTGCACCAATGACGCGGGATCAAGAGAGCCCTCTCAGAGGCACGTGAGAGGGATCTTAACAGCGTGCCGGCGATGGTAGTCCCAACTCACGGCCGGACCACGGCTTGCTTGCTACCCTAGACCAAGAGGTCCTGCGCGATCATCTGATCGAGGCCGTAGCGAATGGAGGCCGCCATGCGCGGCGCGTACACCTGCTGATGGCCCCACTCGTTGGGATGGGTGGGGTCCGGCGAGTATGGCGCCGGGCGGCCGATAGCGAGGTCGGCATTGCCGAGACCATTGGGCGCATAAACCGCGCCGCCCCCAATAATCCAGGCCGTATGCGGGTAGTTCGGGCCGGCCTGCGTGTAGCCGACCGTGTCGGTGTACCATACGTTCTTGCGGCCCGCGCAGGCGGCGCGCTGGCCGGCGCGATACTGGCTTGATGCGTCGTAGGTCGATGGAAAGCTGTTTGAAAATTTGCTGTAGACGAAAAATAGGCAGTGCGGCAGCGCCGCCTGGGCGAGGTCGAGATAGTCCGACACCTGCTGCTCGGCCGACATGACGGACTCGCTGTCGTTGGTTCCGAGAGTCAGGAGGGCGAAGTGCGGATTGACGGACGTCAGGTCGCCGAGACGCTGGAAGGCGTTGTAGCGCGTGCCCACGGCATCCGCGAGATAACCGGTCGCGCCGCTGCCAGACGCCCGCAGATCGCGCGTGCCCAAATGGTATGGCAGGCTCGCGCCGAAGCCGTAGCCCCAGAGATCCGTAGGAAGACCATTCGCGCCGCCCTCCGTGAAGCTGTCACCTATGATGACGCCGCGAAGATCGTCGTATGGCTTCGGCGCCGGCCACACCCGATCCAGAGGCGACGCGCACCGGACGCCACGAAAATAAAAATTTCCAGCGGCATAAATCTCGTAGAGCCGCGGCTTTCTGGTTCCGTTCTCAATACGGATATGCCACGGCGCACCTGCGCCCTCGTTGATGGCCAGACCTCCCTCGTGCGCAAATTCATCCTTGATGAGGATGCGCACACCGCCCGTCGGTGATCGGAATGCTAGCGCAAGATCGGGAGCATCGGAATTGAACGCTACCATCGGGGCTGAACCGCCTGTCGTCGAGGTGGCACTGTACGTGACCACAGCGCCGGGTCCCATGTAACGGGTTCCGCCGACGTTATATTCGTCCCATGCCCCCCGCAGAAAAGTGAAGCACTTATCTCGCACGTCAGGGGCATGGAAAAACGTATCGCCGCTACCGTAGGGATTGGTGGCGCCGGGCACCGTGATCGTCGGCGGGGACGCGGTAAGAACCGGCACCTTGGCGGCGGACATGGCGCTGCGCAGCCGCAGCGCGGTCCACAAGGCCGAGCCCGGAAGAACGCGGAGCATGCCGGGTCTGGTGAGGCCACCCGCCAGCTCGATATCGATCTCGTTCATTGGCGCACCCACCGGCTGACCGTCGCGAAATTTCCGGCGGCGTCGCGGGTGATTGTCTGAACCCACGTTGTCGATCCATCGGAGATGGTCGTCGTCAGCAGATTATAGGCCGGGTCGCGGGTGACTGCCGTCACTGCGTAGCTGTCTGGATAGATCATCACCCCGGTGTCATCGAGCACACCAATGCGTGCCGCGCCAGCCGTGTCTGAAACGCGCATCAGAACCTCCAGAATCCATCAAGGAAAACGATTTCAAGCCGCGCATCCGCGACATCGACGATGAGCGTCGATCCGTCGAGAAAACTCTCATCGACCGCATCCAGCGTGAGAGCGGATGCGGCGGCATTGCCGTCGACCATCACCCCCACCGTGTCGCCCTCGCCCGGCGCCGCCGGCATGGACCATGTCAGTGGCCCGGCCGAAAGATCAGCAAGGATGCGGGAGCCCGCGACCAGCTCATGTCCATCTGCCGCGATGCGGGTGAAGCGGGTCGCCGCGATGGCCTGATCGCGCGCCGCAATCGCGGCGTCCTGTGCGGTTGTGGCCAATTCCGCAGCATTCACGGCAGTCTGTGCCGCCGGCACCGCGAGTGCGGCTGCCTCTACCGCCGCTGCGCGGTCCCCGGCAACGCCCGATCCGTCGAGCATGAGCACCCAGTCGGCCGAGCCGAACGAGGGTTCTTCGCTGGTCTGTTGCCGCGCGTACCAGAGCGAATTCGCGGCGCTGACGGCGTCGCGCTCCTGATAGGTGCCAGCCAGCCAGTCTTCGCGATAAATGAGGCCGGGCGGCCCCTGTATCGCGAATAGCGGTCCGCTAACCGGGACATAGGCGAGCATCTGTCCAGCGCCCGCGATTTTGACGCGGCCGGCGGCCAGCTTGAACCGGCCTCCACCGCGCAGGTCGAAGAAGTCGACGGCCGTGCCCGCGACGATGGCCGCAGCGGTCGCATCATCAAGCGTCAGGGCCACCGTATGAGGCGGCTCGATTGCCACCGGCCCGCCAATGCCGGAGAGCGTCACCGGCTCGCCGGCGAGAGGCGTCAGCACGATCTCGACACCGTCGCTGCCGCCGGCATCCCACTCAGGGAAAGTCCAGCGGACGGTCCGGCCATGCTCGCCCCGCGTAATCGGCAGTTCGATCGCCATCGTCAGCTCCCGCCCGGCCAGGCGAACCCGTCGATGTCTTCAACCGATGTGATGGTTTCGGCGGCGATGCTGGCCAGCACATCGGCTTCGGCGGCGAAACTGGCTTGCACATGGGCACCAACGGCATTCGCAACCGCCGTGACCGCCGCCGCGTCGAGATCGACGAATCCGCTGTCCGCCTTGAACTTGATCACTGCCGCAGGATTGGCCTGCGCGAAGTTGTAGGCGCCGGCGATCATTGCTTGGCTGGCGCGGTCGGTTGCGATCACGTTACCAGCAACCGTGATGCCGCCGGTCTCCACGGTATAGCGTTTGGCGGCGGCGTAGGCGGACAGGTCGACCGCTGGCGGAACGATCTCAGGCGGCGGCGCGAAAGTTACGCCGTCGAACGTCCATCCGGGCCGCACCTCTAGTGGGCACGGAACAAACTGCGCAGCGATCTCGGGCTCATACAACTCAGCCGGCGTGAGATCGCCGACATCGGGTGTGACATCGATCACGTCAGGCCCGACAATGTGCGCAAAGGTGCTCATGACGTATCCTCAATCCGGGGTGATGATGACCCAGCCGGACGCACCAGAGCCGCCGGCAAGATCGCCAGTGCCGCCGCTGCCGCCGCCGCCGGGGAAGACGCCTTCTTGGCCCGCCGCCGTATTCGGGCCGGATGGCGCGCCCGCGAAAGCCGCGCCGCCCATGCCGCCGATGGGCACATCGGCCGCGATAGGCCCCTGGCCATATCGGCCGGGCCGGTTTATGTCCGCACCGGTGGCGGCGCCACCTACTCCCGCCGCCCCGCTGTAGCCGTCGACCGCGCCGGTTCCGCCGCTACCGCCCGCCACCGTCAGCAATGCCCCGACGGATGACGATCCACCCGACTGACCAGAGCCGCCACCTGCAATGCCGCCCGCACCCGGCGCGCCGACAATCACAGCCAACACCTGGCCAGGCGTGACATCTACGCGCTTCCTCTTATACCCACCGGATCCGGCCCCAGGTGCTGCCGTTGGCGGGCCGTTTGAGCCTGCACCACCTCCACCGCCGCCGCCGCCCCACAGCTGCAAATCCAGCGCATAAACGCCTTGGCCAACCGTGTACGAATAGACGCCGGGCGTAGAGAATGAGGTCGATACGCGCCGGGGCGCAGAACTGTTGGAGACGCCGAGCAATCGGAAGGCGGCGCCGTCGTGGGCCACCGTGATGAGGCCGTTGGCCGACCAGTCGCCCGGCCGGAGCGGTGTGCCGTCCATGCGGGTGCAAGGCTCGACACCCGGTCCGAGATTGATTGTTCCGGGGCCAGTGTTCGTGGCCGCTCCCAACTTGATCAGGATCGGCGCGTTTAGGATCTCCGTATAGCTGGTGATCGGTATCGAAAGCGTGCCTGTGATCGCATCCGCCGTACCACCAGCTACGACGAGATTCAGACCATGAGAGCGGATAGCCTTGGCAAGCAGGTCATTGGCGCCCGCGGCAGCTACTCCTCCCGATTTCTCAATAGGGGTCAGAATTTCTTCCTGGACGCCATTGAGCCAGGCCGACGCGATCTCCGTTCCGGGAAGCCCGGCGACATCGTTCTGTCCACGGAAGCCGCGCTTGCCGCCGCCGATATCAACCCAGTCCTCGCCATTGACGCGATCCATGTGTCTTGCTCCTCAGATCTCGCTGCCATCGGGCAGGTAGTTGAAGGTCACTTCGGTGTGGGTGGGCTTCAGCCGGCGGATGTCGCACTCGATGTCCGAGAGGGCGAACTGGTAGGTCCGGTCGCCGGCGACAGCCCGGCCGGCGCGCGCGATGCGCCAGTTGCCGAGCGGCACGTTCACCCGCCAAAGAAACTGTTCGGGATGGTTGACGACACGATCGCCGGCCCGCGCGCGCCCGGCGCGTGTCAGGGTGAACTCGTCGATGGTGATCGTGACGCCACGCTTGGCCGCATAGTCGATGAAGTAGGGGGTCGACTGGCCACCGCGCGCGGTCCAGCGCTGGTGCGCAAGCTGCTGGCGATCGCTCTTCGGCAGCGTCGAGACATCGCGCCCGCACGGGTCGGGGCCCAGGACGCGCTCGAAATCGGTGAGGCAGTAACTCGCCGTGCGCGGGTCCACCTCGTCCATCATCTCCTCGGCGACGGCCTCGATCTCGGCAAACAGCGTCGCCGGCGCCGCGAGCAACGCGCCGATCAGGCTGCCGTCGCCCGGCCGCGGCCAGATCCAGCCCGGCGGCATCAGCGACATCAGTTCCTTGTGTGCATCCTCGGCCGAGCGGCTCATTCCTCTGGCTCCCAGGTCACGACACCGGGCGCGGACAGCTCGGTGGCGGCCGAGACGATGTCGGCGGTCGGCGCGATGAACCGGTGCGCATATTCGCCGGCGGCCGAGGACACGGCTTCGGAGAGGCGGGAGAATTTGAGGGTGCCGCCGATCTCGGCCTCTGCGGCGAAGAAGGTGCGCCAGGCGGATTTCACCGCCTCCTGCACCGCATAGGTCGAGGGCGTCAGCTGCAGCGTCATGTTGCGTGGCACGATGATCGCCGGCACGACGGCGCGCTCGGCCGTCACCGGCCGCACCGTATCGAGATAGGCGCCGATCGCCGCGATCTCGGTCTCGGTCGGGGCACGCGGATTGGCCCGCGTCCCCATCGCCACAACCACGCCGACCGAGCCTCGGCCGATCATGTTGGGGATGGTCATCACCTGCGAGGCCGCGAAGGCGTTCTGCACCCAGACCGGATAGTCGAAATCGGCACCGCCATGCGCGGGCTGGCGGATGCGCTGCAACAGTCGCGCGAGCAGCGACGGGTCGGTTTCGACCTCGGCGCCGCCGGTCACGCCGGCATCGTCGATCGTCGCCACCTGTTCGGTCAGGCCGGCGATCGGCGCGATGAAGGAGAGCCCGATGCCGGCGGCGGCATTGCCGATCGTGCCGGAGGTGGCGGCGCGCACCGAGAGCATGGCCGAGCCCTCGCCATCGACAACAGCGGCCTCCGTTACTTCATAGGTGACGCCGGAGCCCTGCAGCAGTTCGCCGGCCGGCACGAGGGTGCCCGGCGTACCCGTTACCTCGGCCCGGCCGATCGCGAAGGTCGCGGGCCGGCGGGTGATGCCCCAGATATCGGCGTGACGGACAAGGAATTCGGCCTCGGCGGTGTCGGGGAAATACTGCTGTCCCCACCAGCGCAGATGCAGGTGGACCTCATAGAGGCCCAGCACGAAGGCGCGGATGATGATGGCGTACATGCCGCGCGGCGAGCGCACCGCCCGCGCCAGGGCGCCGGGATCGACGTCCGGACGCACCTCGCGGATGCCGGCCTCGACCAGCGTTTCGAGCCGGCGGGTCAGCGTGCGCGGATCGGAAATCGGGAACGCCATCTCACGCGCTCCCGACGCGGCGGTTGATGGTGATCTCGCGGCCGTCCGCCACGATGCGGGCGGCAAGCACTTCCTTGCGCACCCACTCGACCGTGATCTCGGCCGGCTTGCCGGTCTCTGCCAGCACCCAGGCGTAGGCTTCCTTCAGCCACTCCACGAACATCTGGCGGGTGAGTTCGGTCTCCTTCAGCCGCTCGCCGAGCCAGCAGCGGCTGCCGGCCTGCCGATAACGGATATCGAGCGCGTCGCCGGCCCAGCCGCGCCGCTCGACGAAGGACACCGGCTGATTCAGTTCGGAGATGCCGGACGGCAGTTCATCATCCCGCCGGGCGCGGCGATCGCAGCCGAAGGCCAGCAGCATCGGCGTCGCCGGTGTCTCGTCGACCAGCAGGTCGCCATCCCCAGCCAGCTGCAGGTCACAGCGCCGGGTGGCCGGGTCGTAGACGAGTGCGAGATCGAAATAAGCTGCCATGACGCGCAATGTCGCGCGCGCGGGGATCGCCGGTCATGACCGCATGCGCGGTCTACAGGCTGGGGTCAGGATCCGCGCCGATGATGATCGGCTTCGAGGCTATGATCTGTCCATCCTGCACCACGATCCAGTCATTGCCGATGCGCAGCTTCACGAAGTCGGGCGTCACGGTCACGCGCGGCGCGCCCTCGCCCTTGCCCAGCCTGCCGCGAAACAGGGTCTTGGTCAGTTCGCACTCGGCCTCCCCGACCTCGCCCAGCACCCGCAACGGCGACCAGGCGTGCAGCGTGCCGTCCTTTTTGGCGTGGAATCGGTTGCCGAGAATGCCGTGGGTCGCGGCTTCGCCGCTATCCAGATTGCCCAGGCGGTTGCCGGGCGACCCGGCCGGCAGCGCCACCATGTCGCCCTGGTCGCCACCGACAGCGAGCAGCACGACCAGCCCGTTATCCGGCGGCCGGCTGGCGAAGCCGAAGGGCTGCAGCACCTCGACCTCGGTGGCGTCGTGGCCCGCGCGGATGCGCACATCGACGGTCTGGCTCTCGCCCGTATCGAGCGAGGATTTCACCAGCGCCCGCGAGACCAGGCCGCGCAGCTGGAGGGCGAGTTCCGAGAGCCTCATGTCTCCCTCACAGGGCGTAGGCCGTGCTGTCGAGCGGCTTGGCGGCAGCCTTGCCCTGCCTCGCGTGGTTGCTGCGGCGCGCGCCCTCGGGCTCGGTGTCATAGGCTTCGGGCGAGGTCACCCGCAGCCGGGTCAGACCGCCATCGTCCTGCGAATAGACCATGACGACGCCGGCGATCAGCATGTCGCGGTTCACGCCCTGGAAACGGTCGTCGACCGGGACCAGCTCGTTGACGCGCCACAGCCGCTGCTCGTCGCCGGCGCGATAATCCTTCACCTCATATTCGAGGCGCTCGGAGCTGCCGCGCGCCGTGCGGGCCATCCATTCCGCCTGCGTCTGCGCGCCCTCGGCGGTGAGCTGTGTGCGGCCCAGGGTCACGAGCGGGCGATAGCGCTTCATCTCGGGATCGACGGCTTTGCCCTCGATTTCCACGCCAGCGCCCTCAGTCGCCTCCTGGTCTGCGATCCAGTCGGCCGGGTCGCTGTCCAGCGGCGCGGCGGTGGCATCCAGGCGCAGCGTACTCCGGCGCTTGCCGGCGGCCTTCTCGGCCTGACCTTTGACGCGGTACTCGCTGTGCCGCCCTTCGATCGTGAACTCACCCGAGGATGAGACGACATTCCCCGGCAGGACGAGCGGCGCCGGCGCGCGCTTCGCGCCCGTCCTGGTGAGCACGATCGTGTCGACGCCGTCGGATGTCGCAAGGATCCCGCGCTGGCGCAGCGCCTTCTCGATCGCCGACATCGCGGTCTCGCCGCCGTCGATCGTGAAGCGGTCGAGCTGGGCGCCGACATCGACCTCGGCCCGCACCGATAGGCCATAGGGCTTGACGATCTCGCCGATGATGGCGTCCACCGTCTTGCCCCGGTACTCGCTCGGCCCATCCACGGTGGCCGCGCCGTCGATCAGGTCGCGCGCCTTGTCCGATCCCGAAATGCTCACGCTGGCCTCGCCGTCACGCAGGTGGGGTGCCACGGTGTCGACCCAGCCCTTCATGATGGTTTCGCCGTCGAGCTTGATTTCGGCCGTGACGCCCAGGCGTACCCGATCCTTGTAGCCGGCGAGCGTGGCGAAGATCAGCGTGTTCGCGGATGACAGCGCATCGCGCAGTTCAAACCGGAATACGCCGGTCATGTCCTGCATGTCGCGCTCGACCTCGACAGAGGTCCACTCCATGAACGATGCGCCGTCGAGCGTCAGCGTCCAGCGCCGTGTGGGATTATAGACCGCACTCACAGCAGCACCTCGATCGTATCGGAGCTGATGAGGCCGGGATGACGCAGCCGGTTGCGTGACACCAGGTCCTGCATCATCGCGACGACGTCGCGCGGATCGTCGCCGGCATAGTGCTGCGCGACCAGCCAGGCGCTGATGCCGTAGGGTGGCGTCACCGTAATGACGGACGGCAGCCGGCCGATGATCTCGGAGAGGTCCCGCGCCAGCGCCGCGCGCAGGTCCGCGATGGCCACCCACAGCGCCGCGCCCGCGCCCGGCGCGTCCTGGGCGAAGTCGGCCGCAAGTTCGCCCACCGCGGCCAGCTCGCCATCGAGCGCGGCACGGACCGAGGTCGCGTCCTGGCGGCTTTCATAGGCGATATCCGCCGCCGCGCGGCAGGCATGGGCCAGCGCGGCGACGCGTGCGCCAAGCGCGAGAGCCGCCGCGGGCACGTTAAGCGTCTCGATGCCGGCGATCGCCGCCGCGATCTGACGCAGCAGCGTCACCGCGCGGCGTGCGGTGATCGGCGGCTCGGGCGCCTCGTAGCCGGCCGCCGGACTGATCGCCGGGGCGGGCACCGTGATGCCGGCGGCGGCGATCGGCCCACCCAGACCCGTCACCGCGGCGGCGAGATCGGCACTGGCGGCCCCGCCGCTATCGGCCGCCACGGCGAGCGCGACCGCCGCGCTTGCCGGGGCAAGGTTCGGCGTGAGGCCGGGCCTTTCGGGGGCGTCGGCCACGGTGTCGTCGACGACAGAGGCGCAGGCGCTGGCGGTGTCATGGGCATGCGCCAGCACCGCCACGGCGGACGCGCCGACAAGCGAGGCGGTGATGAAGACGCCGGCGGACGCGATGACCAGGTCGGCCGCGCCGAGCAGGCCGGACAGCGTCGAGGTCACCGGCGCCAGGTCGACCGTCACCGGCGTGAAACTGGCGTCGAAGGTGACGAGGCCGAGGGCGCGATCGGCGAACCGGATCGAGGCCGGCCGTTCGCAGATCACCGTCTTCTCGCCGAGCCACGGATGCAGCAGGGTGCCGAGGCCGGGCGTGCGAAAGGCCAGCTCCAGCGCGGCGGCGACCGCCACATAATCCGCCCCGACATAGACGCCCGACACATTGATCGGCCCGGCATAGTCGCCGAAATCCTCGGCGGCCGGCATGTCGATGCCGGGGAAATAGGTCAGCAGCACGCGCCGGCCGACATCATGCGCACTGTCCGGCATGAAGAACGGCACGCCGCGCCAGGCGGCCGGCAGCAGGCCGGGCAGGAGATCGGTGGCGTTGTCGAAGATGGACATCAGATCCGCCCCACCATGCGGCCATTGTCGGCCTTCAGCGGCACGTCGGCATTGGCGCTCTTCACGCTCTCGACCTTGGTGCCGGGCGCCGCCGACACCACGATCTGGCCGCCGACCTGCGAGCGCCCGGCCGCGGGCATCGATGCGGGCGAGGCGAAGCCGCCGGGCGGCACGGCGAAGCCCTGGCGCTGCGGCTGGGCAGAAGGTGCCGCCGCAGGTGCCGTGCCCGGCGCGTTGTCGTTCGCCGGCGCGGCGCTCCCGCCGCCCAGCCAGCTGGGCAGCGAGGGCCAGCTGATGAGGCTGCTGACATCGATCGAGCCGATCGCCGCCAGGATGCGGCCCGGAAGGTCTGTGAACCAGGTCATTAAAGGTCCGAACGGCGCCTTGAGAGCATCCACAAGGGCGTTGCCGAACCGTTCGCCGAGCGTGCGCCAGTCGTCATCCTCAAGGTTGGCGAGGAAATCAATCCCGGACGTCACGGCGGAGAGCAGCATTGAGCCGAGCGCGCCGAGCCCGCCGAGCAGCCAGTCGATAATGGGCGAGCGATCGCCGCTGAAGGTCGAAGACACCCGGTCCCATATTGTGGTGGCAAAACTCCCGATCGCCGTGGCGATGCCCGCGCCGATCCTGAGCAGCTTGCTCGGTATGCCGCCGAGCGCGTCGTCGAGCCAGGCGAGTACCGGCCGCAGGGCGCCCCGAAGCACGGCCATTGCCGACCGGCCGATATTGCCGAGAGCGGCGAGAATGCGCCGGCCGGCGGCACCGGCACCAACCCAGTCGCCGGCAAACAGCCGGGTGACAGCGTCGACGCCATCGGAGAAGGCCTGTTTCACCTCTCCCCACATATAGGTGAAGAACGGTCCGAACGTCGCCCAGTCGGCGTAGATCAGATAGGCGAGACCGGCGAGGGCCGCGACCACCAGGCCGATGGGCGAAAGCACGAACCCGACGATGCCCGCCAGCACACCGAAGGCGGCCGAGAGAATGGTGAGTGCCGGCACCATGATGGCGAGCCCGGCAATCCCGGCGAGGAACGCACCCGTCAGGCCGAGCACCGTGTCGATCGCGCCCGGATAGGTCGCGTCGATCTCGCGGACCCAGCCGAGTGCCGCCTTGCCCCATTCATTGATCCACGGCAGGTTCTGCGCGAATCCGAGGCCGATGCGCCGCGTCGCCTGGGTCGCGATCTCCTGGGCGATCGTCATCTGCGTCTGCAGGCCGTTCCATTGGGTGGCGTAGTCCTGCGCGATCACATCGAGGCCGGCGCCCGCGATCTCCTTCTTGAATTCCTTGTACTTGTCGATGTTGGCGAGCATCGGCAGCAGGAAATCCAGCACCTGCATATCGCCGAAAATGTTGGTGAGCTTGCCGGTGGCGCCGATCGCTCGGATTTGCTCCACAGCGGCAGCGGCGGCCTGGACATCTGTCATCCCGCCATCCTTCGCCGTTTTGAAGAAAGCGAGCGCCTTCTCCTGCGAGACGCCGGTCAGTGACAGCACCTTCTGGATCGACGCTTCGATGGGATTGATCCCCTTCGCAGCGGCATTCTTCATCACCCCTTCGATGTCGACGCCGAACTCCTTGAAGTTCTTTACGGCATCCGGAGAGAGCACCTTCGAGAGGTAGTTCTTGAAATTGTTGGCTGCGGCGCTGGTATTGTCGGTGCCGAACATCGCCACCTGCAGAGACGCGCCCAACGTCTCGACCGCGTCGAGGCCCTGAATCTTGAACTTCGTGAACTGCGAGGCGAGTTCGGGCAACTCGCGCGCCATGTCCCGGAATTCAAAGCGGCCGAGCTTGCCGGCGGTGATGAGCTTGGCGAAGGCGACTTCCATCTCGTCCGCCGTGACGCCGAGCGAGTTGTTGAGCGCGAAGGCGACTTTGGCGACGTCGCCGGTGGCGGCGGATGCCGCCTTGGATACCCGGCCGATCGTAGGAAGCAGGCGATTGGTTAAAGCGTCGTCCATGCCGGAAGCGATCAGCAGGCCGCCGGCGGCTGCGATCTCACTGGACGCAATCCCGATCTGAAGGGCGAGCTCGGAGTATCCTGCCGCCAACTGACGGATACGGTCCTCAGCCGCCGGGCCCACTTTGCCCGCCGTTACCACGATGTCCCGCAACTGTTGATCGAAGGCTGCGGCCGACATGATCGGGGCGGCGAAGGAGATGGCGGCGGCGGCGGCGCCGAGGATGCCGATGCGCTGGCCGAGCTGGGCGAACTGCGCGAATTTGCGCTGCAGCGCGCCAAGCGGCCCGGTGAGCCGGTCGACCAGCCGCACCAGGATCGAAAGGTCCATTGTGCGGCCGGCCATATGGCGCTCCCCTACTGCTGGTCCTGGATTTCCTTGACGCGCTGGTGGTAGGCGCTGAGAGCGTTCCACCACCAGCGCGCCTGGTCGACATCGAAGCTCTCGATTTCCTTGGCCGAGAACCCGCTATTGGCGGCGAGCCCGCCCAGGATCACGAGCGGGTTTTCGCCCGCGAACCACTGCCGAAAAAACTCATGACGATCTGCTGCGCGTCGGCGATGTCGGCGGCGTCCATCAGGTCGAACACCGCGTTCATGACCGCCTCGTTGAGCCCGGTGGACTTGGCGAGCATGACGATCGGCTTGTTGGCTTCCGAGGTCGACATGACCGCGCGCACCGCCTTGCCGTTGAGGCGGCCGAAGGTCAGCTCGGTGATGGTCTCGCTGCGGTCGCCATTGCGCGCCGAGCGGCGGATGATCGACGCCTGCAGCCGCAGCGGCAGCGTGATGGTGCCGTTCGGGTTCCGCACCGCGCGGTCGGGCAGCTCGCCGTCGAGACCGGCATCCTCGTCGACGACAACCTCGACCTGGTCGGAGACGATGGCGACGGCCGGCGTCCCGGCCGGCGCCGGCGCGCCGGAGACCTCGTCGTCGAGCACGATGGTGGTGGTGTCCTGGCCGCGCGTGTTCAATTCACGATCTCCTCATAGTCGCCGCCTTCCCATTTGATCGTCGCCTTGCCGCCCTCGCCGCCGGAGTACTCGGGGCGCTCGGTCATGAACGCATCGGCGAAGGTGTAGGTCTGGCCGGTGTCGCACTGGACCTGCAGTTCGCCCTCGACCGGGTCGTAGATGTCGCTGGCGCTCTGGCCGCGATCGAGCGTGGTGGTACAGGTGACGATCGATTCCTTGAACTCGCTCACCCGCTTGCGCT
Source organism: Ancylobacter pratisalsi (assembly GCF_010669125.1). Lineage (NCBI taxonomy): Bacteria > Pseudomonadati > Pseudomonadota > Alphaproteobacteria > Hyphomicrobiales > Xanthobacteraceae > Ancylobacter > Ancylobacter pratisalsi. The sequence continues at coordinate 3,061,469 of NZ_CP048630.1, forward strand.
TGCGCCCGGTGGTGACGCCCTTGTTCTGGAGCCCGCCGAGCAGCAGCTTGGCGCCGGGCTCGATGTCGATCTTCCGGCCCTTCCAGATGATGTCGATGATGCCGAGTGACTGCACGGCCTATCCTCCTGATGTGCGCGGGCGTGGCCGCCGCGTCAGACCTCGAATTCCAGCGACCCCTTCAGCACCATCTGATTGCCGATGATGTTGATGACGAGCCGGGAATTCGCGACGTTCTTGTCGTCTTCGTCGATCTCGAAGGCGGATTCGCCGATGGTGCGGTCCGTCTGCATGATCCAGCCCTTGCGGGCGTAGAGCTGGCAGCGGCCCGCCCAGCTGCCGTGCAGCCGCTTCGGTGTCGAGACGTTCTCGGCGTGCTCGGCCGCGATCGAGTCATCCTCGGCGAGCTTGTTGCGCGGATAGGTCTGGTCGCAATAGGCGTTCCAGTCGTAGCGGATCCGGCTGGCGGTCTTGGTCACCATGATGTCGAGCCAGGCGTCGTCATCGACGTTGAGCGTCGTCACCTTGTAGGTGGTGACCACGCGCTCCAGCACGACGCTGCCATCGTCGAGCCGGTTCCAGGTCGACATGCCCTTGCCCAGCAGCAGGTTCTGTTCCTCCGCCGTGAAGCAGTCCTCATAGTCGGGCGCGCCGATCCCGGTCATCACCAGCGAGCGCAGCTGCCGGGCAGGATCGGTCGCGAGCTGGGCCGCCCCGATGCCGGCGAGCACCGCCGCCCATTTCCACGGCGCCGAGCGCGCCTTTTTGGCGCCGATCGGCGTGATGAAAGGCGAGTTCGTGATCGCGCCCTTGGCGACCAGCTCGGCATAGGTGCCGCGGCAGCCGATATAGGCATGGGCGTCCTTCTTCGCCGCCGCAGTAAAGCGCGCGGCGAAGTCGGCGGCGATCTTGCCGAGGTTGGTCGCGTCGTCCCAGGCGAAAGCGGCGTCGGTGTACCATTCGTTGGAAATGGCATCGAGCACGGTGTCGACATCGGGATTGTTTGCCCCGACGACATCGGCGGCCACGACGGCGGTAAGCCCGGCCGGCACGCTGTCGCCGGCCTCGCTCGCCACCCGCACGCTGATATGGTTGCCCACCTCGCCCTTGTGCTTGGCCGTGAGGGTGACGACACCGAGCGCCGCCGTGGCGGTGACCGGCAGATCGTCGAGCGCGTTCACGGCGGCGGCGACCTCCGTCGCGATCGAGGCTACCGTCTGCGCGGCGGTCAGCGCCAGCTGGATCCGGGTTTCCTCGACATAGAGCGGCAACGGTCCGCCATAGGTCGGCGATCCCGTGAGGGTCATGGTCTTGGTGGCCGCGATGCCGGCGGCATCGTCGGGGAGCGCCACGAGATACAGCTCGGTCGCCTTGTTCACCTTGCGAAAATACTTGACCATCTCGGCGCCGACCGAACCCGCGCCGCAATAGGCCTTGCCTTCGTCGTCGCGAGTGATCGGGTAGCGCTTGCCGGCTTCGGCGACGCCGGTGGCGAGCATCTGCGCGACGATGATGGCGCGCGCCGGGAAGTCCACCAGCCCCTTGCGCACATAGCGCGGCTTGACCTCGGTGTAGACGCCGGGCTTGCGCCAGTTGTACGGGATCTCGTCAAACGTCATGGTCACGGCTCACCTCACTTCTTTTTCGCGGCGGTGTCGGCGGAGTCGGGCTCGGCCGCCGGCGCCCTGGGCGGCTTGCCGGTGACGACATCCTTGTCGGCGAGGCGGCGGCGCCAGAAGCGGTTCATCTCGACATAGTCGCCCTCGGGCGGCAGCACGCCGCCGGGACAGGGCAGCGCCGCGCCCGAAGTCGGGATCACATAGGTCTTCATGCGGGGTCTCCGGGCAGGGTGATGTCGCCGCCCATGTCAAAGCCGGGATCGGCGTCGGACGGGGCGTTGACCTCGAAGGAGGAGATGAGGCGGACGAAGTCCGGGGCGGCGGCGGCTTCGCCGAGGAAGTCGCCGCAACTCGCGCGCATCTTGAAGTCGACATGACCGACGAGGGCGCTGATGTCGGCCATCCCCTCGGCGGCGCCCTGGTTGACGCCCGTCACCTGGAGCGACCCGAGATCCGCGATGGTCCGCCCGTGCAGCACGGTGGCGGCGGCGAACAGCGACGGATAGAGGCCGGGCGCGAAACGGTCGCCGAAATAGCCGGGCTGCTTCGCCGAGCCGGCCTTGGTGACAATGACCAGGCGCATGGACAGATCGCCATCCAGCATGCGCGCGGACGTCCCTTTCGCCATGAAGGCGTTGAAGCCCAGATAGAGCCGGGGCGTGGTCTTCGCGATCGAGCGGAAGCTGTCATAGGTCAGCGGCAGCGTGATCGCCTCGACCTCGCCCCACTTGCGCGCGTCGAAATACGGCGCCAGCAGCGCGACGACATGCCGATGCAGCGCCGTGATCGGATCGATCTGGCGGACGGGAGCGACGGGAGCCTGCATGTCAGAGCCCCCCGCCGGCGCGCGTGGTGAAGGCCGGCGCCCGGTCGGAGGTCCGCGCGCCGCTGTCGCTGGCCAGCGCAACGACGCCTTCCAGCGACGCCTTGCCGATCGCCAGGACTTCGAGCCAGCCGATGATCTCCTTGCGCGCCAGGCGCATCTGTTCGGTCGGCTCGCGATCGCCGCCGAGAGCCAGATCATAGCGGGCCAGCAGGCAAGCAGACCGCACCAGCTCGGCAGGAGCCGGGGCAACGGGCGTGGCATAGCGCTTCCTGAGATAGCTATCGATCAGGCGGGAGGCGTCGTTGATCGCCTGCTCGATGCGCGCCCGCTGCACCGCCTCCGGCATATCGCCATCGGCGACGGAGAGGCGGGTCATCTCCTCCTCTCCGAAACGGCTGATCATGTCATTGACGGTCGCGTACATGGCGGTTCCGGGCAGGTTCCGAGAGCGGGTTGAGAGCGGTCTTAGCTGCGCCTGCGGCGGCTCTTGGCCGGCGCGGGAGCGGGTTTGTCTTCAACGGATGCCGTTTCCTGAGAGACAACGTCGGTTGCCTGCTCGCCGTGAGAGACAAGGTCGGCACCGGAGGCGGGCGCAGCACCCGCCTCCGACACCTCGCCGGTTTCCGACGTCGGCACGGCGAGGCTTTCGGCCTCGTCACCCGACGCCGGGGCGGCCTCACCGTCGAGCGTCTCGACGGTCTCGGCCTCCGGCTCTGCCTGCTGCCCCTCGGCGTCCGCCGTCTGCCGGGGCTCCAGAATTCCATTCACGCCGAGGCGATAGCCGTGCTCGGCGATCAGATCCTTGCACCGGTCCGAGGCGAGCCCCGCGAACGCGGCCGGGGCCACGTGGCGGACCAGGGCCCTCTCGGCCAGTTCACCGAGATGCGCGGAGATCAACGCCGCCAGTGGGCCCGATGCCCCCATCGCCAGCATCAGGACCGCGAGACGGTCGACCGCACCCCGGCCGGTGGACGGCAACGTCCCGTCCACCGGCCGGGACTCTTCGCTCGCGGTTATCTCGGCGACGGTCAGTTCCGGCTCGGCGCGCAACGCGTCGAGCTGGGTATCGGTCAGCTCGCCCGGCGCATAGATCTTGCGCGCCGGGTGCTCGATGCCGGCCCGGCGGAAACCGGGACGGGCGCTGGTGACGACGATGCGGTTCATGGCGACGCTCCCGATCAGGCCAGCCACGGCACGACAAGCAGCTCGGCCGTGCCCTTCCACTCATTGGTCTCGCCACCGGCGGACATCTCGTTGTTGAGGATTTTGAGGGCTGCGCTCTCCAGCGCCGGCGGCACCACCAGAAGATTCGGCTTGACGCCCAGCGGGCGGCCATAGTCGCCCTTGACGCTGCCCATGGCCGCACGCGCGGCAGCATAGGCGGCGGCGTCGAGGGTCTGTTTCGACCCATAAGCCAGCTGCCAGAAGCCGAACCCGACATTGCAGCGGCCATCGGTGCCGTACAGGAATTCGTCCTTCATGAAGACATTCTCGTCTTCAAGGCGGTCCTTCGCGGTGAGCTTGAAGGGGCGACGGTTCTGATAGATCACCGGCTTCACGAAGCGCGACGTGTCCATCAGGAACCACGGCGTGCCAGCGCCACCACCGGAATTCGAGACCGACTGGACGACGCCATTCTCGTCGAGCACCGGATGATCGGTGTCGAAGAAATACTGGCCGTCATAACACTTGGTGGCGAAGCCCTTCTTCAGGAACGGCCACACAAGCTCGTCGGGGAAGGTGGCGGTCGAGCGGCCGAACTCCTGGAAAATCGGCGTGTACATGCCGAGATTGTCGTCCTCGATCCGCTCGCGCTTCACCCCGACCGTGGACTCAAAGGTCTTGTTCTTGATCGAGTAGCCGTGGGTTTCGAGGTTGTTGACGACACGGTCGCCGATCCACTCGCGGATGCGAGGGATCTCACCAAGCCAGCCATATTCGGTCTCGGCGGTGGTCGAGTTCACCGACATCGACACGCGGCCATACTGCGGCGTGACGCCGGCGAAACCCGACTGGAAGGCCGCCGAGAAGCCGACATAGAGGGAACGAAGGGAAGCGCTATTGAGCAGCATGGGGGTTCCTCAGCCGATCTTGACCCAGACGCCGAGATCATCGACGTCCCAGATGACGCCGGCGACCGAGCGAGTGGCGGAGCCGTTGGTTTTTGCGACCGTCTGATCGTCAACCGCGTAGCAGTTGGACCCGATATCGGCGGCGGTGATGGCGTCGGCCGCGGCGGAGTTGCCGAACCGGAAGATGCCGACCGACACCGGGACGATGACGTCGCCATCGGCACCGGCGCTGTTGTCCACCTGCTCTTCGGCGCGGCCGAGCGGCTTCAGCGTGGTGGCAACGCCGCCGGGCCTTGCGAAACCGGTGGCCGTCGCCATGACCAGGGCGCCGGCGTAGATCTTCACCCCGGCGGCGACGCCGGGTGTGCGAATAGCGCCGGAACGATAGGGCGTGTTGCGATCCTGAGTGAGCGCGGACATGTCAGAGCACCTCCATCTTCAGCGCTTTGCGCTGCTCGGCATACGCCTTGAGATCGATTCCCATCAGTTCGCAGGTGCGCTCTTCCTCGGCCGAGAGCACGACCTCGCCATTCGCCGGCTTGGACGGGATCACGCGGCCGCTGGCGTGCAGCGACACCATGGCCCCGATCTCCTTCATCACGGCCGCCGGGTCCGCCATGTGGCGCTCGATGTAGTGCTCGCGCAGCGGCACCAGGCCGACCTTGCCGGCGGCGATCGCCTCGTCGATGACACGGGCCGCCTCGCGCTTCGCGGTGTCGGCCTGCAGCGTGGTCAGCTGCGTCTGCAGATCGACCACCGTGCTGCGCAGCTGGGCCGCGGCCTGGTCGCCGGTCGACTGGCGCGCCTGCAGCTCGGTGACGATACCGTCCGGTGCCACGTCGGCCGCGAGCCCGGCCGCCGCGCGGATGGCCGCGAGCTGCGAGGCGTGGGTGTCGACCGCCGTCTTCTGGGCAGTCACGGCCGCGAGCACGTCGGCCTCGGCGACAGTGTCGGCGAGCCCGTACAGCTTGCGCAGCTGTTCGAGAAAATTCATGGAGTCGCTCCGGTGATGCAGTGTGGCAAGCTGCGTAAGGTTCGGTGTGTTGGTGAGTGAGGCGCGCAGCACCGCGACGATCTCACCGTCGGCGGCGCGCGAGATGGCCGGCGAGATGCCGCGATAGTCCTTGCCGGCGACCATCGCCCTGCCGGCCTCGGTCCACTCGACGCGACCCCAGATCCCGTCGCTGCGCTCCTGCATCTCGACGATCCAGCCACGCGCCGGGGACGGCTCGCCCTTCGGCGCCTTGATGTCGATGGCGTGGTTCTCGTCGATCGGCAGGCGTGCCGCCGCCATGGACTGGCGGATCACCGCGGCCGCGTCGCGCACCCGGTACGGACCGCGCCCATCCGCACCGGAGAATGTGCCGGCCGGGACCAGGTGCACCCAGTCGGGCGCGCCATCGGTCGCGGGCAGTGCGCTATGGAGTGTGACGATGAACATGCCCGCCACAATGGCGGGCGGGCGGGCGCCTGTTCATGACCGCGTTCGCGGTCTAGGCCGGCCCGTCCTGGGGCGCGCGTGGCGCCTGTGTGTGGGGCGGCCGGGCCGATCTAGCCAACGGGCACCGAAAGGCCGCCCTGGGCGCCTCTTTCGGCTCTTAATCGCTCTCAGAGACCGCGTCGAGCCCGATCGACGGCGCCGGGCACACTATCGACCGAGGCCGACGGCGCGATCGAGAGCATCCGCCAGCGTCTCCAGCACCGTCAACTGGTCTTCGCGGCTGAAGCCGAGGAAGGGGCGTGCGGGGATCTCGACCTCGTCGGCGGAGGCAAGCCCGGTCGAGAGCATGAAGCGCAGCTTGGGCGCGTTCACCGGCCGGATGACGGCGCCGAACTGGTGCACCGAGGCATAGATCTTGTTGGTGCCGATCTCGACGCTGTCATGGCTGGCGCGCCGCGTGATCGAGCCCATCAGGCCGCCGCGCATGCCACTCTCGCGCAGGATGCCCGGCCCGCGCTTGATGCTCGCATAGGCCGGGTTCAGCGGCGCCCAGGGCTGGCCGTCGGGATCGACCTCATTCTCGAAGCGCTGATGGACGTTCTCGACCAGGCCGGTGCCGATCGCCGCCATGATCGGCGTGGTGTTGGACACGACGCGCGCGAGCTGAGCGAAGGCGCGGCGGGCGGCCTCTGAGCCGGCGACAGTGGTTTCGAGGGTTACACCGGCCATTTAACCAGTCTCCGAAATGCGCTATAAAGGGGTGAGGTGCATGAGCCATTCGCCTTGACCGGCTCGACCGCGTGGATGTTGCGACCCACCATGCACCTCATTTCCCCAGCCGTTCCCGCCCGCGCACCCTGCCGAATCGTGCGGCCTCGCGATCGCTGATCCGCATGAGCGTCGGCACGTCCAGCCGCGTCGTGCCGTCCGGCTGCAGCACGCGGCGCAGGATCAGTCGCCAGGGACGGCCCTCGATCCGGTGCACCACCTCGACCTGCGGCCAGCCGTGGCGGACGCTGGCATAGGCCTCGCCCTGATCCAGCATCTCCTGCAGGTGGCCCCATATCGACGACGTCACCTCGGGATGCGCGGTGCTGGCGCGACCGGCCATCTCGCCGGCGCGCCCGGCGACCTTCAGCACGCGGAAGGCCGACAGCTCGACGCGGTTCCCGCCCGTGCCGGCCAGGCGCGCCGCCATGGGCGCCGGCAGCTCGGCCGCGTAGATGGCGCGCGCCGGGTCGTTGATGTCGCCGGCTAGGACCCGGCGGGCAAAATCTTCCACCACATCGCGGGGCGCCGGCGGAATCGGGGGCGTGGGGTTGCCCGGCACAGGCGGCTCGATCTCCACCGGACCCGGATCGATACCGGGCCGAATCGGCGCCTCCGGGCGGGCGGGCTGCGCGGGCAGCAGGTCGGCGGGGTCGATCGGCGCCGGCGGCTTCAGCGTCGCATTGGCGGGCAGATCGACGCGCTCGGCCTTCCACACCTGGCCGGGGTTGTAGTCGAAGCCGGGATCGATGCCGATAGGGACGTGCTTGATCTCGCCGGTGCGCGGGTTGCGCCAGGGCCTTGTGTCGATGACCGGCGCCGTATCCGGCCCGCTCTTGCCCATGCGCGAGAGGCCGCGCGCCGACACCGGCCGCACCCAGCAGCCGCAGCCCCAGCCATTGGGCGGATAGTGCGTCTTCCAGAACGGATCGTCCGCGCGCAGCGTGAGCCCGTTCAAGGCCAGGTGCTCCGGCCTTGGATGCGCCGCGCCGGAATGGACGTACTGCCAGAACGGAAACGCGGCCAGCGTCTCCGGTTCGGTCTGCTGCACGTAGCGGCCGGCCGAATAGGCCATGCCGAGATTGGTCTCGAAGATGATCCGCGAGCGCCAGGCCGGCGTGCCATTGTGCAGCCAGCCGTGCTTTGCCGTGATCGCGTCGAAGCTCTTGGCGAACTCCCCGAGCGAGGTGCCGTTCTCGATCGCGCCGGCCACAGCCTTGCGGAAGTCGCCGACCAGGTCCTCGGTCGCCGCGCCGGCGACGGTGAAGGCGCGGGCATTGGCCTCGCCGAACACGTCGGCCCAGTGCTCGGAGGTCGCATTGGTCTTCTGCCGCAGATAGGCGATCGCCTCGTCGAACGGCAGGTCGATCGCGCTCACGGTCGTTGTCACGCGATTCCCCCCGCCGCCTCGATCGCGGCGCGCTTGCAGAACGGAACGCGGCAGCGCAGCCGGGTGCTTGCGCTACCCATCGCGCAGCTCGTCGATGATCGAGGCCTCGCCCACCAGATGCGCCAGCGCCATCCCTCGCGCCATCGCGGCGCGCAGCTCGGTGGCGTCCAGTTCCAGGCGATCGAGGCGGGACATCAGGTCCGGCAGGTCCTCGGCCGCTTCGAACTCGGCGCGTACCCGATCGGTGAGCCCGGCGATCGCGCCGGCGGCGTCCTGGGCGAGCCGGTCGGCGAGGCGGTCGACGGGATCGGGCTCGCGCTGGGCGGCGTGCAGGTCGAACAGGCGGTTCAGCATGCCGCGCGCCTGCAGCGCCGGCTTCTCCTCCGGCTTCCTCTGCGGCGCAGCGGGCGCCGGCGCCCGCCGTCCTGGCGGCATGGAGTCCGGCGCAGGCAGGATCGGCGCCGGCGTACGCCCGCCGATGACCCGCACCGGCTTGCCATTGGCCTCTTCCGCCTGCGCGGTGAAGCCGAGGCGGTCGAGCACCTGGCTCTCCTCGACTTCGAGCCCCAGTGGGCCGAGCTTCTCCAGGGCGGTGACGACAGTGTCGATCGGCAGTTCATCCGGTCGCCCGATGGTCAGCTTGGGATACTTCTCCTGCGGTCCGAAGGTGAACGCCACCATGCGCCGCACGAGCTGGCGATTGAGCGTCGTCGACACGAGCCCGGCGTCGAAACGCTCCAGGTCCTCCTGCACCAGGCGGTGCGTGCCGCCGATGGCGTGCGATCCCGGCGCCGCGTCCGTGGTGGCGGTCTGGCCGAGCACCAGCTTGGAGACCTGCCGGTCCATCCAGTCCGCGCGCTTCTCATAGAGTGCCGATCCGTCCGCCGCGTTCTTGACCTCGACGAAATCGATCATCATCGATTCGGGGATGATCGCGGCGCAGTCGCCGGCAATGCTGGAGACCGCGCGCCAGAGCACGTCGCGCTCCGCATCGGTGGCACCGGAATGGTATTTGCCGACCCGGACCGGCTGTCCGTAATTCTGGGTGAAGATGGCCCAGTCGCGCAGCGTGAACGCCTTGTACATCCACGCCCAGCTGGCGATGCGGGCGATGCCCGAGCGGATGGTGAGGCCGGACTTTGCCTTGTGCCGGTGCACGACATAGCGGTGCGGCTCCAGCATTTCCTTGCCGCCATGCTCCCACAGCATCGGCTCGTCGAGCGAGAGATCGTCGAGGGTGAACCACCGCGGATCGCGCCAGTGCAGCCCGGCCGGCGTCACCGCACCCGGCCGGCTCTGCCATTCGATTTCGAGGATCGAAAAGCCCTTGCCGATGGCGTCGAGCATGTCGAAGAGCACACTGTCGAGCACATCCGTATCGAGCCATTCGCGCACGAAATCGGCGTGCTTCTCATGCACCGCTTCGTCGGACGCCGCCTCGACCGTGATCGGGATCTGCGACACCTGCCTTTTGCGGGTTCCGAGCACCGCCGCGTAATGCAGGTCGCGTTCCTCGATATCCTCGGCCAACTCGAAATAGGCCAGCGGGTCGCCGGCCGCCGCCGCCCGGTGGATCGCGGCAAGGCGGTTCGGCGTCAGCCCGTCGGCCGGGTGGCCGGAGATCGGCGAGCGCACGCCGGCAAGCGTGGGGCCGGCCTTCGGCGGGCCGAACAGCGATTCCTTGTCGATCGGGAGGCCATCCGGCCCAAGGATTGTCGAGAGCCGGGCCATCACAAGCCTCCGCGCAGGCCGGGCAGAAGTCTGCCGCGGCGGTCATCATCGTCATGGTCGGGGCGCATCCAGCGGTCGCCGGAGCTGGCACCGCCGAGCGGCGCGCGCGCGGCCGGCGCCGCCTGGTAGCCGTATTCGACCGGGTCCATGGTGCTGGCGAACCACGCCATGGTGCCGGCGATCGCCGTGTCGCCATGGCGTTCATAGCCGTCCGAGCCCTTGAAGCGATGATCGTCCGGCACCTTGATGACGCCGTTCACATAGGCGAGCGCCTGGTGGTCCTGCAGCACATCCTCATGTCGCGGCAGCACGATCGTCCGGTCGCCGAACGCCTCGACATAGGCGGTCGAGTTCTTGCGATACCACTCGGTCGTGGCCTTCACCTCGACGATGCGCTCGCCGCCATAGCGCTGGGCCGTGACCTCGGCGAGATAGGCGCCGTTGCCATTGGCGTCGAGCGCGCCGCCGGACAGCCGGGGCAACCGATCGCAGATGTAGAACAGGATCTCGCGCTGCTGGTCGAAGGGCACGTTGCGCAGCTCGACCAGGAGCACCGATTGCCGGACCAGGTTCGGCTGCACCGCCAGCACGAGGATGTCGGTGGCGTCGCCCTTGCGCGCGAAGTCCTCGCCGAAATAATGCGCCCGCGCCGGGTCGAGCGCTTCCAGGATCGGGCGCAGCTCGCGCTCGCACCAGTCGCGAGCGTCGGCCTTGCGCACATGCTCCGGCGCGTTCTTGAAATCGTCGTCGCGCTGCCATTTCAGGATCGGAACGCCGTCCGCCATGCAGGCTTCTATCTGCACGCGGGTGAGCGCGGACCCTTCCGCCTCGGCGGGGATCGCGTCCAGCTCCTGTCGCATCGCCGCCTGGCGCACGCCATAGGCGCCCCGGATCTTCGCTTCCCATGCCGCCTCGGCCTCGGCCGACCAGGGCACGCCCTTCATCAGGCAGACGCGCCTGAAGAGGCCATTGGCGACGGCCTTGGCGAACGGGATGAAGTGCAGCGAGAACGGCACCTTGCCGGCCTTCGCCTCACGGATCAGCTCATTGAACGGGTTCATCACCCCGTTATGGGTGCTGATGACGCGGATCTTGCCGCCCCAGATCAACAGCGCGTTCACGGCGTCGAGCACGCCGCGGACATCCTTGTGATAGGCGGCCTCGTCGATGCACACCGTGCCCTGCAGGCCGCGAATATTCTCCGGCCGGGACGACAGCGCCTCGACCCGGAAGCCCGATGCGAACTGGCAGCGATAGGCCGGGATCTGCGCCACCGTGCCGTCCTCGCGCTGGTCGGCGAACAGGAACTCCTCGACAGCGATGAGCTGTTTCGCCACCACGCGGGCGAAATGCGCGACATAGCCGATGAACTCCCGGCCCTTGTCCTTGGTGTCGCCGATATAGAAGCAGTTCTGCCCGCCGGCGGAGCGCTTGGCCGCGGCGATCAGCGTGTGATCGAGCGCCTCGGCGAAGGTCACGCCGGTGCGCCGGCCTTTCTCGCCGAGCTTCAGGTCGGACGGGTCCTCGATCCATTCGGCCTGGTGGCGCATGAGCACGCCCTCGGCCAGCGGATCGAGATCGGCGGGGATCTCCGCGCCGCGCGGCAGCTCGTCCGGCAGTCCGGCTTCGGTACGGGCGAGGACCGGGGCGCCGGCGACCTTGTCAGGATCCGGCGACATCGGCACCCTCCGCCGGCGCGGCCGGCTTGGGCCGCACGCCGAGGAAGTCGCGGCGCAGCTGCGCGACGACATCGGCCGACAGGCCCCCTTCCTTGGCGACGCGCTCGATCGTGGCTTCGGTGCGCTTGTCGTACTCGGCCTGGAGCTTCTGCCGCCGGTCGGTCGAGATCTTCTGCGCCGCCACCGTCGCCTGGAAAGCCCGCGCCAGCTCCATCGCCTCTTTCGGAGACTTCATGCCCGCGCCGTCATGCGTCAGCTCGATGATCAACGTCTTGATGAACTCGCCCAGGATGATCGTGTTCTCGTCGACATCCTCGGCGGTGAACTGGCTGGCGATGCCCTTGAACATCTCCCGCGCTCGCTGCATGCGGGTCTGCGCCGCCGCCTTGTCCGCGGCCGCCCGGTAGAAGGCCGAGCGAGAGACGCCTTCGAGCCCCTTGGCTTCCAGTCGGTCGTTGAACTCGAACAGGACGTCGGCAATCGTGCGCTGGCGCGCGGCCAGCTCCTGACATGCCCACACGACATCGTCTTCCGCTTCGGGTGGCAGGAGGTCGAGACTGTTGAGGCGACCGCGGCCCGCCATGTCAGGCGTCCACGCGCGAGGGGCGTTTCACGCCCTCGATGGCGATGTGCCGGTTGACATGGCGGCCGCCCAGCTCGGTGAGCGTGGCGATCCGCACCGTGCCGGCCTCGGTCACGCGCAGGGCGCCCATCTCGGCGAGATAGGACAGCTCGCCATGTACCCAGGCCCGCTCCCGATTGATGCCGAACGACGCCAGCACCCCGACCAGCAGATTGCTGTTCAGCGTCTCGTCGGGCTGGTCGGCCAGCGCCTTGAGGATGATCAGCCGCGCTTCCTCGCGGATCAGCTTGTCCATGCTCATGCACCCACCCGCCGTGCCTTCGCCTCGTCGATAAGGAATTCCTGCAGCCGCTCCGTCGTGTGCGAGATCGGCTTGAGCTGGGCGGCGAGCACGCCGAGTTCGCCCTTCATCTCCCGTAGCGCCAGCGCCAGTTCGTGGGTCTGGTCGCGCGAGGGCATGTGGCGCATCTCGCCTTCCAGCCGCGACGTCCTGTCTTCGAGCGCGTCGATCCGCGCTGCGGCCTCGTTGAGCGCCCTGATCGGCGCCTTGCCTTCGACCTTGGCCTCGATCGCGTTCATGCGCTCGACGGCGGCCTTGCTGCGCGCCGAGCTGATCGAAAAGATCAGGCTGATGCTGGCCACCAGCAGCGGCCCCCACCGCAGGAAAATCTCTTCCACTTACTGTCCCTTTCGCCTGTTCCAGCGCTCGCGCCCTTCCTGGCAGCGCAGGCACCGGACGGCGTTCGGCATGGCGGCGAGCCGATCGGTGCCTATCGGGTCACCGCACGCCATGCAGTTCTTGCGGCCGCAACCGCGCAACATCTCCTGGCGCGCGACGATCGCGCGCCGCCGGTCCTCTTCCTCGACGAGCTGGGCGTGATCGAGCAGGTCCATCAGTCAGGCTTCCAACCGCAGTGCTGCTCGCCGTACTCATTGTGAGCGACAATCTGGCGGCCCAACTCGGGCGAGACAGTCGCAACATCGCTTGCCTGCGGCTGGATGGGCTCCCAGCCGTCGCAGCTATTGCCGGTCGGCTTTGCGCACCCACCGACCGAGGCGGCCACGCAAAGCAGTATCGCCAAGGCCATCAACTTCATGGTTCGTTTCCTGTCGGTCGCGGAGGTTCTCAAGCGACTGTTCTGTCTGCCGGGTCCGCTCCTGGGCGCGACCAGCGGCCAGGAGCTTGGCGACGATCGCCCAGGCGGCGAGCACGAGGCCGGCGACCCAGAGAATGGCCTGCCCGATACGGGTGGTGGTGAGGAGCGCGACCAGGTTCATTCCGCCACCGGCGCGCGTTTCGGCCAGATCGCCGGCACCACATAGGTGCGCACGATGCCGATGGTGACGATGGTGACGCCGATGGCGGTGAGCCCGCCGGCGCCCCAGACAATCCAGTCGGAGAGACCGGCATATTCCTTCAGGATGTCGGCCTGAGAGATCAGGCGCTGACCGCCTTCACCGAGCGCGGCCAGCGGGACGCCGATCGCCGCCTCGCGGCCGGGACCAGGCGCAGATGGCGCGGCCGAGCCGGTAGCCGGCGCCGTCCCCGCGAGCCGGGCGCGGATCGCCTCTTTCGTGATCGAGCCGGCGATGCCGTCGACGGTGAGGCCGTTGGCCTTCTGGAAGGCTTCGACGGCGGCCGTGGTCCTTTTCCCGATCCGTCCGTCTTCCTTGAGGTCATAGCCGAGCTGGTTGAGCTGGCTCTGCAGCAGGCGGGTCGATTCCGAGGCGCCCGCGGCCTGCCACGACTCCGCCGGGGCGTCCGGGGTGCGCACCAAAGGCCAGATCTTGTTGAACCAGGCGACCCGCGCGGCATAGCCATTGTAGCCGCCATTGATGCGGTGAGTGATCGCCTGAATATCGTTCTGGTCGGCGAGCGCGTTGCAGCCGGTCCTGGTCCAGTGCTCGAAGGCCCCGACCAGGCACCACTCGGCGGTCGTGATGCGCTCCGGCCGATCTTCGAGGCCGATCCGGGCATAGGAGGCGCGCCCGGTGTTCTGCATCGCGCCGCCGCCGCGGTAGCGATAGCCGTCACCGCTCTTGCGGTTGCCCAGCTCCGCCGCCTTCTTCGGGTTGCCGGTGCCGTAGACCCGTTCGAACAGGGCATACTCATTATAGGCGAGCGTCCTGGATTCGGCCTTGGTCACGGCCGCCGAATGCCGGCCGACGCCGAACACCTCGACGATGCGCTTGGCGCTGTAGCGCCCGCTCTCGCGCAACCGGGTGAAGCCGCCGGTTTCGACCGCCATCTGCGCCAGAAAATGCGCAAGGCGCAGCGGCGTGGTGATGCCGGCCTTCTCAAGATCCGACGTGCGGCCAAGCGCCGTGACCAGGGCCGGAGCCGCCTGCGGTGCCAACTGGCGGAGAATGGAGACGGAACCCGCCATCGATCAGCCTCCCACGCCGATGAGGGTGCCGACGAGGAATGTGAGCACCGCAGTGAACGCGGCCCGCACCAGGCTCTTGCTGGCCATGGCGCCGGACGCGAGGCTGATGGCGAAGGCCAGCACGGCGAAAAGGAAGGCGAGGAGAATGAGCATGCGTCGGCTCCTGGATGAGGAGCCGATGGTGACGCGGAGGCGCTTCCGCGTTCATGACCGCTGTCGCGGTCTAGGGCCGAAGATCGGCCGGGAAGAAATCGAGCTGGACGTGTGTCATCTGCTGCGCCCGCAGAATTTTGTGCACCGTGCTGATGTCGCACCCGAGGCGCAGCGCAATGTCGTCATAGGTGTCGCCGCGCGATCTATATGTGACGCACCGCCATTCACGCGCAACGGGAATTTTGACCTGAACGCCTTGCCACTCGGTGGTCATGAGGGCGGCAGCGTCGTCGCCGATGATCTTGGCAAGGTCGCTGCCGGCGGCCTTGTGCGGCACATAGACTCGCGTGCCGCCATGCGCCTCGGCGAGGCGGAATGCCGCCTCCGGCCCGATGATCTGCGCAAAGCGGGCGATCGCGCCTATGGGCCGCGGCAGGGTCATGCCAGCCGCAGCCCCTGCGCCGTGCCGGCGATCGATAGACCCGCTGCTCGGTGGCGCCACACTACGCGCGCCGTGTACGTGCCATCCCTGCAGGGATAGAGGCGACCAGAAGCGCGGGCGTAGCCTTGCACACTGAGGCTCGCATCCATCAGCGCAAGCTGGCGCGAAGCTGTGATGACCTCGTCGAGGCTGATCGTGCGCTCCCGACGACGTTTGCGATGGGCTTTCATGCGCGCGCCCTCCGGTCCTGCATTCGGCGGATGCGCCGGCCCAGCGTCGTCTGCAGCTGCTGCAGCTCGGCATCGCTATGGGCGTCGAGGCTGGCCGGCGCCTCTTCCGCCAGCAGCCGGCACTGCGCGCGAACCACCGCGATCTTGCGCCAGCGGCCGATGGTCATGCCGCGCCGGCGCAGCGCCTTTACCTCGGCGTCCCAGGTCACCGGCGCCACACGGTTGATCCACGCCTTCAGCCCCTCGATCGCCTTGGCGGCTTCAAGCGGGTCGCGCAGCCAGGACAGCGAGGCTATGCCGGTCTGGCGCTCCACGAAGGCAACAAGCGCGGTGTCGCGCCGGTCTTCGATCACGCCGAGGTTCCATGCCGCGATCCAGAGGCTGCGGCACTGGCCAACAAACGGGCCTTCCAGCTTGAGCGCACCATCGGCAAGCGGCGGCGCCGCAGCTCTTGAAGGCCTCTCAGAGCCGCCTGAGAGCACCTTCAGGCGCTCGATCACGCGGAACGCCTGGTCTCGCGAGAGCGCCTTGGCCGAACGCTGGCCGGTCTCCCGATGCAGGATGTCGCGATAGCTGTCGTCGTCGAGCGCGGCGCGCGCCTTCAGCGTGTGAATGGCGCCGATCTGCTTGCTGGTGACGGTGGTCATTCCAGGCCCAGCCCCATCGCGAAGACGGAGAACATGGCGAGTGCGGCGGCAATGCCCCCGACCAACCCCCATGGGCCGTGCTGCCCGGTTGAGGCCACGACGGTGATCAGGAAGCAGGTAATCAGGACTTGAATGGTCACGGCACGTCCCTCCGCATCTGCATTTCGAGGGTGAGCATCTGGCGCGTGAGCGCGGCGATTTCGGATTCGGCGTGCAGCCGGCGGCGGCTGCGCGGGGGCATGCGGTGCATGCGGGTGGTGAGCGCCTGGTGCCGGCGAGCCAAATCGCCGAGCCTCTGCAGCTCTGGCCACGCCAGAAGCGGAGCGGGAGCGGCGGGCCGGCGCCGGGGCATCAGTCGCTCCCGACAGCGGATTCGGCTGGCGCCTCAAAGAGTCGGGCCGCGGCGCGGGTGAACTCGTCGAACGTCCAGACCTCGGCCGCCGCCAGGTCCGCGAGGGCGGCGAGCACCTTGGCTTTTTCCTCGGTGACGATGTCCCACTGCCAGACTATCTCGCTCATGGCTGACCCTCCCAGCACCCGAGCACCGTCTCATCGAGCCCGCGGGCGTCGGCGATGCGCTCGGCGCTTTCCCGATCGGCGGCGACGACGTAGCCGCCGCGATAGACGTATTCCTCGCCCGGATTGTCGATGCGGACGCGGGTGAGCCAGACCAGGCCGCGCGCGCGCAGCAGGCGCACCGTGGCCGGCGCCAGGCCGTGGCAGTCGTCGAAGCAGATCCCGTCGGCGAAAGGCAGGGTATGCGACAGGTGGATCGGGGCCGGCATCATGTCAGCACCCTCCCTTCGATCGGATCGCGCCCCGCAGCCGCTCGGCCAGCGCGGCATGGATCGGCACGCCGGGCTGGCGGTTCATCGCCGCCTTGTCCATCTCGCGGATGAGCAGCACGCTGTCGAACAGCGCCAGGATGTCCGCCTCGCTCCGACGCTCGGCGCGCAGCTCGCGCACCACGGTTCCGACGGCGGTCACGATCGAGGCCAGCACGCCGCCGCGCACATTGTTGCGCGGCGTCTCGACAATGCAGCGCAGCGCCAGCACGGCGACGTCCGCCCCGTGCCGGGCGATCACGCCGGCGATGGCGCCGACCGCCATGGTCTGCCCCAGCTCCTGGTCGAGCGTCGCAACTGGATAGGCCAGGATCTTCACGCCGGCCCGCGCGGCGACATGCGCGACGGCGATGGCGGATGGTTCGCCCGCCGCCACGGCGGCCCGATGCAGCGCGAGCGCCGTCACCCGCGTGGTCGCCCCGTTGATGGCGGTGAACGACTCGGCCTGCTCGCCCTGAGTGGCCAGCACGATCTGGCACGGCACGGCCTCGATGCCGATCCCGGCCGCCGCCGTTACGCGGTGCTGGCCGTCGATGATGGCGTAGCGGCCACCCTCGACCGGGGAGACGATCACCGGCGAAAACCGGCTCCACCGGAACTCCCCGGCGATCTTGCCGATATTGGCGCGGCCGGCGCGGGTAATGGGCCGCTGATAGGCCGGATCGACCACGAGATGGTCGATGTCCAGCCATTGCAGCTGCGGCGCCGGTCCGGCATTGCGCCGGCGTTCCTCGTGACTGGCGGCGTCCTCGGCCCGCTCGATGGTGCGGAGGTCGGTGCTCATGATGCATGCCTCCGGTCGAGTTCCCGATAGGCGGCGGTGATCCAGTTGTTGATCACACCGTTTTCGCCGCCGGTGCTGGTCGAGCTGACGCCCGCCAGTGACAGCCGGTGCCCGCCGAGGGGATGGCTCAGGCGGGCGCCGTGATCGCGCACCAGCGAGGCGACAAGATCGGCGCAGGCCGTGTGGAACGGTGCGTGTGTTGAATAGTCGTCGCCCTTGATCGCCGGCAGGAGGCGCTGCTTCCTCTTCACAAGGTGGATGAGCGTCAGCAGTTCGTCATCGGAGACGCGCTTTTTCACGGCCGCCCTCCCTTGATGAATTTGTGGGTGTCGCGGCCGAGCCGGGTGGCGTCGGCCCCGGTATGCTGCCGGTTCACAAGGCCGCGCTCGATCAGCGCATCCATGGTCGCCGGCAGAATGAACGGCCCGGAGGAGGTGCCGAAGGTCCAGCCCGCGCGGGCGCGCATCGCGGCGCCGCGTGTGACCAGGAGATCGAGGCCGCAGAACTGCGCATCGGTCAGCTTCGCCGCGCGCTGGCGTTCGAGGACGGTGCTCATTGATCGGGCTCCTTTGGCGCCGGAGAACTGGGGCGGAAGCTGAGTGAACCAGCCTCAATCTCCGCGGCGACCCAATCGAAGAACCGCTCGGCCTCACCCTCCGAAGCGAAGGTAATATCGAGGCGAACGGTCAGATCGTCGGGCAGAATTTCGATGGTCGTGCGTCGCGCGGTGCTCATGACAGCACCTCGCTTTCCCGTGCCGCCCAGGCGCGCTCCAAACGCGTCTGGAAGGCGCACAGCGCGTCGAGACGCTGCAAGCTGTCCTCTGCCTCGGGAAGGCCAGGCACCAGCAGCGTGGCGCCGTCATAGGCATGGCGTGCCTCGACGGCGACGATCTCGCGCACGGCCGAGTCGGGACCGGAGAACAGCAGCATGTTGTCCACGGGCGGCATCGACAGGAAGCGGATGACGCCGGCGGCATCGGCATGCACATAGACGGAGCGCGGCGGTGGCGACAGGTCGGCGCAGGCCGAACACAGATCATCCTCCGCCCAACAGCAGCCGACGTCGCAGCCGTCGTTCTGCGAACAACCGCAGGCACGGCAGATCTGGCCAAAGGCCAACGGGATGCGCGGGTTGTCCGTCTCGTCAGACAGCACCTCCGGCGGCAGCGGAGAAAGCACCTCCTCCGTCAGTCGATCGATGATGACGTGGTCGCCGAATGCACGGGCGACACGCTCAATGCGCGTGTCGACCTCGTCTCTATCGGTGAGGCCGGCAGCCTCATCGTCGAGCGACCAGGCCAGGACGAGTTCCATCGCCAGGGCGCCGATCGTCGCCTGCTGCTCCGGCGCGAGGAAACCCCACGCCTCGGCGCCGACAAAACGGGAAAGGGCTCGCTTTTCCATCACCGCCCCCTCACGCCGAAGCCAGGTCGATGGTCACCGCCTGCCACGGCCCGGCGGGCGTGTCGCGGCGGTGGAAGCGGATATAGGTCTTGGAGCCGATGACGCGGATCGAGTCGCGCAGCGCTTCCATGGCCCGCACCCAGCGCGGATCCTCGATCGCCAGCCGCATCAGAGAGAACAGCGCCGAGCGGTTGATCTGGCCTTCCTTGTCGACATCGAAGGTCTGGTTGACCACGGCCCGCAGCTCGTCGCCGGTGTCGGCACCCCATTCGACCAAGCACTCGTCGACCAGCTTCTTGGCCGCCTGCAGCTCGGGACCGAACATCAGCTGGTCGGCGACCTGGACGGTGACCTTCAGCGTCCCGTCGAAGCTGGTGAGGCTGATATTGCCCTTCGCCCCGCCGATACCGGTGCCGTATTCCTGATCCAGCAGCGCCTGCAGCGAGCCGACATCGTCGAAGCAATGCCCGCGAAACCGGGCGATCTGCGCGTTCAGGTCGACGGCGAAGGCCATCATCTTGCGCACGGTCTCGTCGATCAGCAGGTCGGCCGGCTTCACCAGGGCGAGCGGCACATGGCGGCCCTTGGTGTCGGTCATGAAGAGCTTGCCGGCGATCTCGAAAGCGCCCGGCGGCAGGGCGGCGGCCGGCGCGGCCGCGACGGTTTCAGTCTGCGCGTTCATCGTTCGTGTCCTGGGTTGTGAAGGTGAGGAAGCCGAGCGCCATCAGGCCCTCGATCAGTTCGTTCTCGTGGGGGCCGATCGCTTCAACGGCGGCGACTTCTGCATCGATGTCGTCGCCCTGCGCGGCCTGGTACGACCGCTCCGCCGCCGCCAGCATCTCGGCGGCCGAGGTCGCGATGTCGGCAAGCGCGCACAGCGCGTGCGCCATGCCGAGGATGTGACTGACCGGGACGCTGATCGCGCCGCGGCTGGTCTTGTGGTTGACGACGGTGCGGGCCGTGGCCAGCACGTCGGCGAGCGGCGGGTGTTTCGGGGCTTCAGACATGACCGCCTCCCGTCAGGCGCATGAGCCGGTCAAGGCTCTGGTCGAGTTCACGGCGGGCCGCGCCCTGGCCGGCCGTGAATTCATTGACGATGACGTCGAAGCGCGCGCGGCCGACAGCCCGCGCCGCCGACAGCATCTCGAAGGAGTTGTGCAACGATGCGAGCCGGCGCTCGGCGAGCGCTATGACGCTGTCGAGCTGTGCCAGCTCGGCGGTGCGCTGCTCGATCTCGGTCATCACAAAGGCCAATTCGGCCTTCTCGCCATCGCCGTCGGCGGTGCTCAGAATGGCATCCTGGATCGTGTCGACCTCGCGGGCGGCGGCGGGATCGCAGGCAATCCGCTGATCGAAGCGGCGACGTGAATGCAGGATGGTGGTGTGGTCGCGTCCACCCAGTGCCCGCCCGATCCTCGGCAGGCTGTACGTGGTAAGCCGCGAGGCCAGTCCGACGGTCACGTGGCGGGGCCACGCGACATGCTGATCGCGCCGGTGCAACAGGATCTCGCGTTCGGGCACCCGGAAGTGCACGGCCACGGCATTGAGCACGGCGTAAACGGTAACGACGGGCGCCGCGATCATGCCGCACCTCCCGGCCCGGCGGGCTCATAGATCGGCCGTGGCGGCAGCCGGAAGGGAAGCACCGTCGCCGAGGTCGCACGCGGCACGCTCGCGGCACGCGCCGCCCCGTCAGCCGCGTCGACCATCCCGAGATCGCGGGCCACCGCCTCCAGTTGATGCAGGGTCACATGGCGGACCGCGCAGTCATGGCCGTGCGCCGCGAGTTGGTCGTCGATCAGGATGAAGATGTTGAAGAGTTCCTGCGCCGCCTCGGGCGCGAGCGTGACGCCAGTGTAGAGGTGGCGTTCCATCAGCTTGCGCAGCGGCTCCAACAGGCCGCGGATGTTCTCGACAGGCGTGTATTTGTGCAGCATGCCACCCTCCTCACGCGTCGATCTGCTGGGAAGAGAGCTGCGCCCAGGCGCGCTCGACATGAGCCTTGGTGATGTCCGCCGCCGAGGCGCCAGCCAGCATCGACGCCAGCCGGATCACTTTCGCCATGACGCGCAGAGCACCGGGCTTGCGGGCGATCGCCTTTAACAAGGCGATGCTCTGAGCGTCCGTAATGCCCCATGCCGCGAGGATCAGGCAGACGTCTTTGATCTTGGCGCCGGACTGCACCTTGCGCATGCCGACCCGCGAATGGAGTTGGGCAAAGCCTTGAGCCCGCTTGTCCGCCGAGCCCTGCAGGCGGGCGAGCATGCTCTCGTTGCCGGCCGCGACGACACCGCATTCGCCGACGTCCAGCACGGTTGTCCGCAACTGGTCGAATGCCTCGGTGCTGAGATGCTGTGCCTCGTCGACCACGACCAGACCGCCGGTTCCGCGCAGCCGGCTCGAAATGGCGCGGCTGAGGAACGCGTTACGCCGCTCCGAGACGTCGAGATCCTCGGCGAGGACCGACAAGAGGCTGCTGGGCTTCTTCATGCTGTCCTCGGCGGTGAGGACCCACACATTCGAGGCGCGCTTGGCGTAGTGCTTGATCGAGCGCGTCTTGCCGATACCCGCGCCCCCGACGATGACGGCGAAGTCCTGCGCGGCCTGGGCGAACGAAAGCGTCCCGGAAATCTCTTCGGCCGTCGGCGTCAGTACGAAATCCGGCTCGGCCGGCAGCACCGCCGCCGTCCGAGAGCGCTCGCGGCGGGTCTCCAGCCAGCGCTGCAGGTCGCCGGCGACGCGCGCAAGGTTGCCCTGGTAAGTGCCGCCCATATACGGGGTGAGCGTGCCATAGGCGATGCCGCTCTCTTCCGCGACGTGGCGCTGGGTCAGGCCCTCGCGCTCCATCAGCGCCCGCACCTCGTCGCGCAGCGCGTCATGGGAGGGGCCGGTATCTTCCTTCGTCTTGTCGAGCATGGTATTTCACCTCTGTGTATGTGACGGCTCTTCCGAGGGCGCCGACGGGCTCAATCGTCGGCGCCCTCCTCGTTTCGGACGACCGAGAACCGGGCGACCGAGCGATTGAAATCGGCGAAGAAGCTCTCTTCCGCGTCGATGGATTCGGTGGGTTTGACCGCGAGCGCGGCGCCGCCGGCGGTGCCGAAGAACGGCCGCACCACCTTGGTTTCCGGCGGCTCCGGCGCCTCGATCTGCGGCAGCAGTGCGGCGACCTGATCGAGGCTCATGCGCCGTTCGGCACGGGCCATCGCCTTGGCGGCGCGCAGGAAGTCGTTGCGGGCGCTGGCATGGGCGCGGGCGGCATCGACATCGAAGAAGCCGCTGGCCTCGACGCAGGCCGCCGCGCCGAGATAGGCGCCGTCCAGCCGGTAAATGTGCGCGGGCTGCTGCAGTGCCTGCGGGTCGACCCGCAGCACCAGCTTCGCACCTATGTGGTTGATCAGGAATTCCGACCAGTAGCGGTTGCCGGCCAGATGCACCGCGCCGTCCGGCTTGCGTGCGGTCACCGCCTCGGCGGGAAGCAGCCATTTGCGTTGCTGCGCCGGGCTCGCCTGCCGGATCGGCGATTCCTGATAGGAGGCCGCGAAGGTCTCGGCGAGCGAGCGGCCGGCGGCGATCTTCGACCGGCGGCCCAGCCGGGTATTGTGCTCGACAACGCCCTCGGAAACGACCTTCAGGAAGGTCTCAAGCGGCACGGCGGCGTTGCCGTAGTTCTCCGGCTTGTTGGCGACGCTGTTACCGGTCCACGCGCCCTCGAAACGCACGTCGCGGGCGATGTCGTTGGCGAAGTCGCGCCATGCCCGCTCGATTGGTTTCGCCTGACCATGGAACGGCGTCGCCCAGTGCAGCGTGCAGCCCAGCTCGGTGACGACGCCCGCCGGCTCGTCTTCCTTGACCTTGAAGCGGTAGCGCGAGGGCGCCCCGCCCGTGATCCACTTCGAGGCGAAGTTCCGACCGTTGTCGAAAACGACATGGTCGGGGATGCCATAGGTCTCGACGAGGTCGCCGAAGGCCATGCGCACGGCGGCCTTGTTCTCGCTCTTGTCGACCCGCCATGACAGGACCATCCCGGAATAGATGTCCTGGAAGCCGACCAGGCAGGGGCGGCAGATATCGCCATCGGGGAAGCGGACGAAGAAGTCCCATTTGTGCCCGTCGGCGTTCACCGCTTCGAGGGCGTGCAGTGCGGTGCGGTCACGCTCCTGTGCCGGATAGAGCCTCTTGAGAGCCTCCGGCCCCTTGCGCAGGAACACCCGTGTGGTGGTGTCGAGACCGGCTATGCGGCGTTCCAGCGTCTTGGCGCTGGGCACCGTCCATCCCTGCTCGGCGGCGACACGCCGCAGCTGGCGATAGCACAGCGCATGCGAGGGCTCGGACTGGCGCAGATAATTGGCCTTGTACCACTCCCAGGCTTCCGGCGAGCACTCGGCCTCGGCCTGGCGCCCGGCATGGCGCGGCTGCAGGTGCGGCAGCCAGTCGGCGCGCGGCACGCCGGCGGCAAGGTCGGCCCAATTGTAGAGCGTGCGCAGCGAGACCTTCATCTCGGCGGCGACATGCATCATGGCGAGTTCGCGCTGCTGGCCCGCCGCGACCAGGTCGGCGACCGCCTGCAGCCCGGCAAGCCGCTCGCGCGCCCTCTGCTGGCGCGCCTCGGGCAGGCGCTCGAACCAGTCCCACAGCGCGTCGCGCTCCAGGCCCTTCTTCTTCTCGGCGCGGGCGTCCTGCGCCACCTCGCGGCGCTGGCCGAGCATGAGCTTGCGCTTGGCGCGGTGCGGGAGCACGTCGTAACGGTATTCGTAGCCGCCGCCGCGCCCGGACCGCTTGCGCCAGATGCCATCGGGGCGATCGGCGGCCCATTCCCGCGCCGGCTCGCGCCAGCCCTCGCGGTCCGCCATCAGCTGAATGGCGCGTTCGGTGCCCGGCATGTCGGGGAGCGCCAGGGCGAGCATTTCGGCGGGTGAGAAGAACTCCTTCAAAGCACACCCCCGCGCTTGAGCTGGCGGCGGGCGGCTTCAATGTCACGGTCCATCTCGGCCCGCTTCTCAAGCCTTTCGGCCAGCTCGATCGCCGGCAGATAGCGCCGCTCTATGACGGCCCAGTCGAACAGCTCGGCGATGAATTCCAGCAGTCGCCGGTCGCCGGTCGCCTCGACCAGGGCGATGAAACGCACCACATTGATGATGTGCTCGCCGCGTGCCTCGGAAGCGTAGGCGTTCAGCATGTGCTCGCTGACCTGCTCGTCGAGATAGGCGCTCATGCGCTCGGCGATCTGCTCGCGCTGCCGCCCTTTCAGGGACTGCGACACCGCCTTGGAGATCGACGCCGCGAGGCTCGCCGCCCGCACCGTGCGCGGATCGAACGCCACCACCGGCTGGGAAGGTTCCCAGCCCAGCAGGTCGAATTGATCGGGGTGACGGGTGCGGCGACGCGGCATGATGGCCTCAGAACACTAGCGTCGCGAAACCAGCACCCAGCCAGAAGCCGAAGGTGAAGAAAGCGAGAAGGAGCGTCATGCCGAGCGCTGCGGAGGCGCGGTCGGATTCTCTCTGGTCGATTTGGGGGAGTTCCTCACGGCCGTTCATCACGCGGTCTCCTCTTGGCTTTCCAGTTAGCTTTCCAGGAATTCAGTGAAGCGCGCGCGGGCGCTCGCCCCGGCGCGACGCCACGCCTTCATCAGCGCGTCGAGCTGGACATCAGCGTCCGAAGCGCCGGCGGCTCGTGCGCCGGAAAGGCGCGCGGCGGCCTGCGAGACGCTACGGGGCGCGTCGTCCTCTCCGCTAAGGATCATGTCGACGACGCGCGATTGGATCTCGGGAGCGAGTCTTGCGAGAGCGTCGAGGTGCGTTCCCCGGCTAGCCAGGGCGCTGCCGACTATTCGCACTCGTACGTTGGGATCGATCTTCTTGTAGCGCTCGACCGCCCGCACGATGGACCGTTCGGACATGCCGAACTGCTTGGCTGCGGACGCCGTGAAGCGCTCCGACCAAGTCGCCAAATTGTCAAACTTGGTGGAGCGCCGATCGCCCCCGTGCTTCGTCTCCGGGTGGAGCGCCTCGTACACCACTTTGCGCTCGGCGAAGTGCTCGGCCCATTCCAGCGGAGACAGCCCGCTGCGGACAAGATTCTCGTCGATCTCCGCAAGGCGGGCTTTCATGCCCTTGATGTCGAGGACGACCGCGGGGACCACTTCCCACCCAAGATCGCGCACGGCCTCGAAGCGGTGCAGCCCGCCGATCAGCCTGTATCGATCGCCCCTACCCGGCGACTGGACGAGGATGGGAGAAAGCAGCCCAAGCTCACCTATTGACAGCTTCAGCTCTTCGATGCGCTCCGACGAGCGCTGCTTCAGTCGGTCGTTCGGTACGGTGACGGCCGCGACCGGGATTTCGGTCATTCGACCTTGTGTGATGGTCATGTCTAGGCGGCCCTCGATTTTTGACGGAGACGGGCATCAGCCATCCGCCTACCGTTCGATGGCCGGCGCAGAGGGCGGCCGGCTGTGTCGTAGCGGGAGGGCCAGATGTGTTTGGGGGCGAGGTCGAGGAACGTCGCGATGATCATCTCGACCGCAGGCCAAGGGCGCTTGAGCGCCTTGGAAAAAGCCGACAGATCGTAGCCATGCGCGACTGACAGTGAGGCCAGGGTCTCGCCACGCATCCGAACAGCCGCCTTTACCTGCTCGGCGTGCCAGTCCTGTGCTATTTCAGATCCGATTTTCCGCACTGTCTCAGTTCCGATTCTGGACGCGCACTTCCTTCGCGTCCGGTCCGACTGACCGGTGCAGGAATGTCCAGTTCTTGAATGAGAATAGCAGATTCGGAATTTCTGGCTAGCGGAAATTCGCTTCGGAGTTCCGAAAGTGGAATTTACTAGTCAGTATTGGCCTAGAGGCTTGATCTATATGCCGAAATCAAAACTCCGAAACGACGAAAATTTGCCCGACGAGGATTTCGGAGTTGAAACGGCGAAGTCCGAACTCGTAAGGCGCCTGCGGCTTGCGGTAAGGCAGTCAGGCGGCGCCACTGCCGCCGCCGCTAAGAGCGGCGTGGCATTGGGCACCCTGAATAATTACCTGCGTGGAGTGAATGAGCCGAAGGCCTCGGTGCTGGCCAAGCTCGCGGGAGCGCTCGGCTATTCGGTCGACTGGATTCTTGAGCTGTCCGATGAGCCACGCGCGCGCCGGGATCAACACCCGGCGCAACCCCAGACAACGGTGGCGGCACATGACATTGTCATGTTGGAACATTTATCGTTTTCGGCGTCAGCGGGCACCGGGGCGCTGGTGTTGAACGATCTCGGACAAACATACCCCGTCCGCGCAGATCTTCTTCAGCGCCTAAACCTTCGCCAGGATCATGCCTGTATGATCGAGGCCGTGGGTCTCAGTATGTTTCCGACGATCAGGGACCGCGAAATACTTCTTGTCGACAAATCGTCAGCCGCGCGCGATCTGATACGTGACGGAGACATCTACCTCTTCACGGTCGATAACGAGGCTTACATCAAGCGGTTGCGCCGTGAGCCAGGCCAATGGATCATGGTGTCCGATAACCACGAGATGTTCCCGCCCCGTCCGATCCCGCAGGGCGAGCACTTCGCCGTCATCGGCCGCGTCTGCTGGGGCGCACACGAGCTTTAAACCGTGGAGAAAGTAATGCGCTGGGGAATTGCCGTTATTGCGTCTGTATGGATGACGATCCCGTCCATCGCTCAAGAGGCTGATGTTGAGTTTAACAAGTGGTCGTGTTTCCCGTTCACCCGTGAAGCGCTGTACGACTTCGAGGTCAACAAGAGCAGGGTGCGCGTCAATAATCTGAACATTGAAGATGGCGTCGCTTTTATCACCAAAGCACCGACGATCTCGTTTAGTGCGACTGTTGCCAACAGGACCGACGTCAACGTAGCCGTCACGGTGGAACTCGTCGGCATGTCTGGCGGGAAGCCGGTATTTGCGCTGTCCGGCGATGCCGGCTTCGGCTTCGTGGCGGCTGGAAAGAACGACGAGGTCAAGGGAACGATCGTTGCAACGCGCGACACCTTGAAGAAGGCCGGTACAATCTGTGTCCGCGTCGGCGGCTTTGGTCAGACTGAGTAGGGGGCGGAACAATGCGCAAGGCTGGTGGAATTGTCGCTTTGATCGCCGGCATCTTTGCCGTCATTGCAGCGTTCG
This sequence comes from Ancylobacter pratisalsi, assembly GCF_010669125.1. NCBI lineage: Bacteria > Pseudomonadati > Pseudomonadota > Alphaproteobacteria > Hyphomicrobiales > Xanthobacteraceae > Ancylobacter > Ancylobacter pratisalsi. The sequence goes on from NZ_CP048630.1 coordinate 3,088,598, forward strand.
TAACCTTGATGATCGGAGGCACTGCGGCAGCGTTCGAAGCGGATGGCAGCGAGACCGTTGTGCTTCTAGGCTGGGGAGGTGTGCTCTTCTCTTTCCTCGTGATCGTGCTAGCCGCAGTGACCATGGGTGCCGAGTCGCGTAAGCCGGCCGTGCTCCTGATCTTGTGCTCAGCTGCGGGCGCTCTCCTCGGTGGCACGCTGGTCGCCATATTCATGGCCCTGGCGATGCTGGGCGGGATCCTCGGCCTTTTCGGCCCGCCCCGTGCCGCTGAGACCCCCGTCTAAGAGCCGCGTGATCGGCAATTAAGAACCTCTCACGCCCCGCCACCGGCGGTTGGGTATCTCTGAAACATCAAGTGTCCCGACCGCCGATTTTTGCCACCTTCTGCAAAACCGGCAACGTCCGCCGCAACCGGCCCGCAGATGCCTCAAACGCCCGCCTCATAAGGGCTCGTCCCGCCTGTTCCCGGCAAATCCCACCTAATCCCGCCTCTGCAGGTTTAAGTGTCTTCACTCACTCGCCACCAATCGTCTTCACCTCCCGCGCCGCCCCGCCGCCTCTTGCGGCCTCTTGCGAGCGCTGGCGCCTGCGGCGCAAATTCGCGCGCCATGGCGGGCAAATCGGCGTATGAAGCCGCATCCCTTGTTCAGCCCGAAGCTCCGCCGATGACCCGCCCCGCCGCGCCCGCTCCCGTTGAAACCCCGGCTGCGCTTCCGCAGCTTTCCTCCTTCCGCCGCATCGTGGTGAAGGTCGGCTCGGCGCTGCTGGTGGATTCCGCGCGCGGGGCGCTGCGCCATGCCTGGCTGGCGGCGCTGGCGGAGGATGTGGCCAGCCTGCACCGCGAGGGCAAACAGGTGCTCGTGGTCTCCTCCGGGGCCATCGCGCTGGGGCGCAACATTCTCAAGCTGCCGCGCCGCCCCCTGAAGCTGGAGGAAAGCCAGGCCGCCGCCGCCGTGGGGCAGATCGCGCTGTCGCGGGCGTGGTCGGAGGCGCTGGCCCATGAGGGCGTGAATGCCGGGCAGATTCTCATCACGCTGGGCGACACCGAGGAGCGGCGGCGCTATCTCAACGCCCGCTCCACCATCGCCAAGCTGCTGGAGCTGAAGGTCGTTCCCGTCATCAACGAGAACGACACCGTCGCCACCTCCGAGATCCGCTATGGCGACAATGACCGCCTCGCCGCGCGTGTGGCGGGCATGACCAGCGCCGACCTGCTGGTGCTGCTGTCCGACATTGACGGGCTCTACACCGCCCCGCCCAATGACAACCCGGATGCCGCGTTCCTGCCCCTTGTGCCGCGCATCACCGCCGAGATCGAGGCGATGGCGGGCGGCACCGGCACCGAGCTGTCACGCGGCGGCATGAAGACCAAGATCGAGGCCGGCAAGATCGCCACCACGGCCGGCGCGCACATGGTCATCGCCTCCGGCAAGGTGAAGAACCCGCTGCGCGCGGTGGAGCAGGGCACGCGCTGCACCTGGTTCCTCGCCCCCGCGACGCCCGTCGCCTCGCGCAAGCGCTGGATCGCCGGCGCGCTGGAGCCGCGCGGCGTGCTGCATCTCGACGCCGGCGCCGTCGCGGCGCTGCGCCGGGGTTCCTCGCTGCTGCCGGCGGGGGTGAAGCGCGTGGAAGGGGTGTTCGAGCGCGGCGACGCCGTCATCCTGCGCGGCCCCGACGGCGCCGAAGTGGGGCGTGGGCTGGTGGCCTACGACCACGACCACGCCGAGCGCATCAAGGGCAAGTCCTCCGACGAGATCGTCGGGATCACGGGGTTTGAAGGGCGCTCCGCGATGGTGCACCGGGATGATCTGGTGCTGGGTGGTTAGTGGGGGTGAGGGGGGTCTAAGTTTCTGGATTCTTTACTTATTAGTGAGACGCGCTAATATAACAGCATAACAGGAGGGCAAGTGTGGACCTCGCCCTCCTGTTATTCCAACACCCTTTTGGACGGGGCTGGGAGGCGAGCCGCGTTAGCGGCCAACTGATGTTGTACGGGCTATGGACCACATAGCGCTTCCTCCTTTCTCTCCGGGGTAGCCTCGCGCGCTTGAGCTCTGCCAAGTGTCGTGCGCGTAAGGCGAGACATCTAAAACGGCTCCCTAGATCTGCTTGGGGGCCGTTTTTATTTGAATCTCCTCATCTTCACCTTTGTAGATGAGCGAAAATGCATTAGCTGCAAGCATAAGCCATTTAATACGATCTTTATGGGGCCACTCCTTGCCCTCCTCGGGAAGCGTGGCAAGAAGTCCCTCTATGAAGGGGTGCCTTTTTGAAACGGAATTATGCCCATTACGGTCCGGCTTAACACTATTTTCTTCGAGACGAGTTTTTTCTACTTCCCCTTCGATTCCGCGCCTTTCTGACATGCCGCTTGACGCTGCTGGCTTAGAGCGCCGGCCGGAGTCACTGTTTCTGCTAGCGGGCTTTAGCCGTTTAGATTTACGCTCGGAAATTACACCAGCAGCCTCAAAAAGCCCGAGAAACAGCGTGACCATTCTGTCCTGCTGTCCTACCGGATTATAACCGCGAAAAGCGTCGCGTATCTCGGTTTCGTCGGCTCTTGCCGGGTCGACGTATGTAAGAACGTCTGCGTACGCGGAATTGAGCCACTCAACCAAGCAGCTTCGGTACTCGCTTTCGGGGGCAAGGCGCAGTCTCTCAAAAGTCTGCGTTGGCCGCCCTTCGGCGTCGATAAGATCGAGGCACTGCAATGCGTACAGCGTCCGTGAATTCAGGCTGTCAGAGATCCCAGCACGAGAGAGTACTTCCGCGTTGATAGGGGTAGGCATTCCCTTATTTCGAAATCGCTCGACCAGAGACAGGACCGACACCGTTGGTGCGTAAGGTCCTGGGGCATTTTTGGTAACCGGCATGGCCACGTCCTCGACTGTTAAGTCAAAGTATCAGATTCGCACACTGAGTCAACAGAATCTGTAATCGTAAGCGTCTGTTTTTGTAATCGTTTAAAGTACTGTAATATAACAAGAAAAGTGACGTAATCTGATCCTTCGCAAGGGGGAGGTAACGGTCGCCTGCCGAAATTGCGCGCCATCAGCCGACGCCGCTGTCCTGGGTATCCGAATCGCTGAGGCGGCATCAAGGCTAGTTGAATGTGTCATTGCCCCTTCCCGCCCTATCTTCCGGCGGATGAAACGCCGTACACTCCTCGCCGCCCCGTTCCTGCTGCTCACATCCTCGCTCGGGCGTGCCCAGGCGCTGCCCGCGCCGACGCCCGCTCCCCCGCCCGCTGAAGCCTCGCCGGCCGCGCTCGCCCCCATCCTCGACCGTGCCGCCGCGCTCGAACCGTTGCGCACCGTCCTCGTTGCGCATGAGGGCGCCCGCGTCGCCGCGCGCGCCTATCACGGCGCTCGGCTCGATTCCCCCACCAACATCAAGTCGGCCTCCAAGAGCATCGTCTCGGCCCTCATTGGCATCGCCATCGACAAGGGCGTGCTGGAAGGGGTGGACCAGAAGATCGCGCCGCTGCTCGCGCGCGACCTGCCGGCCGATCCCGATCCGCGCCTCGGTGAGGTCACGCTGGGCAATCTGCTCTCCATGCAGGCGGGGCTGGAGCGGACCTCGGGGCCGAATTACGGACGCTGGGTGGCGAGCGGCAACTGGGTGCGCGCCGCGCTGGTGCGGCCCTTCGTCGACGCGCCGGGCGGGGCGATGCTCTATTCCACCGGGTCGACGCATCTGCTCTCCGCCATTCTCACCCGCGCCAGCGGGCGCTCGACCCTGGCCTTGGCGCGGGAGTGGCTGGGGCCGATCGAGGGGTTCTCCATCGCCTCCTGGGCGCGCGACCCGCAGGGCATCTATTTCGGCGGCAACCAGATGGCGATGACGCCCGCCTCGCTGCTCGCCTTCGCCGAGTGCTACCGCAATGAGGGGCGCAATGCCGCCGGCGCGGCGGTGGTGCCGCGGGAGTGGATCGCGCAGAGCTGGCGCGTGCGCACCTTCTCGCGCTTCACCGGGGATGGGTACGGCTATGGCTGGTTCACGCGCGAGATCGCGGGCGCGCGCGTGCACTATGGCTGGGGCTATGGCGGGCAGATGCTCTATGTGGCGCCCGCGCGCGGGGTCAGCATGGTCATGACCTCCGATCCCACGAGCCCCAGCGGCCACACTGGTCACCGTGACGCTACTCACGCTCTGGCCGGATCGATCCTCGAAACGCTGGGGTGAGGGGTGGGGACGCGGCGGCGCCCGTTCCGCATGCAGGCTCACGGATAGGCATGATCAAAAACGCGCCATCCGTCGCGCCACGCGGGCCTGCGCCGCGACCGCCGGGTGCGCGTTCGCGAGGCGCGGGGCGGGAGTGGTCGTGTGTATACAATCACTTCGTCGGTTCTGTGCAACGCAGCAATCGCTGGCACGCTTCCTGCTCAAGACCCCCCGGCACGATCGCCCAGACCAGAGCAGGGGAACTGAAGCCGTGACGAAGAAGCCTGACGCGACCAACCCGTCGATCGAAACGCTGCTCGCTGCGCGCAGCTTCACCCGCCGCGTCCTGTTCAAAGGCGCCCTCGCCGCCGGCACAATGGCCGCCGCCGGCCCCTATCTGGTGCGCAACGCGTTCTCATCGTCCGGTGAGCTGAACATCCTAAACTGGTCCGACGAACTTCCGGACCCGGTGCTGCCCGAATTCACCAAGAAGACCGGCATCAAGGTGAATTCCACCCCGTTCTCGCAGAACGAGGAGCAGATCAACAAACTGCAGGCGACCGAAGGCGAAGGTTTCGATCTGTGCGCGCCCACCCGCGACCGGGCGCCCCAGTTCAAGGAACTCGGCGTACTCGCGCCCTTCGACACCTCGAAGCTGAAGCTCGACAATGTTCTGCCGGCGATGCTTGAAGGTTCGACCAGCGTGTGGACCTGGGATGGCAAGCTTTACCATGTGCCCCATTGCTGGGGTTCGGAAGCGATCGCCTGGCGCACCGATCTTGCGACGCTGAAGTATGAGGACCTCAGCTACGGCACGCTCTGGGCGCCGGAGTTCAAGGGCAAGATGCAGGGCCGCCCGCACTCGCTGCTGCTCGGTATCGGCCTGTGGTGGGACAAGACCGGCAAGCTCCCGTCCAACCGCATGCTCGATGCGTTCAAGGACGAGGAGACGATGAAGAAGATCTACGATCCGATCCTTGAGTTTGCTGTCGCCAACAAGGGTCAGGTCAAGCAGTTCTGGGATTCGGCGGACAACACCAAGTCCGGTTTCATGGAAAATGGCTGCGTGATTGGCCAGACCTGGGACGGGCCGGCACTGTCGCTTAAAAAGGATGGCAAGCCGGTCACCTACATGGCTCCGCAGGAAGGCGCGATCGCTTGGATCGACGGCTGGGCGATGACCAAGGCCGCGCAGAATGTCGAGCAGGCCTACGAGTTCATCAACTTCCTGCATACGCCGGAAGTCGCCGCGATGGTGGCCAACGGCTCGGGTTACAACCCGGTAGTGAAGGGCGCGGGTGCCTTCCTCTCGGAAGTCGCCAAGAAGAACTTCGCCGAAGCTTATCCCGGTAACGCGCTCGACAATCTTTGGAACCGTCCGCCGGAGCCGTCATGGTACGCCGAGCTTCGCACCCAGTATGCCGAGAAGTTCAAGGCAGCCTGAGCCGCCTGCCGTCCGCTGTTGTCCTGGACGCGCCACCGGCGTTGTCCGGGACAACGGGATATCCGTCGTTACGGCGACAAAGGGGCCGGACTGGTGCGCAGCCAGTCGGGATCGGGGCGCAGCAGCGGCCCATTGGGCCGTCATCGCAAATTCCGCTGAGTTGGAGAACCAATGGCCGCAGCCGTCGAGCTAGAGGGCGTGAACGTCACCTTCGGGGATTTCGTCGCGGTACGTGAGGCGAATCTCACCATTGAGCCGGGCGAGTTCTTCTCCTTCCTGGGCCCTTCGGGCTGCGGCAAGACCACGTTGCTGCGGACCATATCCGGCTTCATCGAGCCGACGCGCGGTACCGTGCGCATCGGTGGGAAGGACATGAAGGGCATCGGTCCGAACAAGCGGCCGACGGCGCTCATCTTCCAGAACCTTGCCCTGTTCCCGATGATGACGGTGGCCGAAAATATCGGCTACGGCCTGCGCGTGCGCGGCGTGCCGCGACACGAGCGTGACGAAAAGGTGAAGAACCTGCTCATCCAGGTCGCGCTCTCCGAGCATGGCCACAAGCAGGTTTCCGAGCTTTCAGGTGGCCAGAAGCAGCGCGTCGCCATCGCCCGCGCCCTGGCGGTGGAGCCATCTGTCCTGTTGTTGGACGAACCGCTGTCAGCGCTCGACCTCAAGCTGCGCCAGCACATGCGTGCGGAGCTTCGCGCCATTCAAAAGCGGGTGGGCATCACCTTCATCTACATTACGCACGACCAGGGCGAAGCTCTGACGATGTCGGATCGCATAGCGGTGATGAATGCCGGCGTTATCGAGCAGGTCGGCGACGGGCGCTCGGTTTATGCCGAACCGCGCACGCCGTTCGTGGCCTCCTTCGTGGGCGAGAACAACTCTATTCGTGGCCGCGTCATTTCGGCCGAGGACGGCATGGCGACGTTGGAGACGCCGCTCGGCATTCTGAAGGGACGCAACCCGGTTGGATTGCCCGCCGGTCAGGAAGCACTTCTCTTCGTGCGGCCTGAGGCGATGAAGCTCAATGTCGGTGGCTTGGCCTCCGGCTTTGATGGCGAGACGCTGGACGTCGCTTATGAGGGCAGCGTTACCCATGTGACCCTGCGCGTGCGGACAGGTCAGAAAGTGACAGCGACGGTTGCAGGTGGGGCGGGCATGCCACAATCAGGGCAACGCCTGCACATCGGCTTCCAACCCGAGGACGGGCTGCTGCTCGCCAGACCGGAGCGCACCTTATGAGTGGGCCCGGCGGCATAGCTCTCGTCTTCGGGCTGCCGATCGCGGTGGCGTTCATCTTCTTCGCGCTCGCCGCCTATGAGCGCCGTATGGGCATCGCGACCGGCCCCGGCTTCTTCCAGCGCAATGGAATGGCGATTGGCCTCTATCTGGTCATTGCGGTCAGCTTCTGGGCGTTTTTCATCATTCTGCTGCCGCAGCTGGCGATGGTGGACATGTCCTTCCGTCCCAAGCTGCCGCCGTCTCAGATGGGCGGACCCAAAGACCTCTACACGCTGGAGAACTATCGCTACTTCCTGTTCGGCTCGACCACGTCGACCGAAGAATGGAACTGGCTGCATATCAAGGCCTTCTTCCTCACGATCGGGGCGAGCGTCGCCATCACGCTGCTCAATTTCGCGATCTGCTACCCCCTAGCCTTTCATATGGCGCAGTCGGCCACTGCCGCGCGGCTCAGGGTATTGCTGCTGCTGCTCATCATTCCCTATTGGGTGAACGAGATCCTTCGCGCCTTCGCCTTCCGTGTGCTGCTATCCTCGGGTGGCATCATCAATCAGATGCTGATGGGCGTGGGTGCCGTGAACGAGCCGATCGATTTTCTCGGCGCCGATGTCGGGCTCTATATGGGCCTGAGCTACGCCTATCTGCTGATGATGATCTTTCCGCTCTACAACGCCATTGAGAGCCTGGACCGGAACCAGATCGAGGCGGCGCGGGATCTGGGCGCGCCCTGGTGGCACATTCATGCCTTCGTGGTCATGCCGCACGCCAAGCCGGGCATCGCATCGGGCTGCACGCTGGTGTTCATGCTCACGGCCGGCGCGCTCGCCGCGCCGCTGGTGCTTGGCGGGCCGCGCACGCTGTGGTTCACCCCCATCGTTTACGACCGCTTCTATCAGGCCTTCAACTGGCCCCAGGGGGCGGCGTATGCCTTCATCCTGCTCGTCAGCTGCATCGTCTTCGTGCTGGTCGTTCTGAAGGTGTTCAGGCTGAGCCTCGGGGAGATCACGCGATGAAGACCGGGGCGTTTCAGCGCGTCATGTTCGCGATTTATATCGCGATATTCTTCCTGTACCTGCTCGGCCCGCTGGCGGTTATGGGTGTGTCGTCCTTCAACACATCGCAATACCCGCAGGTCTGGCCGTTCGAAGGGTTCACGCTGTCCTGGTTCTCGGATCTCTTCGCCGATCAGGACATGATGTACGGGTTGCAGATGAGCGTGTGGATCGGGCTGCTTGTGGTGGCGATCTCGGTGCCCGTGGGGCTGGCCGGCGCCATCGTGATGACGCAGATTCAGCCTCGCATTCGTTCGACCTATTATCTCGTCGTAGTGTCACCGGTGCTCACGCCAGGCATCATCATCGGCATCTCGACGGTGGTGTTCTGGCGGCAGTTTACCGGGGTGACCGGCACCCGCTTTCTGTATGACGGGGTGGTGCTGACCGTTCTCGGCCAGGCGAGCTTCATTTCCGCCTATTGCATGCTGATCATCCTCGCCCGGCTGCAGCGCTTTGACCGTGCGCAGGAGGAAGCGGCACTCGACCTTGGCGCGTCCTATCCGCAGGTGTTCCGCCACATATTGTTGCCCTTTCTGAAGCCGGCGTTGTTCTCAGCCGGCGTGCTGGCCTTCCTGTCTTCCTTCGAGAACTACAACACGACCACCTTCTCCATTCTGGCCGACAAGACCCTGACCACCGTGCTGGCGGGTCGGGTACGCCAGGGCTCGACGCCCGCCATCAGTGCGCTGGCGGTGATGATTGTGGCGGCGACGCTTGCGGGGGCGTTGGTCTATGAGGTTGTGAAGCGTCGGGCGGACGCGGCAGCTGCGCGCCGCCAGCGCGCCGCGATTGCGGCCGAGGAGACGGAATTGTCGGGCGATGCCGGTGCCGTATTGGCGTGAATAGACGGACCGCGGCAAGCCTGACCCGTCCCGCTCGCCGCGGTTAAGCGAGCGGTCCCTCCGGCCGTCGGCGCGATCGGTCTCGTAGGCGGAACAGGCTTGCGGAAGGCCCCCGAGCAGATGTTGCCGTGCCGTCAGTCTCACGAACCCATGGGCTGAATCTCGAAACCGCGAGCGGGGCCGGCGGTATCGCCACCCGGAGCGGGGACATCCGAGATATCTCCCACCACTGGCGTGATGTGCAGTGTCATTAAGAAATGTATATAAATCAGTATCTTAGAAATAAATGGCCTCCCGGAAGGAACTGGACGGAGTCTTATAAATCAGAGGCTTAGTACTTGGTGGGAAAGAGATCTTATGCACGCAGTTGCTGGGTTTCGCAGGCGCGTCTTTCCCACAAGGATCGCCGGAACCCGCGCTTGTGGCGGGCCTGTGGCCCGGGTGCGAGGCGATAGAGGCGCCGTTCGATAATGTGCGTTGTGTTTGCATCCTCCCCGCCGCGCAAGATTCTGCGACTCCGCAATGGGTGGAAAAGCGGACTCTAGGCTCCGACCTTTGTTTCAGACCGTCTGATAATTGCACGTGTTTCGGCCATGCACACAGCTGCCACTTTTACTAACCATGCCGTTCCGCCGTCTGCATATAGGGCTCGCGCAGGGCTAAGCCGAGCGTTCTTGGCGAGATGATATGCCTCAGACTCGTACTTCAGCCGTCCTGAGAGCCAGATGAGACGAACTCGAAAGGCTGATGCTGAGTCGAGCATTGAGGCAAGTTCGGGGAAGTCGACCGCTCGAATTTTGAGCTCATCTTCGATGGGGAAGAGTTCAGGCACACGGCCATCGAGATGAAAATCTTGAAACTGGGTCAAGTCCCAATCATGAGAGATTCGATTGCGGGCGGAACGAACCCGATCAAGAGATTCCATTAGATCGGCAGAGAGAACATCGAACGCGTAAGCTAGGCGAATACGTTTTGATAAGTCAGAAAGCGGGCCGTATCCACTGAGCATCGCCGCCGTTCCACCCGGAATGCCTTTAGGCAGCGTCTTCTTGAATGCATTCTTTAGGAGATCATCGCCATACGCGCAGGTGACCACCGGCAAAAACCGCAAATCTTCCACTCCCAAGAGCCGAACAAGCTTCTCAAGATCGCTTAGATCGATCTGGTCGCGCGCAACAGATTCACGGAACTTCAGTATTGCATGGCTCTCGAACGACCGCGTGTAGTTCCGGTATATTTGGAGGCCTGCCTTCTCGCCTTGACCCAGTTCAAGAGCTTGAATGTCGGGATCGAGCCAATCGTCTTCCGTTTCCGGCATAGTGCCCCCCCGCGTAACTTGAGTGATGATCGACCAATCAGAGACGGCCCGCAACGAGTCGAAGGCCGACCTCGGCGGGTGAGGTTCCATTAAACCATTTATCGGCCGCACAGGCGGGGCTTCCCAAAAACAGCGAAATTCTGGTTGGAAAGAAAATAAGATAATGAAATCAATGACTTATTTTGGGTGGCCTCCCGGAAGGGAATCGAACCCCTGACCCCAGGTTTAGGAAACCTGTGCTCTATCCTGCTGAGCTACCGGGAGAGACCGAGCGTAAATGACTCCAATCGGGGGTGCGGATCAAGAGGGCAGGCCAATCGGGGCGAAGGAAAGTCCTCGCTCAGTTCCCTTGTTCCGCATCGACTTGGTGGGGCCGGGTGGCGTGATCCTGCCCCCTCAATTCATGTGAGTGTTCTTTAGAGCTCAATGACGACGGGACGACAGAAGCGGAGAGGCGCCGCCCTCGGCACGGCCCTTCTCGCCAATGACGCGGCATGTCCTTCTCAGGCCGCGCCCATTGCGTGATCCGGTCCTGATCTACTGCGTCATCGGAGTGGCGACGAAGGCGGGAGAGACGACGGCGAGACGAAGCAGTCAGCGGGTGGGCGGCGCGGCGCATCGGCGCTATGCTCGGACATTGCTGAAGGCGGAACGGCCAGGAGCACCGAGATGGTGTCAGGCTCAGGTGGAGGAGAAATGCCCCCGGCGCGCAAGGATGGCTTCGTTGAAGCGCCGGTCCACGATCACCCGGTAAGGGGTGCCTGCCGGGGCAGGTTCGGTGTGGGTGGCTCAACGGTGCGCGCCCGGCTTGCCCGGTTTCCAGGAGTGTTGCTCGGCGTCGTCCTCTTCGGTCTCGGGGCGACGGTTTCGGAATCGGCGCGTGCCGATGCCGAAACCTGCCCTTCGAGCTTCAGCGATCCTGTCCTCGTGAAAGAGATCAATGGTCTTGGCGACATTGTGCTGGCCGATGGGCGTACCCTGCGACTGGCAGCTGTGACCGTGGCCTCCCGCGAGGCTCGCGACGTCGCGATCTTCAACGCCATGCTGAAACGTGAGGTTGCGGGGCGCGCGATCGTCTTCGCATCAGTGACTGACGAGCCGGCCCGGTATGGCCGGCTTGCCGGGCTCGTTCGCCTGGCGGAAGATGAAGGCTCGATGAAGCCCAGCCTTCAGGAGCGTGCGTTGAGCGAGGGAGTTGCGGTGGGCGTGCCGGAGACAGGCTATCTGGGCTGCATGGAGAGGCTTCTTCTCGCAGAGCGTCCCGCGCGCGTGGGCAGGCGCGGCCTGTGGCGCCGTCTTCCGCTTGATGCGCGCGACGCGGACGCCGTGCGTGCTCAGATCGGGCGTTTCACAATCGTGGCAGGGCGGATTACCGGGGTTGGAAACGGACGCGCTGTGGATTACCTCAATTTTGGCCGGGTTTGGCGTCAAGACACGACCTTGCGGCTGACGGGCGAGGCGCGTGCAAAGCTGGAGCAGACGGACGTAACCACCGGAACCCTTGCGGGACAGATGGTTACGGCGCGTGGTGTCGTGTTCGAGGCCGGCGGCCCGGCGATCGACATTCGCTGGGTTGAACAGCTGCAGCATTGAGCCGAGGATGGTGGGCAAGCAGACGGAGAACGGGTGAAGACGTCGCAGCAGCGCGGAGAGGCAAGGCGAGCGGTGCAGTCAGGCTGGCAGGCCGGGCGCCGCTGGATGACGCTTGTCCTGGTCTGTGGAGCTGCTCTTGTCGCCGCTTCGTGCGCGAGCCTCGATGAATCGCGCACCGCCGATGCCAAGGTGCCCCAGCCTCCGCCGAAGCTCGAAGAGACGCTCACCCCTACGCAGCGCAAGGAACATGAGCGGCTGGTGGCGTCCTATGGCGGGGCCTATGACGACCCCAAGCTGCAGGCGATGATCCAGAACACCGTGACCCGGCTCGTCGCCGCCTCCGAGCGGCCGGACCTGAACTACCGGGTGACAATCCTCAATTCGCCCGCGATCAACGCCTTCGCGCTACCTAACGGATCGCTCTACGTGACCCGTGGCCTGCTGGCGCTGGCCTCCGACGATTCCGAACTCGCCTCCGTGCTGTCCCATGAGATGGCCCATGTCATCGCGAACCACGCGGCCACCCGCGAGGACCAGATGAAGCAGGCGGTGCTGGTGAGCCGGGTGATCTCCGATGTCGTCAACGATGCGGATCTCGGAGCGCTGGCTCTGGCGCGCAGCCGAATTTCCCTCGCCAGCTTCTCGCGCGGACAGGAACTCGAGGCGGACGCCATCGGCGTCGGCATCAGCGCGCGGGCGGGCTTTGATCCCTATGGCGCCGAGCGTTTCCTGACGACGATGGGCCGGCAGTCCTCGCTGCGTTCCAGCTCCTCCTCGATGGGCCAGAGCGCGAGTTCTCCCGATCAGACCGACTTCCTCGCCAGCCATCCGGCGACGCCGGAGCGGATTTCCATCGTGACGGCAAACGCGCGCGAATATGCATCGCCCAGCAAGCCGGGGGAGCGGGATCGCAAACAGTATATGGAGGCGATCGATGGCCTCGTGTATGGCGACGATCCCAAGGAAGGGTTTATCCGGGGGCAGCGCTTCTTCCATCCCAAGCTCGGCTTCACCTTCACGGCTCCGGGCGGCTTCACCCTGGAGAACACCTCGCAGGCCGTGCTTGGTGCCAGCACATCCGGGCGCGAGGCGTTGCGCCTCGATGCGGTGCGCGTCACCGGCGACCAGTCACTGGCGCAGTATCTTTCGTCCGGCTGGATCGAAGGGGTGGAGATATCCTCCGTCGAGACCCTGGTCCTGAACGGCTTCCCGGCCGCGACGGCGGTGGCGCGGGGTGATCAATGGTCGTTCCGCATGTTCGCCATTCGCTTCGGAAGCGATGTCTACCGGCTAATCTTCGCCGCGCGGGAGCTGACGCCCGAACTCGATCGTTCCTTCCGCGCAGCGGCGGAGACGTTCCGCCGGGTGTCGATTGAGGAAGCCGACAATGTGAAGCCGCTGCGCATCCGCGTGGTGACCGCGGGCATCACCGACACGCCGGAGAAGCTTGCCGCGCGCATGGACGTGCAGGACAGGGCGCTGGAGCGCTTCCTGATCATCAATGGCCTCGAGCGCGGCGCGAAGCTGTCCTACGGCGAGCAGTACAAGATCATCGCCGAATAGCCATCGCTAGGCCGCCCCGAAGGCGCCCCGCGGAACGTCCGGACCCTGCGTCAGGGCTATGCGCAACTTCTCAATGGCCCGGCTCTCGATCTGGCGCACCCGTTCCTTGGAAATGCCGAGCCGTGCGCCGAGAACCTCGAGCGTCTCGCCTTCCTCGGCTAGGCGGCGCGCGGCGATGATGCGCATCTCCCGCTCGTTCAGCGCTCGCAGGGCATCTTCGAGCCAACGCCGGCGGCGTTCGCCGTCGATATGCGACGAGGCCTGTTCGTCAGGCAGCGGGCCGGGCGCTATGAGCTGATCAATGCGCTCCGCGCCTTCGTCCTCGTTCGCCGACATTGGCGCGTTCAGCGAGAGGTCGGGAACATTGAGCCGGGCGTCCATGCGGGCGACCTCGACAGGGCTCACCCCCAGACTTTGCCCGATCGAGCGATGCATCTCTTCGCGCGGGATCGCACTGGCTCCGCCATTGGCACTGTCGAGCTTGGCGCGGATGCGGCGCAGGTTGAAGAAAAGCGCCTTCTGCCCGGAGGAGGTGCCGCCGCGAACGATGGACCAGTTGCGCAGCACGTAATCCTGGATCGAGGCTCGGATCCACCATGTCGAGTAGGTGGAGAAGCGCACGTCCCGCGCCGTCTGGAAGCGGGCCGCCGCTTCCATCAGGCCGATATGGCCTTCCTGCACAAGGTCCGACATCGGCAGCCCGTAATTTCGGAACCGCTTGGCAATGGAAATCGCGAGGCGCATGTGAGAATGGATGAGGCTGTGCAATGCCTTCTGGTCGCCCTGCTCGGACCAGCGCCGGGCGAGATCGTATTCTTGCTCCCTTTCAAGCAGTGGGGCCTTTCCAGCCGCACGCAGGAGGGGATCGTGTATGCTGCCCATCTGGTTCATGCGCCCTCTCCGGAAGAGATAGCGGGCCGGCGCGCGCTCTGCGGCGCGCCCCGGGCCAATTTGACCATCAACGTGGTGGGCGTGAAATGGTTCCGCTGCTGGCCTTCCGGACGCACAAAAAAGCCCGGCACGAAGCCGGGCTCTTTCGTTCAGGAGGAGGCGGCCGCGCTCAGGCGGCTTCTTCCGATTCTTCCTCGGTCGTCTCTGCTTCGGCTTCAGCTTCGGCCTCCGCCTCGGCTTTGCCGACACGACGCGGACCCTTCAGCAGGTTGGCCTCGATCAGCTTGATCGCCTCGGTTTCCGTCAGGTTGTCGACGGCGGCGAGCTCGCGGGCCATACGGTCGAGCGCAGCCTCATAGAGCTGACGTTCGCTGTAGGACTGCTCGGGCTGAGCCTCGGAACGGTACAGATCGCGCACCACTTCGGAGATGGCGACCAGATCACCGGAGTTGATCTTGGCCTCATATTCCTGTGCGCGGCGGCTCCACATGGTCCGCTTGACACGGGCGCGACCCTTAAGGGTTTCCAGTGCCTTCTTGAGGATGGTCGGCTCGGAGAGCTTGCGCATGCCTACCGATGCGATCTTCGGCACCGGAACACGCAGCGTCATCTTGTCCTTCTCGAACTGAATGACAAACAGCTCCAGCTTGAAGCCCGCGACTTCCTGTTCCTCGATCGCCGTGATACGCCCGACGCCATGGGACGGATAGACGATGTGTTCACCCGTCTTGAAACCCTGGCGGATGTTGTTGGCCGGCTTCTTCGTCGAGGTCATGCTTCGTCTGCTCCTGGGTCTCGGTTCGCAGCGCGCGCCATTATGGCGCGCAACCACCCCGCAAGGGCTGCTCGCGGGTAAAGAAACGCCGCGGCTCGGACAGGATGTCGAGCCGTACTTCAGCTGTCGACGGAAAATTCAGGGAAGCCCCTCGAGCGACTTGAACCGCACGTAGGACGAAGACCCGACATGAATTCCGGGAAGGGCGCTCCGGATCGGGAGCGTTGCACCATGGCAAACCCATTCGACTGCACACGCAGTCTTATAGCACAAACATAGCAGGAATCAAAATACTGCCGCAATGCAGCGCGCACGCCGAAGCGTCCGCCTGAGTCACTCGCGGCGGTCGGCGGGCATGGAAGGCCGAGGGGAGAGCCGCCTCGGATCAGTCCTGCTTACCCGGTTCGGCAGAAAGATACTGTAGCTTGTCGGGCACACCGTCCCAATCCTTCGCGTCGGGCAAAGGATCGTGTCGATCGGTGATGTTGGGCCAGGTCTTGGAATAGTCGGAGTTGATCTTGAGCCACTTCTCAAGTCCCGGTTCAGTGTCGGGCTTGATCGCTTCCGCCGGGCATTCGGGCTCGCACACGCCGCAGTCGATGCACTCGTCGGGATGAATGACGAGGAAATTCTCGCCCTCGTAGAAGCAGTCCACGGGGCATACCGAGACGCAGTCGGTGTATTTGCACTTGATGCAATTATCCGTAACTACGTAGGTCATTCATCCGGTCTCCGTGCGGGGCGTGTGATTTAGCCCACGGCCATCCCCTAGCGCACCGATCTGGGAGGCGCAAGGCGATTGGCTACGTCAGTTCGCATGGCTGCCCGGCGGATTGCTGGCGCCGATCTCCACATAGGTGGTCGCGGCGGTTTTCGCATCCCCGCGTCGTTGGGTGAAGCCCGTCACGCGCAGCACGCGCACGCGTGCGTCCAGCGCGACCGTTACCACGTCCTCCAGCCGAATCGAATGTCCGGGTGACGTGATGCGGGTGCCGTTCAGCCGCACGTGCCCGGCGCGCACCAGAGCCGTCGCACTTGTGCGACTGCGCACGCAACGCGCGTGCCACAGCCACTGATCGAGGCGCTGGCGCTCGGTTGGCGGCGTTGGGAAGGTGGCCAAGGTCGAATGGCCGCTTTCCGGTCAACCGCCGCCGTTCTTGTCCGATTCCATGCGTGCCTTCAGCGCCATGAGGGCGGCGAAGGGCGAATCGGGATCAACGGGGCGGTCGCGGCGCGAATCCGGCCGGGGTCCGGACGAGAAACGCTCCTGCGCGGGACGTGGCCGGTTGCCCTGGTCCTTTGCCGGACGATGGCTGCGGTTCTCCTGCCCGCGCTTGTCCGGCCGCCGGTCGTCGCCCCGGCCGTCCGGACGCCCGTCCGGTCGGCTCTCCGGGCGATTACGGCGCGGCTCGCGGGCCTCTGCGTTACGTGGGGCACCGCGATTCTCCCGCCGCTCGTCGCGGGAGGGCTGCCGATCATGCTTTTCGCCTTCAAGCCGCTCGGTCGCGGCTTCCGTGCCTTGACCACGCGGCGGCTGACGCCCGCCGCCCTTGCGGTGATGATTGGGGCGGGACTGTCCTGCCGGACGGCCGGGGCGCCACACCTCGATCATGGCGGGTTCCGCCGGCTCGGCGGAAACGGCCGGTTCACCAGCTGCATCCGCGAGTGCGGCTTCGGAGGGGCTGGCAGCCTCGGTGGCCGCTTCCTGGGTCTCTGCGCCCAGACTGTCAGCTTCCTGGGCGCCCGCTTCGGCGCCCGCCTCGTGCGCAGGCGTAGGTTCGCCCGCTTCGGCGACGCTCGTCTCGGCGGGGGCGGCAGCCTCAGAGGCGGTTGTCGCCGGCTCGACCGTGTCGGTCGCCTCGGCAACGGATTCGGTGGCGACCGGTTCGTCGGCCGCAGCATCAGAGGCCAGCGTATCGCCGGCCGAAACGTCGGCGGCCTGTGTCTCGGCCGCCGCGACTTCCGTAATGGTTTCCGGTGTCGCTGGCGCCTCAGCTTCCACCGGTGCGGGACGTCGCTCCATGCGATAGCCGAGCGAACGCAGGATCGAGGCGAAGTCGTCGCCCGCGCACCCTGCCAGTGACGTCATGGCGACAGTGGCAACGAAGCCGCTGCCGTCGAAGGCGCCCGCCGGTTTCTCTCCGGAAGCACCCGGCCGCCAGGCGAGCGCCGGGCGGATGAGATCTGCAAGGCGCTCCAGGATATCGACGCGCACGGCGCGCTCGCCGGCAACGCGGAAGCCAACAGCGCGGTAGAGGCCCTTCTGAATTTCCGGATCAACCGGGATCGAGGTGCGCCCGGAAGCCGCCAGATGCGGCAACTCGTCGATGCCCTTCTGCTGAAGGCCACCATGCTTCAGCGCCCAGAACTGGGTCGCCAGCGCACGCGGCGCGGGCTTGAGCAATGCCGGCAGGTAGATGTGGTGGGCACCGAAGCGCACCCCATGGCCGCGCAGCACGGCACGCGCTTCCTGCGCGAGGCTCTTCATTTCCTCCGCCACCTTGTGGCGTTCCAGAACACCGAGCGATTCCACCAGCTGGAAGGCGATGCCTCGTCCTATCCCGGTGATGTCCTCCGCTGCGCCAAGTGCGAGCAGCGGGCCGAGCAGCTTTTCGACATGCGCCTTGAGCCAGAGGTCGACCCGTGCCTGCACGCCATCGCGCGCGGTGCCGGTGAGATGCTCGTCGGCAATGACCTTGAGACGGGGGCTCAGCACCTCCTCGCCGGGGATCAGCTTGGCGACGGGTTCGCCGACCCAGCGCAACGTGCCGTCGGCGGACAGCACAAAGGCATCGTCCGGTGCTTCCGAGAGCCGCGCGGCGCGGGCCTCGATTTCACCAGCGAGAGCTTTCTGCGCCGTCGCGCGGAGTGCTTTCGCCTCCGGGCCGCCGGCCGATGCATCGGCTGCGAATTGGAAGCCAAGCAGATGGCCGATGACATGGCCTTCCACGACGACGTCGCCGGTCTTCGTAATTTCAGTCTCGAGCATCGCGTTCTCTCGCAGGCGCTTCATCAGCACGCTGGTCCGGCGATCCACGAAGCGGTGGGCCAACCGCTCGTGAAGCGCATCGGAAAGCCTATCTTCGACGCGCCGCGTCACACCTTGCCAGTGTTCCGGGTCGTCGAGCCAATCAGGTCGGTTCGCCGCGAAGGTCCATGTACGGATCTGCGCGATACGTCCCGACAGCGTGTCTATGTCACCTTCCGCACGGTCCGCCAAGGCCACTTGTTTGGCGAACCAGTCGGTGGATATACGCCCAAAGCGCATCAGGTCGCTATATACCGTCGCGACGAGGTCCGCATGGGAGGCTGGCGACACCTTCCGATAGTCGGGAAGCTGGCAGGCTTCCCACAGCCGTTCGATGGCGGCGGCTCCCGCCGCATGGCGGCGGATGTCGGGGTCGCGGGCGAGCCCTTCGAGGATCAGAACATCCTCGGCCGTGGGCGCCCGGGTCAGCCCTTCCTCGCGCGGAGCTTGAGCGAGGGTGCGGTGCAGAGCCTCGATCGAGGAGAAGTCCAGATCGCTGTTGCGCCACTGCAGAACGCGATGAGCATCGAAGCTGTGCGCCTCAAGCCGTTCGACCAGTTCGGCATCGAACGCATTGCAGCGGCCTGTGGTGCCGAAAGTGCCGTCGCGCTGCGCACGCCCGGCGCGTCCGGCGATCTGCGCCAGTTCGCCGGGGTTGAGCTTGCGGAACTGCCAGCCGTCGAACTTCACGTCGCCGGCGAAGGCAACATGATCGACGTCGAGATTGAGCCCCATGCCGATCGCGTCGGTGGCGACGAGATAGTCGACATCGCCGTTCTGGTACATTTCGACTTGCGCATTGCGGGTGCGCGGGGACAGTGCGCCGAGCACCACCGCCGCCCCGCCGCGCTGGCGGCGGATCAGCTCGGCAATGGCGTAAACCTCGTCTGAGGAGAAAGCCACGATGGCCGATCGTCGGGGCAGGCGGGTGATTTTTTTCTCACCGGCAAAGGTGAGCTGAGACAGCCGCGGGCGCACGAGGACATTTACCCCCGGCAGCAGTTTCTCCACCAGCGGGCGCATGGTGGCGGCGCCGAGCAGCAGGGTCTCTTCGCGTCCACGCCGGTTCAGCAGGCGGTCGGTAAAGATGTGGCCGCGGTCGAGATCAGCCGATATCTGGATTTCGTCGAGGGCTACGAAGGCGACGTCGAGGTCACGCGGCATCGCCTCGACCGTCGAGACCCAGAAGCGCGGATGGGCCGGTTTGATGCGCTCCTCACCGGTCACAAGCGCCACACTGTCCACACCGGCACGCTCGACCAGACGACCATAGACCTCGCGTGCGAGGAGGCGCAGCGGCAGGCCGATGAGCCCCGAGGAGTGGGCAAGCATGCGGTCAATGGCGAGGCTGGTCTTGCCCGTATTGGTGGGCCCGAGCACAGCCGTGACCCCGCGCGCGCGCAACGAGGGCGGGAGCGGCTTGGGTGATCTTGAACGGGAAGAAGCCGGCGAGGCGGCAATATTCATAGGCCGATAAGTCCGTCGAGCCGGCAGGAGCCAGTTCTTGTAGCACAGGACATCAAAATATAGGACCCCGCCGGTCCCTTTGCCCGCCGGATGAGAGAATTAAAGTGCTCGCTGTGGTCAGGGGGCGGCTGCCCGGGACGGACTGGCACGCTTGTCGACCATGGACTCGCTTATGAAGCTCTCCGCCTCAAGCTGCGCCACGCCGATGGCCGTGGTGACAGCGGCGCGGAACGGCACCAAGAGCCGCGTGCCCGCCACAGGTGCCAGCCAGACATACATTTCCTTGTTCTCGGTCATGTATTTCACCGCCTTGCGGCTGGGGCGGTGGCCGGAGACGGGGCGGTAGGCGATGCGGCAGACCACCGAGGGGCCGGCATAACCCTTCTCCGCTTTGACGTCCTCCATGCGCTCGTAGCTCAACGCGAGATCATAGCGCTGACGACCATCGAAAATGGAGAGGGTGCGCTCGCACGCTTTGGGTGAAACCGGGTCCTGCGTGCCGGGCACCATGATCAGCGTGGCTGTCATGGGGTCGAAAACGCCCTTCTTGTCCTTTTCGGTCACGGGGACACGGTCCTCGGACTGGTTGACCGGCGGCTCGACGCTCATATCGGTGACGCCGGCGCTGTTGAGCGCCAGACGGATCGCCTCGGACTTCTTGTCTGTTTCGGCCTCCATGGCGAAGGTGCGAGGGGCCAGCAGGCCGCGCTCCACAAGGCCACGCGCGCCGGCCGTTCCCTTGGCGGAAGCTACAGCCCTCACCACGCCGGTAAGCCGCGCACTGCCGGAGGCGGTATAGGTGCTGTCATCGACTTCGAGCAGAAAGGCCGCTCTGCCGAGCTCCAAACCCGCAAGCGACAAGCGATAACGTGCTTCGAGGCGCCCGTCCGCATGCGCGGGGTTCGTAACCGCACCAGCGCCGGCAAGTGCAACCACTGCCGTAAGGCACAACCGCAGCATCAAGAGGCCAATCCCGAATCGCCGGCGAAGCGCCGGTGTCCCAAATATGCCAGTTTCGGATGGGCTGGGAAGGCGGCGGAACTGTGACTCGCTTCCCTCACGAAAGCGACAGTCCTCGGCCCGGTATCGCGAGGCGGTGAATGCGGACAACCCGCCCTGACCCTGTGACGCGGTCTTGACGGGCGGCGGGCGCTTGCATATAGGAGCGCACTCTTAATCCTATGGATGCCGCATGCGGGATCGTCGGCTGTAAGATCAGCCTGCGGCGTTGCGGCTCGAACTTGAGGAAGTCCACGATGTCACGTCGGTGCGAACTTACCGGGAAGGCGGTTCTGACCGGCAATCTCGTGAGCCACTCGAACCGCAAGACCCGTCGGCGCTTTCTGCCGAACCTGGTGAACGTTACGCTCACCAGTGACGTGCTGAAGCGGTCGGTGAAGCTGCGCGTGAGCGCCAATGCGCTGAAGACTGTCGACCACCGCGGTGGCCTCGACGCGTTCCTCCTGAAGGCGCGCGTTGATGAGCTGTCGCCGAAGGCGGCGGATCTGCGGCGCGCTCTGGTGAAGGCCAACGCGGCAGCGGCGGCCTGATAGCGATGAAGATCGCCGGCACCGAGGTCACGATCTCGCAGCTCGCCTTCCCCGCGATTGCCATGATGGCAGTGGTGGCGGCGTCCAATGTGCTGGTTCAGTACCCCGTGCAACATTTCGGTCTTGCCGAGGTGTTGACGTGGGGTGCTTTCACCTACCCGCTGGCCTTTCTGGTCAACGACCTGACCAACCGTCGTTTCGGCCCTGCCGTCGCGCGGCGTGTGGTCTATTTCGGCTTCGCGCTCGCTGTTGTGCTGTCGATCTGGTTGGCGACGCCGCGCATCGCGCTGGCGTCGGGAACGGCGTTTCTGGTCGGCCAGCTTCTCGATATCGGCGTGTTCAACCGCCTGCGTCGCATGAGTTGGTGGCAGGCGCCGCTTGCCGGCAGCTTTCTCGGCTCGGCGATCGACACGGTCTTGTTCTTCTCCCTCGCCTTTGCGGGCGATGCCGAGATGTCGTTTGCGGTGACCTATCATCTCACCGGCATTACCGTGCCGCTGTGGGTCGGTCTCGCCTTCTTCGACTTCGTGGTGAAGATGGCGTGCGCGCTGCTCTCCCTGGTGCCCTATGGGGCGCTCATGGGGTGGCTCAAGCCGTGGGGCGGCGTGCAGGGTTCGCCCGCGCGCTAAGCTATTTCTGCTAGCGCAGGACCTTGAAGCGCAGCAGAAGCGTTCGCTGTAGAAGCGAAAAATTATTATCCGACAATAACGTGATGATGAGCTCGCCGGCTTCGTTCCGGTAAAGGCTGATCGCTTCCATATTGTCGATGGAGGCGGCGCGGTTCGCCGTGATCAGTGTTTCTCCCACGATCTCCGCCCCCGGCCGAACCTCGCTGAGAGGAAAACGGCGGATGCGCATGGCCACGCCACGTAACAGGTCGAAGCGGCGCTCCAGCAGGTAGACCATCTGATCGTCGGAGATCGCGGCATCAGTTGCCGAGAACTCGTCAATGCGCGCCAGTGAGAACGAGCCGGCGAGTTTCATCGGTTCGAGCGGATCGAACAGGAAGCCCTGCAGAATTCCGGCATTTGTCGGACTCTGTTCGGCAATCGCGATCAGGGGCGCGGGGGCGTTATCCGGCGGCGCGATGAGCGCCTCGATGCCTTCATTCGAGCCTAGCGCGTCGAGCGGGGGGCCGGAGAAAAGGCGCCGGGCGGGCGTGGCGAGCGGAGCCTGCCCGGGAAAGAGCCAGATCTCCTGCGTGCGTTCAATGCCGACGACGTAGCCGAGAGGGGTCCGGGTCAGCGATTCGACATCCCGGCGCCGCGATTTGGCGAGCGGCTTGCGGCCAGGTCCGAGCATTGGCGCCATGACTGCGCCGCTGATTCCGGTGGGGCGGTCGTCCTCGGCGGTTATCCGGCCCTTCAGCCAGAAGCCGTGATCGGTGACAGCGAGGAAATGGGCGCCATCGGGTTCAATCGACATTCCCGAAAGTCCGCCAAATTGCGGTGAGGTGGAGGTGAGCACCAGTCCGCCGAGGAAGCCGAGTGCGCCGAACTCCACAGCACCGCTTGCATCGAAGCGCATAAGCGGCGTCGCGGCGATGTCGAGCGGAACCGTTTGTGCCACGCCGGCGCCGGGACAAGCCATCAGAAGCAGCGTCGACAACACGGTGCGCAGGCGAGCGCCACGACCTCCACCGGCGCCGGTCGGTGAACCCATCATCGTATCTGAGGCCATTCGGTTTCAGTCTCGTGCCGGAAGCATGCGGGCGATGAGCCCGTCGCGACGGATGAAATGGTGCCAGAGGGCGGCAGCCACATGCAGCGCCACGATGGCGGCAATGACATAGGCGAGCGCGACATGGATCGGCCCGGTGCCAAGGCTCTTGCCGATCGCGGTTATGGTGAGGATGCCGAGAACCGGCTGCACCAGAATGGAGAGGTAGAGCAGGCCGTGGGTGGCATGTGCCGCGATCTCCATAGGACGTGACATGCCTGCCGGCAGAACGGGCGCGCGATGCGTGATCCGCCAACCCGTGCGTAGCACCGCCAACGCCAGTATGGCGTAGCCGGAGAACAGGTGGGTACGGAACAGATAGAAGCGCGGCTCCGTGCCGCGTTCGAAGAATCCCCATGTCCAGCCGGTGGCGAACTGCAGGATCACGAGCACGGCGACCAGCCAGTGAAGGCTCATGGCGACGCGGTCGTAACGGGTGGGCATCTCGGACACTCCTGTCGAACGATTCGATCCAGCGGGCGCGCTGCATATTGCAGTGCGAATATTTTCCGTGCCATGTCACCAGGCAGACAAGACGAGCAGGAGCCGTATTTGCCACGTGCCGCATCATCGGGAAGCCAGGCTGGGGTCGGGTCCTCCTCCTCCAAGACGGCACCGCAACATTCCGGCAAGCGCTCCGTCTATCCGAAGACGCCGCGCCGGCTGAAGCAGATCGAGGCCAAACGCACCGCTATCCTTGACGCGGCGCTGGGGCTTTTCTCCCGTTTTGGCCTGCATGGCACCACGGTGGAGCAGATTGCCGAGCAGGCATCGGTCTCCAAGACCAATCTTTTCTACTATTTCGCCTCCAAGGAGGAGGTGTATGTCGCCGTGCTGCGCCGCCTTCTGGACCAGTGGCTGGCGCCCCTGCGCGCGCTGGAGCGCGACAGCGACCCGGTGAAGGGCATCGGCGACTACATAAGGCGCAAGGTGGAATTTTCGCGTTCGCATCCGGAGGCGTCGCGGCTGTTCTGTCTCGAGATCGTTCAGGGCGCGCCGCTGCTGCGGGGTGAACTGGAGACCTCGCTGAAGGAACTCGTCGATGCCAAGGCGGAGGTGATCCGGGCCTGGGTTGTGGAAGGACGTCTTTCACCGGTAGATCCGCACCACCTGATCTTTGCCATCTGGTCCACCACCCAGCATTACGCCGATTTTGCCGTACAGATCGGCGCCTTGCTCAACACAGGGCTGGACGACAGCCAGTTTGCCGAAGAGGCTGTGCGCAACATTCAGCGCATCATTCTCGATGGTGTGCGCACCCGCCCACTTGCCTGAGGTGTGGGGCGATAGCCCCGCCCGACATTGCCTGCCACCGGAAGGAATTCGCCATGCACCGCCGTGCGTTGCTTCGCTCAGCCCTCGGCGTGTCGCTTGCCGCGACACTGATCGCTGCGCCGGGCGCCAACAAGAGCCAGCTCGCCGGTCGCACGCTCGACGTCGAGGCGTTGTTGTTCGACCCGGAAGCCCCGGTCGGTGGCAACCCCAAGGGTGACGTCACCGTGGTGGCGTTCTTCGACTATAATTGCGGCTACTGCCGTCGCTCCATGCCGGAGCTGGAACGCCTGGTGCGAGAAGATGGAGGTATCCGCCTCGTCTACAAGGACTGGCCGATCCTCGCGAAAAGCTCCGTCACCACCGCCCAGCTGGCTTTGGCAGCCAAGTATCAGGACAAGTATGAGGCCGCCCACAAGGCGCTGATGGAACTTGGCGGTCGTGCCTCCGCTGACCGGATCGATGCCGCGCTGACAAAGGCGGGGGTCGATGGAAAGATCCTGGCCGCCGACCTGAAGAAGCACGCCCGGGAAATCGGCGCGCTGCTCGGCCGTAACGACGAACAGGCCGAGGCGCTGGAACTGCCGGGCACGCCGGTCTATCTGGTCGGGCCGTTCAAGGTGGCTGCCGCGCTGGACTACGATGGCTTCCGCGATGTCGTCCAGGACGCGCGCAACCGCGCCGCCGGTAAATAGCGCCGCGGCTTTTCTTCCCCGTTCCGAGCGATCGGCGCTGGCACAGCCGTGCACGGCTTGCTGCGCCTTGGCCGGGGACTGTGAGCCATCGGATAATTCAATGTATGAGATTATTTAAAGTAATCGTTGGGCCGGCTTCTGATGTTCGGCTGACTGAAGTATACATGCCGTAGCTGGCGTTCTTCTGTCATAGATATATCCTATCCGGAGAATCGCAAAACCGTATATGCGTCTACGAAAGACTTCCATCCTTGGTGCGTCTCGCGCGAACGTTGGAAGAAAATTCATGAACGATTTGAGGATTTATTGAGATGAGCCTCCCTACTGGCGCTGCGGCGCGTTCGGGTTTCCAGTATGACGGCTATGGAACGCTCGGGCGGCTGGGCCTCATCTACATTGCCTCAAGCATCGTGATGGACGCCGAATGGGCAGCCATGGCCGCGCCGGGGCTCTCGATCCACACGACGCGGCTGCGCCTGCCAAAGGTCACGCTTGAAGGCATCGACGCGATGATGACGGCGCCGGAACTGGAGCAGTCGGCGCGGCTGGTCGGGTCGGCGCCGATCGACGTGATGTGCTTCGGGGGGACCAGCGCCTCGTTCGTCTACGGCACGGATTACGACAAGGCCTTGATCACACGCATGGAAAACTGGTCGCCGGGGGTGAAGGCGACCACGGCGTCGACCGCCTCCCTGGCGGCGCTCGCCAAGGTGAACGCCGGACCCGTGGCACTCGCGACACCTTATGTCGATGCGATCCACCAGCGCGCTATCAACTTCCTGGAATCCAATGGCCACAAGGTTTTGAACAGCGGCAACCTCGGCATTGACGAGGACTGGGCGCTGGCACAGGTGCCGCTGGAACAGGTGTTCGACCATGTCGTGGCCTGCGACCATCCCGAGGCGACGGCGATCTTTATTTCCTGCACCAATTTCCGCTCTTCCGGTGTCATCGAGGCGCTGGAGAGGGCGCTGGGCAAGCCGGTGATCTCGGCCGTGCAGGCCTCGTTCTGGCACTGCCTGGAGGTCACGGACATAAAGGGCGCACGGCCCGGCTATGGGCAACTCTTCCATGACCGTTTGGCATAGAAAGTCGTTTGAAATTAATAGCTTAAAGAGGATCCGCGATCATCGCCCGGGCACGAATTTCCGGGCGATGTAATGGTCCAGCGAGACCACGCCCGGCCCACGGGCGAGGATGATGAGCAGGCACGCGGCCCACGTGCCATGGGTGGGCCAGGCGTCGGGATAGACGAAGATTTCGATCACCAGCGTCATGCCCAGCAGTGCCAGTGCCGCGAAGCGGCTGGCGAGGCCGAGGACCAGCAGGACCGGGAACAGATGCTCCGCGAAAGCTGCCAGATGAGCGGCGATGACGGGGTCGACGAGCGGAAGTTTGTATTCGTTTTGAAAGAGATAGATCGCGGTGTCGTTGAGGTGCCAGCCCTCGACCTTGGTCTGGCCGGAGCGCCAGAACACCCCTGCGATCGACAGCCGGGCGATCAGGCTGATCGCATCATCGGGGATGTGGCTGATGAGGGCGATGAGGCGGACGATGAGGCCGGTGGGGCCGGTGAGTGCGGTGGCGCTCGATGGAGACGTCGCCGCGATGGGCGAGGGCGCGGCCACGGGTGGCTCGATCATCGCTGTTCTCCGAGGCTGAGGGTGGCGAACGCCCCGGCGCGCAGGGCGATGGCGAGGGCGAGGGACAGGTCAAAACCGGGCACTTCCGCCGCCATCTCGGCCGCCGGCCCGAGAGCCGCTCCCGAAACCAGTGAGCCGAGGAGCACGGCGGCGCCGGGCGGCAGGCGGTGGACTTCCACGCTGAGCCGGGGACGCACGACGAGGGCGTCCTCGCCGACCCATTCCTCGATCGGCGCCAGTGCCGCCTCGCCCGCATTCATCGCCCAGATGGTGACGACGGGGTGGGGCGAGCGCACCAACCCGAAGGCGGGATGAGGCGTCAGGCGAGCCTGCGCGAGGCTGTCGGGGGGAACGGCGGCCAGAACCGCCGGTTCCAGCGCGGCGACGTCGGCAGCGTGATAGGCGCGAGCCCGCGCCGATTCCAGCCGGGCAAGGTCCGGCAGATAGGCCAGCTCCCGCGCCGGCTCGAAGTCGGCGATGAAGTCGCCGAAATCGGCGGCGTAATCGAGCAGAAGCGGCGAGCGCGGCGGGTGGGCGCTGACATAGGCCGCGGCCATGGCGCCGAAGAAGTCCGACCCCACCACTTTCTCGACCGCTGGATAGCGCGACGCCACCGCACCGGTGAGGCCGGCCGCGACATTGTTGCGATAGACGCCGAAGCGCCGCGCCGGCGGGCCGGTCCACGCCGTGAGGCCGGAAGGCATGGGCATGGCCCGATCGACCAGAGCCGCGGCGAAGGCGGCCTGGGTGTCGTGCCGGGAAGGCTGCGGGTTGGGTTGAGAGGTGTACTGGGGCATCGGGGGCTCGCTTCAGGCCGCCCGGCGGCCAACGCGGCGCAGCAGGGTCTTGCCGGCATCGGCCTCGGCGCGGGCGAGCAGGGCCTGCGCCGCGACCGCCTCCGAGCGCAGCATCGGCCATTCCGGCACGTCATTGTCCCATTCGATCAGCGTCGCCACCGGCCCGGTGCGGGCCAGCACCTCCTCATAGAGCGCCCAGACCGGATCCTTGACCGGGGTGTCATGGGAATCGATCAGCAGCGGCGCGCCGGTATCGTCCACCGTCTCGGAATGACCGCTGAGGTGAATCTCGCGCACCCGTTCCAATGGGAAGCGGGCGAGATAGGCGCGCGGGTCGAGCCCGTGATTGGTGGCGGCGACGAACACGTTGTTGACGTCGAGCAGCAGGCCGCAGCCGGTGCGCGCGGACAGCTCGTCCAGGAAGTCGGTCTCCTCGATCGTGCTTTCCTCAAACAGCAGGTAGGTCGCGGGATTTTCCAGCAGCATCTGCCGTTTGAGGTGGGTCTGCACCTCGTCAATATGGTCGGCGATGCGGTTCAGCGTCTCGTCGGTATAGGGCAACGGCAGCAGGTCGTTGAGAAACACGGTGTCGTGGCTCGACCAGGCCAGATGCTCGGAGAAGCTTGCCGGCTCATAGCGCTCGCACACGCCCTTGAGCCGGTCCAGATGGGCGCGATCAAGCGGCTGCATCGAGCCGATGGACAGGCCGACGCCATGGATGGACAGCGCATAGTCCTCGCGCAACCGGCCGAGCTGGGCGTGCGGGGGGCCGCCCGCGCCCATGTAGTTCTCGGCATGCACCTCGAAGAAACCCAGCGGCTGAGGGGCGGCGATGATCTCGGCGAAGTGCTCCGGCTTGAAGCCGACGCCGGCACGGGCGGGAAGCGCTGAAAAGGCCATGGCGGTGTCCTTGGTTGGTTCGCCCCGGCAATCGCGAGGCAGGGCAGGCGCGGCATGTCGAGGGGCTGGAGGCGGGTGAGGCGGCGCGGACCGCGCCACCCGCCTCGCGGCCAGCGTCAGGTCGGAGCGGCGCCCTGGGTCAGGCTGCCCATGCCGTCGGGGGTCTTCATGGTGGTGCAGGTGCCGGTGGGGACGAGCTTCCAGGCATTCTTCTGGTAGTCGACCTTGGAGGTGCCGGCGCAGGTGGTGCCGGGCCCGGCCGCGCAATCGTTCTGCCCCTTCAGCGCGACGCCGTAGCACTTTTCCTTGGTGTCGGCGGCCGAAGCCGGCTGCAGGGCGACCAGCGAAAGCGCGGCGGTCAGGGATGCCGCGAGTGCCGCAGCGGGTATGCTTTTCATGGAAGGCTCCTGTGGTGCGTTACTCTCAGACGGGGCTGGAGACGACGCTCACATCGGCTTCAGCATGCCGTGACCCTTGGGGGTCATCATCTGGGCGCAGGTACCGGTGGGAACGAGCTTGAAGGAGGCCGGGTCATAGTCGACCATCGACTTGCCGGCGCAGTCATGCTTGCCGGCGGCGCAGTCGTTCTGGCCCTTCATGGCGACGCCGTAGCACTTCTCCTTGCCATCGGCGGCGGAGGCGGGAGTGATGGCGACCGTGGCGAGCGCGGAAGCGAGCGAGCCGGCGAGGGCGAGGGCTTTGAAGCTGGTGTTCATGGGTCTGTCTCCCTTGGAAGGTCAGATCAT
This sequence comes from Ancylobacter pratisalsi, assembly GCF_010669125.1. NCBI lineage: Bacteria > Pseudomonadati > Pseudomonadota > Alphaproteobacteria > Hyphomicrobiales > Xanthobacteraceae > Ancylobacter > Ancylobacter pratisalsi. The sequence continues at coordinate 3,117,308 of NZ_CP048630.1, forward strand.
TCGTCTGACTTCCGGGCTACGCAGCCGGGCCGGGAAACGTTACAGAGAAGGCACGGATATTCGTGCCGCGGTGCGTGCGCTTTTTCCGGCGGCGGGTAAAAAGCGTGTCGAATGAAGAGTTTGCGGGTTTCATATGACGGTCGGTAACAAAATCGCGCGCGGCGACGTAAAGGAATGTATCGGGTGAGCCGTT